>JAADIM010000023.1 GCA_013151345.1 Gammaproteobacteria bacterium
CAAACTCATTTGGTGTTTGAACGTTTCTTTGACGAAACCGGTGACATGCACTTTGTCATACATTCGCCGTTTGGCACACGTATTAATCGTGCCTGGGGGTTGGCATTACGAAAACGTTTTTGTCGCCGTTTCAATTTTGAGTTACAGGCAGCCGCGACTGAAGACAATTTGATTTTGTCCTTGGGACCGACACACAGTTTCCCGTTGGATGAACCGGCACAGTATTTAAAATCAGGCACAGTGACCGATATTTTGATACAAGCGTTACTTGATGCACCCATGTTTCCGATTCGCTGGCGCTGGGTAACCAACACTGCATTGGCCGTTCCGCGTAACCGTGCAGGTAAGAAAGTCCCTGCACCGTTTCAACGCAACAATGCCGAAGATTTGATTGCCTTGATCTTCCCCGATCAACTCGCTTGTTTTGAAAATATTGCGGGTGACAGGGAAGTCCCGGAACATCCATTGGTGGATCAGGTGTTATATGACTGTTTACATGACGTAATGGATATCGATGGCCTGGTTGAGTTACTAAAAAATATAGAACAGAAAAATATTCAAATCACGACACGCGATTTGGCTACACCGTCACCATTAGCGCTGGAAATTATCAATGCCCGTCCTTATGCTTTTCTGGATGATGGTGCGGCGGAAGAACGCCGTACACTGGCCATTCAACAGCGACGTCATCTCACTCCGGCGGATGCGGCGGATATCGGACGCCTTGATCACGATGCAATTCAGAAAGTGAAAGAGGAAGCTTGGCCTCTAGTAAGGAATGCAGATGAATTGCATGATGCGTTAATGGTGCTGGGTTTTATTTCCGCAGATGAAGGCATGGCACAGGGCTGGTTACAATCGATGCAATTTTTGCAGCAGCAGCAACGCAGTACTATTATTAAACCGGAAAATGGTATGCCGCTTTGGGTGGCCGCCGAACGCCTGCATCATTTACTCGTGCTTTTCCCTAAAACAGCTAAAGAACTTGATATCGAGGCGACGGATCCGATTCCTGACGATAAATCCGCTGCGTTAATTGAAGTGCTACGTAGTCGATTGGAAGGACTTGGCCCTGTTTCTGTTGAACTATTAAATAAACCCCTTTCGCTACCAGTAACCGAAATCGAAGTCAGTTTGCTCAATCTGCAACAAGAAGGTTTCGCCATTCAAGGGCATTTTTCTCAGAGTACGCAAATACAATGGTGTGAGCGTGGGCTGCTTGCACGTATACATCGTTATACCTTGAAACAATTACGTAATGAAATTGATCCGGTCAGTCCTGTCGATTTTATGCGCTTTTTATTTCACTGGCATGGTTTTGACGATCCGGCAGAAGGCGCAGCCGCACTGGAAAGAACTTTGCAACAACTCGAAGGCATTCCAATGGCCGCCTCCAGCTGGGAGCAAGATATTTTACCATCGCGCATTCTTGACTTTAGTTCATCGCAACTGGATCAGCTATGCCAAGCTGGAAAATTTATCTGGTTACGTTTGCAAGCGCCTTTTCTAACAAAAAGTCTGACAAAAAGCCAGACGAAAAATACCAAACAAAAAAATCCAGCTGTTAAGAGTACACCAATCAGTTTTATTGGTCGTTCGCATATTACTGATTGGCGAAGCTATAGTGCGATGGTCGACATAAATGAAATAACGTTATCTGCAAACGCGAATACTGTTTATTCCAGCTTGAAACAGTGGGGTGCAAGTTTTTTTCAGGAGTTATCAGACGAAACCCGCTTGTTGCCATCACAATTGGAAACCGCTTTAGGTGAACTGGTTGCGTGGGGTTTGATCACATCAGACAGTTTTAGCGGTTTACGCACGCTTATTACTCCGCAAAAGATTTTGCGGCGACGTTCAAAACGACTACCGGGTCATGTGCCACTTGCGCAAGCCGGGCGGTGGTCCTTGTTACGCGGCACTTCTTCGCAAACGCATGAACTGCGTTTTACTGCAGTTGAATATATTGCCCGTGTATTGCTCAATCGTTATGGTATTGTCTTTCGTAAAGTAATTGAAAATGAAGTGGGTCTGCCACCGTGGCGTGATTTAGTTTATGTTTACCGTCGAATGGAAGCACGGGGAGAACTTCGCGGTGGCCGGTTTGTACAGGGTTTCGCCGGTGAACAGTTTGCGTTGCCAAATGCGATGAATGCATTGCGAAAAATTAGAAAGCAAGATAAAGACGGTAAGCTGGTTTCAATTTCTGCCAGTGACCCATTAAACTTAACCGGCTCCATTACTGCGGGTGATCGAATCGCCAGTATTTCCAATAACCGCATTCTCTATCGAGACGGTATACCGATTGCCAATAGCATTGCTGGCGAGGTTAATTATCTTGAGTCGATTGAGGCGGCTATTCAATGGGAAATAAAAACCACATTGTTACACAAACATAAACCTGAACATTTTCATCAGCCTCCGGTAAGTACCCTATAGCACAACCAGCATCTAGCCAAAGTCAGGATTTTCTATGATTGTCACAGAAAGATTTGTCTTGTTCCGGTATATTTTTTTAATCTATGACAAAACATTTAAGATCTTCCGCTATCTTTAAATTTCCTGAGTATTCCTTTTTAATAATATTAATATTTTCATCAAGATTATCCAGGCTTCTTTTCATTAAGTGAGATAATACTAATGTCTTTACGTTTGCTTCCTTTGCAAGTTTACCAATAATAGAAGGTCTGGCATGTAAGCGCCCTGCTACTGAATCTGTTTTTTCCGAAACGGCATGAGACATAAAAAGAATATCCGCATTGCGAATTAACTTTATAAAAGCAGGAAGCAGGATTATCGCCATTTTGATCGCCACTGAATGCGATACGTTTACCATTTATTTCAACTAAATAACCAATCGTTGGAATCGCCCAATGGTTAACGCCTACCGCCTGTATATGCAATTTGTTTTTCTTTATTATTGAATAAGGTTGCTCTGACTTATTATCTATTTCAACTAACTCAGTCTTAAATAACCCGTCTTTACCGTCAAGGTAGCTTGATAAATACCGAAAAGCGCCAGACTTTGGATTAAACAAGGCATGCATAAAATCAACCAGCCCCGGAAAACGTTCATTACCTGTTGGACCAGAAATGGGCAGGGCCTTTGTCCGATCAGTAAAAAAACCGCTTTTAAGTAGCGCAGGTAAATCTGCCACATGATCAGCATGTAGATGGGTTAAGCCGACTAATTCCAAATTTTCTATTTGCCCCTTTACTTCGCCAAATCGATGAAAAACACCTCCCCCTGCATCAATCATCAGGATAGACTTATTTTTCTGCCAAATTAGATAACCCGAACTGGCACGCCCATCATCAGCAATAGGCCCCCCTGAACCAAGCACCTGTATGGCTAGGT
>JAADIM010000111.1 GCA_013151345.1 Gammaproteobacteria bacterium
AGCATGCCGGATTCCACCGCGTAACCAACAGGTGAATGTGGTACATTTTGTAATTTTAATTTACCGCGTTGCCCCGTCAATAAAATTAGCACATCACCAACGTGATATGAGCGTATTGTCTGGCCTTGCAGTTCTAACACTGCGAGGGTAGTAGCCGAGCCGACGCCTGATTCGCACAATGTCTTATTTGCTGTTTCTATACCGTTTAATATACCTTCACGCAGCGACATGTCCTCACATATCGATTTATTGATGGCATTTGTAAGTGATTCAATGGCGATACGTGATGCATCCTGGCCAGTGGGCATTCCGCCAACACCATCAGCGACGACCAATACGCCGTTTCTGTCGTCGACAGGGATTAATGCAATGGCATCTTCATTTGGCGTCTCTTTTGCAGGAGAGGTGGTAAACAATGATGTTGTACCGAGGGCGAATGAATAAAGTTCTGCTTTATTCATTTCAGCTTGTATAAAGCTTTTTGCCTTGATAATTTTATTGTCTGTCATTGTGTCGCAATAGTTGTGTTGCAATAGTTGTTTCGAATTAGTTATATGGTATTAGCCGTATCGTATTAGTTCCATTGCATGGTCTCAATGTGATGCCGTAATCGAGTAGTAGTTCTGTATTTTTTTAGAATTAACGACTTCTTTAAACCGCAGCAAATATCTTTAATTTCTTTTGGGTGGTTGGCATAGTGTTTTTGACCACCTAATGCAAGATGAAATATGTGAATTAGGTCAATGACATCATCATGACGATGTTCCGGGCTGGGCGCGCCCCAATGAAACATGTCCAGTAATTTTAGATCAAAACCGAGACCGAAGCGCTGTACAATAATATTATCGCTATGTAAGTCTCCATGGTAATCGTTAATGCGGTGGATACACTCAATACCAAGCACCAATGCATGTAGCAAGTGTAGCGCCTGGAACGGGGTGAGTCGTTTTCCAGGCTGCCGTTTTAGGAATTCGGTTAATAATTCACCTTCAATAAATTCAGATAACAAAAAAGTAATGGGGGCGCCACGATAGATAATGGAATCTTGGCTATGATATTGTACAATAATGCTGCATTGGCGAAGTTTATGTAACTTTTTCGCGTAGAATTTGGCGGACTTGTCATTCAGATTGCGTTGTGGAAAAAAGAACTTGGCCGTTTTTTCAATGCCAGTCATGCATTCCCGTATAAGGTAAACTTCACCTTCCCATCCTGCGCCGAGCTGAGAGATTATTTTATATTTTTTCGCCAGGATTCTACCGGGATAGAAGTCAAATGAATCGATTATGGGCAGTTTCTGCTTTGGCTTTTTCTTAGGATGAATGTTCTTCACGATGGCTGTTGACTGTTGCGTTTACGGATATCGCTGTGCTTCATCTTGGCTAGCTGGAATTCAATGATTGTTGCATGTTGTGATTGATTCTACAATTAAAAGAAAAGATTGCAATGTCTAAGTTTCATACCGAGATAGTTATCTTTGGCGCATTTAACGAATTTCGTCGGTGTTAAATTTTTTCTCCAGAACTTGGGGGGTAATGAGTGCATATCCCATCAATTGCCAATGTGCTATTTCAGTGATTGCTGAGGGGACTACGTGTACAAATTCATAAAAATCTTTCGGTAGGTATCCGTAATCGTTTGCCGCAAGATTACAGACTTTGAATTCCACACCGAGACTAGCATAATAGCGCATTCTTTCAACCGCATCGCGGTATTTAGCGTAGTTTTTTTTGGCAAGAGTGACTAACTCAGTACCATGTATGACAACTTTGAGGCTGAGAAAATCAGGCGCATAATCATAGGGTGCTTCTATTAGTGGCATCATTAATGACCTCACCCAATAGAGTGCAGAATTGATTTTTACCGGGTCATCGTAATAAAAATCAAATACCACTTTTTGTTCGGTATAGGGTGTGTCTACAATTTTTGCTCCACCGTTATCGTCTCCGTCGAGATTATCTTTTGTAGCGGTTTCCGCCTGGTTATCTGTCTGCGCCTGTGCAACGAGGCATAAAGAAAATAGCGCAAAAAATATGATTAATTTTACTGGCATCTAAATATCACTTGTAGGTTGGAGTGAGTGCAACGATGTCCAACAGCCCGATAATTGCTCATCGGTGACCGCTCCCGGCGTAATTTTAGCTCCCTCGTCCCTGGGATCGTATTTACTAGCCCAACCCACTAAAATATGCTGGTTTGTTTTCAAGTTGAATGTTTTCACAATCGTTGTGTTTCATCCAGGCTGCTTGTTTGATTTAAAGTAATTGATTAACCCATTGGTTGATGAATCGTGATTTGATATCGGTTTGTCATCATTCAGTTCGGGTAAAATCGCGTTGGCGAGTTGTTTGCCTAATTCAACACCCCATTGATCAAATGAATTGATGTTCCAGATGATACCCTGAACAAATATCTTGTGTTCATAAAGCGCAATGAGTGAGCCGAGTGTATGTGGTGTGATTTTTTTTACAATAATTGAATTGCTGGGTTTGTTGCCGGCAAATGTTTTATGTGGCAAGAGCTTTTCCAGTTCGTTACCTGTTAAGCCGGAGGCTTGTAGTTCGCTGCGTGCTTCTGCTTCGGTTTTGCCTGTCATTAAGGCTTCAGTTTGGGCGAAAAAATTTGATAACAATATTTTATGATGGTCACCGCTTTGGTTTAATGATTCAATCGGGGCAATAAAATCAGCAGGTATGATTTTTGTCCCTTGATGTATTAGTTGATAAAATGCGTGTTGGCCGTTGGTACCTGGTTCGCCCCAGATGATCGGGCCGGTAGAATAATCCACTATATTACCGTTTTTATCGACCCGTTTGCCGTTACTCTCCATGTCGCCTTGTTGAAAGTAGGCGGGAAATCGATGCATATATTGGTCATAAGGGAGAATAGCATGGGTTTGTGCTTCAAAAAAGTTGTTATACCAGATACCAAGCAATCCAAGAATGACAGGTAAGTTTATCTCGACAGGTGAATGAAGAAAATGTTCGTCCATTTCGTGTGCGCCATTGAGCAGTTCTTCATAGTTATCCATGCCGATGTAAATGGCAATCGATAAGCCGATAGCTGACCATAATGAGTAGCGACCACCAACCCAATCCCAAAATTCGAACATGTTATTTGTATCAATACCAAATTTGGCGACTTTGTCTGAGTTGGTGGATAGCGCAACAAAATGTTTGGCAACAGCAGATTCATCTTTGGCTGTTTTTAAAAACCAATTTTTTGCCGTTGCCGCGTTGGTAATAGTTTCTTGTGTGGTAAATGTTTTCGACGCGATAATAAAGAGTGTTGTCTGCGGATTAAGAGACTTCAACGTTTCTGTGATGTGTGTGCCATCGATGTTTGAAACAAAATGAACATGTAAGTTTTCTTTGGCGTAGTGTTTAAGGGCTTCTGTTACCATCACAGGGCCAAGGTCAGAGCCACCGATGCCGATGTTGACCACATCAGTAATTGCTTTACCGTTATAACCTTTCCATTCGCCACTGCGTACTGAATCCGAAAAATGTTTCATTTTTAAAAGTACGCTATTCACCTGTGGCATCACATCACACCCATCAAGGACGATGGGTGTGTTTTTTCGATTACGTAGCGCGATATGTAAAACAGCGCGGTTTTCGCTATTGTTGATCTTCTCGCCGGTAAACATTCTGTTAATCCAGGTGGTGAGTTCAGACTGGCGAGCGAGATCAAAAAGCAATGTGAGTGTTTCTTCAGTAATACGGTTTTTTGAGTAATCCAGCAATATGTCATTGAATTGTGTTGAGAATTTAGTAAAACGTTTTGGATCTTCGGTGAACAGGTCACGCATATGTGTTTCACTAATGGATTGATAATGTGATTCAAGCGCTTTCCATGCGTGTGATGTTGTTATTGAGGACATTGCTCTTTCCTTAGTTTGAGAGTTTGCTGGATATGTGCCTTTAACCTAAATAAATCAGTTGGATCTACTGCGGTCGCCTTAAAAACTGGAAAAACACGTTACCTTCAGCACCTTAGACGCCCTCGCAACGATCCAACTGATTTATTTAGGTTTAAGGATAATCCTTATTTGTTAAAATGCAACGTTGCCAGTGGGTTCATGGGTGAAAGGCGTTTATCTTTTAGAGTAACCGATGATGTTTAGGTACTCTATAGCTGATTGTGACAGAATTTTGTCGTGCATAGCAGACACTCACTTTCGATGGCAGCAAGCGCCTGCTAATACGTTTAGATCGGGAAGCTGGTATCGATCTCCTTATCGAGAACTTCACCGGTGTCTTTGATCAGTACATGTGCTGAGCAGCTCATGCAAGGATCGAAGCTTTGTATGGTGCGTTGAATATCGATGGCGCTGAAGTCTGCGGCATTCTTAAATCGGCTTTCGATAATGGGTGTATTCATTAGGGCTTTTTCTAACGGCCCTGGCGCGTTCGAGCTTGTGCGAGTGCCCGCATTGACTCTTGATGGAACGCTGATTTGATAATTGTCGATGGCTTGATCTTTGATCACCGCCCAGTGCGCTAAAAAACCTCGACTTGCTCCCCATAGACCGACGCCTAATTGTTGGCCAGTTTTGCTGCTGGTGAGTTGCACATGGGTCTGCGTTTCGCCTTCCTGTACGAGCTTCATGGCTGTGTCGATGTTTTCTAGCGTCACTGAGAGGTTGAATGCTAAGGCATAGGCACGCGCGCGGTTACGTTCAAAGGCATTCCAGATAGCGGGGACTTGCCAGATGAGTTTAGCATCCAGGGCATTCTTCATCGGTAATAGGAAGTCTAGGCTTTTACCTGTTGCTGCCAGATATTGGCTGCTTGGTAGATTTTGGGCAAGGGCGGTTAGATAAAGTCTTGAGTAAGCGCCTACTTCAAAGCCATGACCGCGCCAAGTCAGACTTGAACCCCAGCTATAAGCATTGGGTTTTATGGGTCTGGGTTTCATGGATCTGGGTTTTATAGATCCAGGTTTCAAGGATCCAGGTTTCATAGTGCGTGGTTTCTCGCTGCGTTTATTCCAAGGATGGTGGGCACTAATGGCGTTGCCCAATGGGTCTTGTTGTATTAACTGCCCGGGACTTGCGTCGGCGAGGGTTTGATAGGAATAATCTAGCGATTCTTCCATGCCCGCGTTGAGTAGGCTTAATTGATCGCAAGCAAGCTTACCGTCGATGACGACAGCAGGGGTAGACCAGCGTTTTTTTCCCCAACTATCGCAATGTTGGTAGCTTGCATCGTAGTGCTCAGGGTGATCCCATTGGCCAAAGTCCAACATCGAAGCCGGGCTTCTGCCGAGTTCCTGATAACGCGGATTGGCAGTTAATAGGAAATCGAATATCTCATCCCAGATGGCGGCTGTTTTTTGGCTGTAGGCAGCAAAAGGGTCAAGCGTGGTTTTAAAGGCTTCGAGCTTATCAGCATCAACTGTAATAGAGACACCACCTGGGATAATCGACTCAGAATGTGGATATTTGCCACCGAGTAAGATGTAGGCTTTGCGGGCCAACGAAACCATCTTCAAGGCTTCTTTATAGAGTTTGCCCACACCCTTATTAAGATCTGTCATGATGTCGCCAATACGGTGATAGCCATGTATGGTTTGTTGCTTGCAAGCAGATTGCTGTGCTTTGTGCCAGATTTCCGGGTTGCTGTGCTCGAATGTCGCTTGTGAATAATCTGGGCCAGCGAGCACAAATAAATGCATGGTGTTGTCGTTTAAATACTGACAGCTTAAAAGCAGATTACGCAGCACGATGCCAAACGCAGGTGGCTTAAGCCCAAGCGCCATTTCTAAGCACAGCGCCGAAGCCGTGGCATGAACACCACCACAGATGCCCGATGCCGTTGAGCTGACGAGGCCGACTTGCTTGATATCACGCCCTGGTAGCAGTGACTCATAGCCTTTGTATAAGGTGGCCATAGAAGCCGCTTCAACAATACGCCTGTTTTCAAGATCGGCAAGGCAATGCACGGCTAAACTACCACCGATGCGACTGAGCGAGTCTACCGGTTGGCCTAAGCTCGTTCTATTTTTGGCTTGTATTAGCGCGTTTATCTCAGGGCTTAGCTCAGAGCTTAGCTCGGGGCTTGGCTTCGGGCTAAGCGTGGAGTTTAGCTCAGTGCTTGGTGTGGATTTATGGTTTTGTTTCGCACTGCCAGCGAGTGTTTCGGGTACTTGGTCTAATTGGTATTGCATTCGCTTCATCCTTATTCATAGTTTATGGGGTATATGATAATTAATGATTGAGCTGTTGATGGCGTTGCTGAAAACGCTGCCGGGTAGCGCTATTCCAAACGATGTTATCTAGATAGCGACCGATAATCTGCTGTTGTTGTTGATTGATCTGTAACTGTTCCTGCGGACTTTTCTTTTGCCCTTGGATGCTATAAAAATGGCGTGTGCCATCATCAGAGATGCGTCTATGACAGCGAATTTGTGGGTAGAGCAAGGCTTTGGATTGGCTGAAAAGACGAAACTCTAAATCCCAATCTTCATCCAGGCGCAGACTCTCATCAAAGGGCTTGCCATCGAGTTTATCTAAGGTGGACCTTTTAAAGGTCATGGCGCTAGTCAAACAGACGGGACCACGCTCCATGATGTTTATTGTCCAGTCAAAGAAGCGTGACCTTTGCTGCTGAAAATCAATTTGTCTTTGGGCAAAAGTATCGGCAACGTGTAATTGCCCTAATAAAAAAGTTGTGGCATTTCCCGCCAACATATCGGCATTGGGAAAGTCACGAAACAAGCGCTGCTCCAGCGCAATTTTACCGGCTAGCCAAATATCATCGGAATCCAAAAAGGCAATAATATTGCCCTTGGCGGCTTGAATACCGCGATTTCTTGCTGCTGCAGGTCCCTGATTCTCTTGATAGAGATAACGAACGTTGGGGTATTTTTGCGCCATCATCTGTGCTGTATCGTCGTTTGAGCCATCGTCGATGACAATGATTTCAAGTGCCGGGTAGTTTTGCAGTAAGACACTGTCGATAGCCTGAGGTAATACGTAACAACGGTTATAACTGGGGATAATAACGGAATACATTGCTACTCCATCCGACGGCGACTAGCTTGACGCCAATGCTGATTGTTGAGGCTGAGAAAGTTTGCCTGTTGTTTGATGGTGTTTAAATACTGTTCTAATAAAAATAATTCATTGTCTTCGTCTAGTGCATAATAAGGCTTGACGAGGATGAGGTTAGCGGCATTAAGGCAATGCTTTTCTTTGCTGTCATCAATCATTAATATTCGGCTAAGCTCAAAACCGCGTTGATTTAATTGCGCCAGTGGTTTGATAGATATACTTTGGCCATTGGCATCTCGCCCCACAAGACAGTGTTGCTCGCTGTGAATAAATGCCAGGGGGAAATAGGCAAAGACCTGACTGAAGATCTCCTCAGCATAGCTTGCGCGAGCACTGGTCCATACACCGATTTGAAAATGCACCATGCAGAAGTGTAAAAAGGCATCGACATGCGGGCGTTTATAAATCCAAGTACGTTCAGCTTGATAATCATAGGGTTTAGCTAATGGTGTGGTTGAGGCAAACAGCAAGGTCTGATCGATATCCAAAATCAGTAAGGGGCGCGTATCGTTGCTTACCGTCGTGTCAGAGGTACTCATAGTGGCTCTCGTATTCAGCTTCTACCCTTAGGCTTTGTTTTCCTGCCAGATATAGTTCACTGTACTGATTAGTGAGCTTTTGTATCTTAAGCCGTAAGGGCGATTGGAAGTTGCTGTCAGGATGGGCGGTCAGGGAGCCCGCATGGGTGCGGCGTAAATACAGATATTTTTCGATGATTTGATGCTGGAAGCCAGCACAACACAGACGTTTAAAAAAATCCGTATCTGCGCCACAACGCCAGGCTCGAAAGCCGCCGAGTCGCTGCCAGACTTGGCGACGAATAATAAATTGCCCTTCGCTACCACGGCAGTTGAGGCCGTTTTTTGGATGGTAAACCTCATGCGCTAAGACATAGGAGGTTGCCCGTAGATTGACATCCGTGTAGATACTCCACGTCATGGTCATATCTACACCCGCTTCCAGAACCTTAATTTGCCGTGCTAGATAATCTTTCTGCATTACATCATCGATATCGAAACGACAAATCAATTCTCCGTTGACCAGGCGCATTAAGGTATTAAAGGTAATGTAGGTGCCTCGATTTTGTTTCAGGGCGATAATAGTGAGATTGGCGTGTCTAAGACGCTGCGCATAATACAATGTGGTGGGACAGCCATCAATCCCAACCAATATTTGCATCTGCCAACCTTTAGGCAATATTTGACTGAACACGCTATCGAGGCAATCGCTTAACCAATCTTGAGCTTGATAAGCGGAAATAACAATAGAAATAGTTTTCATGTTGTCATCAACTTTTGTTGTTGGCGAGTTTTTATATACTGATGCGCTCCTTCGATAAGAAAATTGGTAGCCTCGTTGTTTTGCACTTGTTCACCGCTATAGGGTGTGAGGTTTAAGTCGATAATAAAATAGTCCTGCATATTATGGACAATATCGAGGCAAAAATACGCTAAGGGGTAGTGGCAGATAAAGGTTTTAATATTGTGTAGTAGTGCTGCAGGCAGTGCTGCCGGTAGGGCAGGTGGCTCGCTCGTTATCTGTTTTTTAGTAAAATAAAAATTGCTGTCTTTAGGGTGTTCATTGATTTTTTTAATCAACGCAGTGCTATGGGCTTTAACAACCACGATAGCATCACCAAAGCCATAGACACGAAAAAAACTTTGCTCGGGGTTTTCTACGAATTTTTCGATGACAATACTGGAATCATGCCAGAAGTCTGGATTGATATCTGCACGCCTGGCGCAATAGTAGTTATCCCAGCCTTGTATTAAGGCGTTTCGATGAGAAAATAAGCGTTTATGGAGTGGATCAGGCAGGCGTTGCTCAACTTCACCCCCCCAATTGAGATTCGATTTAATAAACAATAATTCATCATTAGGTCCAATCTGTTGTGCCTTTGCTGAACGCAGCCCTGCTTTTTCTAATAAATGGTGTAAGTGACGTTTGCTGATATCATCTACGCTGGTATTCAAGATACAGAGTTGACGTTGTTGCAACGCATGAATCAGTGCCGCGCGTTGTGCAGGAAATCCGGCCGAATACGTCAGGTTGATCTGGAATAAGACGGCGCTAATATTCGGAGTAAGCTGTGCTTCAAGCACGCCGATATCATCGTCATATTGTGCTTCTATTTGGCAATAATTAGCCACTAAATGGCTGATTAAGAAACCGCGCCAAGCCTGCCAATGATAAATCAATATATTATCGAGCAATGTTGTGGACCTGTGTTTATTATTTTTTTCAGGCTTTATCGAGTTTGACCATTTGGCTGCCACCTTGGCGACCATCGGCAGATAAACGACAAATATAAACGCCATCAGCTAAGTCATTACCTTCATTATCACTGCCATCCCAGATGATGTGTTGCCGGCCTTGATGTTGAACTTTTTCATGTACAAGGGTTTTGACATAGAAGGCAAACTGATTCCAAAGACCCACGAAAATATTTTCGGTATGCTTGGGAAGTTCGTAACTGATCTCGACTTTGCCATCTTCATGACGTGTCACTTCTAGCGCAAAGTCATGTTGCGCTAGAATGGGGCTACTATTTTGGGCAGCAGAGAAACAGGATTTATCGACTTTTTCATCGCTACGTGCGGGCTCTAGGCGCTGATTTGAGCTACGACTAAAAGCGGCTTTTTTGCCAAAAGCCGCTTTTTTATGAGTGCAGCCGATCTGTAATTTATAAACTTGTTCGCCACTGCAGTAACCTGCGGTAATAGGGTCGCCGATAAAGCGATAACGGTTGATGCGCAGTCTATCGTCGCTGTGCGAGACCAGAGGATTATGGTCTTGGCTTTGCCATGTTAGACCGCCGTTGTCGGTATAGCAGTTCATTAATCCAGCAAAATTATTTCCCCAGCCTCCGACCCAGCCTTGGTTTTCATTAATGAAGCCGATGCCTTCTAAGTCTTTATTAATGATGTTGCCACAGTTATCCTGTACATCGTGTCGAGTCCATGTATCGCCTCCATCGCTGGTTTTTAAGATCGCGGCACTGGCAAAATTCTCAAGACTGATAAAGCCAAATTTTGGGTTAATAAACTGAATCTTCCAGCCCCATTCACCGCAACGTAGTCCTGGCGTATTGGCCGCCACATTCTGCCATGTTTGTCCGCCATCGGTGGTTTTTAATACGACGGGTTTCAACTGCGCGTAGCGAATTAAGCGCGGAGGCGGATAAGCGGCGTAATTGATGGCGCATTGATCTTGTATTTTGCCGCCGACAACAAAGCCGATATTTTCATCCTGAAAGTAAATATCAATGAGGTTATCAGCATGTGCACCCATATCAATCAAATCCCAGCTGCCCCCGCCATTCACGGTTTTAATGATGGCAGGTCCAGGTAAACCTGGGTCATTGGTGCCTGCACCATAGGCGACTTGTTCATTGACAGCATAGAAGCCACAAATGCCAGCAGGCGCAGCCTTGGGTAAATTAAGTAGCGGCTGCCAGGTTTCACCACCGTCTTTGGTTTGATGCAGCAGAGTATTGAGATAATTATCCGGATTATTGATGCCATTATCACCGATACCAGTGACTGAGCCGAACCAGCCTACCTTAGGGCTACCCCAACCCAAGCAGCGCAAATAGGGTTTGCCCGCTGAACTTGGGCAGAGATAGAATTTAGGCTGCCAGCAATTGCCGCCATCTGTGGTTTTACAGACATAGCCACTGGAATTCACTAGCCAGCCTGTTTGTTCATCAAAAAACCAGATGTCATCGGTACGCGAACTGGCGACAGGTGAATTTGCTAGGGTTTTCCACGATAGTTGCTCCGTGGCAAAAGCGTTTTTTTGGGCGCCCTTTATAGCGGGCGCTAGAACTTCACTCATAGTGATATCCTTACTTACGTTTATGTTTTGGCAAAAGCCGATTTTTTAGATGGAGTAGATGAAGATTGATCTTCACTGACAAACTGCCACAACTGATTGTCTGATGTCGGTGAATTTTTGGGATAGCTTATAATCGGTGTTACAGGGGCTTTGCTTCCACCTTTGATGTCTAATACATTGCCATTTAATAGGCTGGTAATATAGAAATAAGCTTCAATATCGCTTTCCTCAATCTGCCAAATTTGATTATTGGAAGCGGGGTTGTTTTCTGGATAGCTTATAATCGGTGTTACAGGGGCTTTGTTGCTGCCCGTGATGTCTACTACGAAGCCGTTGAGTTTACTTTTAATATAATATTGGCTTTGCCCACCAGCGGGGTCTTTAGGGCCCGTCGGCACCCGCTGCCACAACTGGTTATCGCTTTTAGGATTGTTGATTGGGTAGCTGATGATGGGTGTCTTAGGCGCTTTGTTGCTGCCCGTGATATCCAGTACATAGCCGTTGAGTTTACTAACAATATAATAATAATCTGACATCGTCTTCTCCATAGGGTTTGTTATTTATTGATAATGACCTTCATCATCATGCCTTGGTCTTCATGCGTTAGATTGTGGCAATGCAGTACGAACTCGCCATCAAAGTTGTCGTAGCGCGAAAGCACGGTGATCGCATTAGCTTCGCCTTTATTATCGCTACCAGAAACTAGTAAGGTGTCTTTCCAGTAGCTAAAGCCGTTGTCATCGATAAGTTGGAAAGGATTGACGTGAATATGGAATGGGTGGCTGGTATCGGAATCTTGATTGTCTCCAACCCAAAGCTTCCATGTGTTGCTGTCATTGAGTTTGAGTTGCTTTGTTGGGGTATCAGGGTAAATGCCATCATTGACGGTTTTATAGGTGCCGCCACTGGCGTTGGGTGTATTGGCAAACCAGACTTTTTCCTTTGTTAGCTTTTCACTGCAATTTTGAAAATCAGCTGGATCGCAGACAAATGGATAAGGGTTAGTAAATAGCGTTGTTGGCGGCATGCGCATTGCGGGGTTGTTATTGGCTTGCACGATGACCTTGGCAATTTTATTATGGGATTCAGCTTCTCCCATCAGGCTAACTGCGGCGGTACTTTGGTCATCGACCAGATAGTACTCGCAGGGGTATTGGCTACATGGCGGAAATTGTAAGAGTACATCGCTACGATAGCCCGGTTGCAGCATGATATTAGGCTGAATTTGTGTGCCATTCATGGTGACGCCATCTCTGGCAAATTCATGCAACTGAATTTGAGTGTCATTCCCTTCTACTGTTAATTTGATGGAAGCAGATATACCAGCATGAATAAAGCGCCAGCGATGTATGTCACCTGCCTTGACGGTGATAGTCGGCAGGCATTGGCCATTGATTGAGGTAGTAATATCAACACCATTATCTTGTCCGCACGGTAGCGGGTCATCAGCAGTAGACATCTGCGTCAGGATCATGATCTTATCTTTGCTGCCGCTGATGCCATAGTCAGCGGCTAATTTTCTATCGAGTTCGCCTTTTAGTATCAGCGCGCCAGCCATGCCATTTTTGACCTGTGGTGCTGTTGATCCATGTAAATGCGCATGCATCCAGTGTGTGCCGGGCGCGTGGTAATTTGGAATATCAAATTGATATTGGACCGCTTGCGTTGCGGGTGAAATAGCGATGAAAACGAAGTCCGATTGCACGACGGATGGGTCGGTAGAGCCCTTGGGCGAGACATGGAAACCATGGGTATGCAGGTTAGTACACAGCGCTACATCAGCGCCGTGATGGCCGCAGTCGTATTCCTTATTGCTATCACCGAGTTGGTTGGATAAACGAATGCGCAAGACCGGGCCTGGCTGGTTGGCATCAACATCAAGAATATAGGCAGGTCCTACCGGACGATTATCTGTACCCGCTTGGGTGTCGATATAGGATTGTAGCTCAATGACTTTTCCATTGACGCATTTATTCACCGAGCGGGCAGTGAGATTAGTCGAAATACTTTTTACATCATGGAGGGTGGGTGGTTCACGTAATTCTTGATAAAGCCCAGTGCCTGTACAATCCAGGTTATTAGTCAGACTTGCAGCTACGGGTTCGTCAGTTATCGTCATGCTGCTACAGGCACTTATGATAAAGAGACTAGAAATAACAACTGTGTTTAAATACACAGATGATTTTATTGGCATAGGATATTCCTCTAGATTTTGTTGTTTATGCTTCAGCTAGCAGGCTGGCATCTTCTGCCTGCCATGCGGGGGCCTCGATATGGCCATACCAGGCTTTCTCTGGTGCATCGCCATAGAGGGCGTTTTTGACTTTAATCCAGATTTGATTACCCCAGTCATAATGCCAATACAGAATCGGATCATTTAAAAAGTCTTCACTTCTTAAGGCCCAGTCCATGAGGCGACGATTCCATAGCCGCTCATCAGTTTCTTCAATCACGCCCTGTTGTAATTGCCGTTCAAAATAGTCTGTGGCGCTGATGGGAACAATTTCTTCGAACTTGGAACCCATATTCAGCCATTGTTTTGTGTCTCGATAGCGCAGTGTGACATCGATAGAGGAACCGGTGATATGAATAGGAAAAGTGCGCGCATCAAGTTGGTCAAATTGACGCGGGTCACGTACATAGCCAAGCGCGTATTGGCGTAAATCTTCCTCTGTGGCAGCGGGGTTTTCTTCCCGTCCGCGTTCATAAAAGAACGCCCATAGTCCACGTTGGCATTCGATGGAGCGATACGCATCGAGAATCAGCAGTTCAGCATTAAATGGGGCTAATTGATGATTAGCCCGTTCTAATTTTTCAGCGATGGATTTACGCAGCCAGCCTTCTTGGCGACTGCCTTTAATAGGTTTTCCATATGGCGCATTACTGCTATCAGTAACGGCATGCCAAGATATAAACGGCAAGTCATAATCTTTTATATTGACCATGGGTTCATTAAACAAGGGGTTGTTATCGTCCAAGGGGATTTGATAATGAGGTTTGCGGATAGGGCTTAGATCCACCAATGGAATTTTATAATCAATATCGTACATCTCACGCCTCTATTGTTGATTTTTTCAGTGATGGAGTAAGTGGCAATTTAGCGCTGTCTAATAGCTGCATTTTTTGTTCGAAAATTTTGCCGCTGTAACGGCCTTCTTGTACAGCGAGCCAATGTAGCTGCTGGCGCTTTTCGACTGTTAAGCGGCTGGCTAGATAATGGAAATTATCTAGCTCTTCGTTAAATAAACGCGAGATACAACGTGCCGTGTGGTCTGTCTGTGAATCGGCTAGAACCTGGCTGAAGCTATTTAGCGACTTGATTTGACTATAATTGATTTGGTGCTCAAGCTCTGGATGAAGGTTCGCCAATGAGGTTTCGACATTGAAAATATATAACCAGTGACAGGCTTTAACGTTGCATTGCTCAAAGGCAAGCTGCATAAAACGCTGCTGGGTTCCCGTCACATTGATATCGTTAATAATGATGAGCGATTTATCTTCGAAGTGCTGCGCGAGCTCATCGGCTTCCAGGGCATCTTGCACACGCTGCCTTTCTGCAATACGCTGCGCGACACTGTTTTTGCTGTAATCATAATAGCGTTTAAATTCGGCCTCGTTATTAAATGAGGCCTGCTGCTGATTCAGCCTGGGTTCAACAAGCGCTGTTGTTATATCTTGCAGGGCTAACAACTGATGCACCTTACGCGCTAATAGATTGGCTGCTGCCGGCAAATGGTGGCAGGGCGGTGCAGTAATCACCCAGTCATGATGTTCTGATTGTTGATAAATCGTTGTGGCAATGGCAGCAAGCGGCTCACTATAAAATGCTACAGCATCTTGTTGGCCCAGCTTCATGGCGGGGTAGTGCTGAAAAAGTGCATCCTCTAATTTCAACGGCAAGTAGTTGATCTGCGCTAGTACTTGCATATCTGAGAATGTTGTTTGCGGCTGATTCATAAAAATGCCTGTTTTATGCCCTTGCGTTATCTACATTAGTTATCAAAGTCACATCAGTGCGGCAGCCATTAATCTGCCGCACTGATGTGCCACTAATGCGCGTTAGAACTTCTTGACATGGCGGTATTGTGAACGGCTTTTTGCGTGGCCGTTAAACTGGATGCAGGCACGGAATCCAACTCCTTGCCTTTGCCTAAGACGCCATTGGCTAAGAAACTAAAATCACGCCCGAGTTGCTGTGCCGCACCATGACAACCTTGGCAACCGCCCATATTGAATTTAGCAGCAGGCACAGGGGCATCCTGAGTAACATTCAATGATACGTTGTTATAAGTGCTAGGCAGTGGATCAGGGTTGAGCGAGGCATCTGGATAAACACATTTTGTGTTACCTTGAGTACCCCGGCAGTTAACAAAATAACCATCTTGTTCAACACCTCCATTGAGTAAAATGCCGCTGAATAATTGAATGCCGGGTTGACTGCTTTCAACCACAATATTGGCCAGATAAAAATTGCTGGTATCGGAATCGCTGGTAGGAATGGCTTGCACACCTTTGAGGCGGTAATTGGCCCAGATATTATTTTTATCTAAGCTTTGTACCAAGGTGTTGACCTGATTGTTGACATCATTGACTTCGCTGATAATGGTATTTGGTTGCACAACCGTGGTGTAATCCTGGGAGATGGCCCCTGCGGCTGGTAGTGTATAGGTTGATAGCTTATTCTTTTTTGAGGGTTGGCCCTGTTCATTAATATAGTAGGCACCGTTTGCTGTTGCGGTATGTGGCTCGCTGCTGGGTGTTTGATAGACTAGTTTATTATATTCAGTTTTATAAGCAGGGTCGGTGATGACTTGCTTGCTATCGCGTGTGACTGAATCAACATGCTCAAAGGTAGTGAAGATAAACTCTTGGTAGTTGGTGGTTTTTTGGATAATATGAATGGCGATCAGCGCAAAGGTATCAGTTGTTAGTGTGGGTACACCTTTGCTATCAGCCAGCCAATAACTGGCGGTGGCCTGATGATATTGA
>JAADIM010000010.1 GCA_013151345.1 Gammaproteobacteria bacterium
AACTCTTGTGCGAATTGGGCCGCTAAATAGTTAGAACCGAGTGAATAACACTGTAATAACCGTAATCGGCAATTTTTACGAACCCACAAAGTCTTTTATGGCACCAATCATAACATGTTGATTTATTAACAATTTAGCTCTTAACTAAGTGCCATTCGGGCCAGGTCTTGTCTTTTGCCTTTTCTATACCAAAGAGCAAGAAACAAGACTTGGCTCCACTTACCTTCGTATGTTTCAATTCTTTTTATTTTTTATAACTGAACAATCAACGACAGCAGATTCACAATGAGTCAGCTCTATCTGCTTGCTTGACATTTCACCTATTTTGTTACTGGCAATGGTGGGTGCCGTCACCATGCTCTGGGACAAGTGATGGCTATCCGTGGCCGCATTCGGAGTCTGACTGGTGTGGTTATTGTTGCCTCGATCTGGATTTTAGTTGCGCAATTACCGGCGCCACAATTGAACATGACTACAAGTAAGTGGCTCGGTTGCGTTGGGAATATTTGGGATCATGCTGATGACTTGGGCAGTGCAGTACGGCGTCACGCATATGCCGGTCTATCGCTCGTCAGTGTTGCTCATTTTTGAGTTGGTCGCGGGCGCGATTTCATCACAATTACTGACTGACGAGATTGTGTTAGCAAAAGAATGGGTAGGGGGATACTGATTGTTTTCGCGGCTTACTTGTCTACGAGGATTCACCTGCGCTCAAATAACAAGGAATAGTTGAGCTAATAGTTGGACAGCAAGCTTATCCTTATCTAAGCAACAATACTAAGCAACAATACTAAGCAACAAGAGAGCTATTCGGTAGTTAATTCCCCATCAATTGCTTCTTTAGTGAGATGGGGCGCAAACAAACAGATAAACGCGTACATATACTGCCGAAGATATTTGCCTTTGGTAATACCAAGGTGAGTGGTATTTGACTTAAATAGATGACTGGCATCTCGGGATTCCAGGTTGATATCTCGATCCTCGTGAAATGCCATTTTGGCAAGTATGCCGACGCCTAATCCCAGTTCCACATAGCTTTTAATGACATCGGAGTCCATTGCGGTGAGCGCCATATTGGTCATCAGACTTTGATCTGTGAATGCTTTGTTTATGATTGAGCGCCCGGTAAACGCATAATCATACGTGACTAAAGGGTATACTGATAAATTTTGCAGTGTTAATTCTTCATTCAATAAGGCATGTCCCTTTGGCGTGATTACACAAAAATCCCATTCGTAACACGGCATGGTCACCAGTGCTTTGTGCATTTGTGCAGTTTCACTTGTTATCGCGATATCAGCAACACCCGACAAAACCATTTCGGAAACTTGAGTGGGGTTACCCAAATGAATTCGTAGGCGGACATTAGGGTATTGTTCCTTAAATGCCTTTATCGCATTGGGTAGCGCGTAACGTGCTTGCGTATGTGTTGTCGCAATAGAAAATGTGCCTGAATCTTCTTGTGAAAACTCAGACCCGACCTGTTTGATATCTTCGATTTCGCGCAGAATTTTTTCTGCCATAGCCACGATGGTTTGGCCGGGTTGGGTAATCCCAACCAGACGTTTTCCATTGCGTTCGAAAATTTGAATGCTGAGTTCTTCTTCCAGCAGGCGAATTTGTGTACTGATTCCAGGTTGGGCTGTATGAAGAATTTCAGCCACATTGGATACATTTAGTCCCCGTCTGGCCACCTCTACGATGTATTCTAATTGTCTTAACTTCATTGTTTTAACTTCATTGACTTAAATTTCATTGGATGTTTCCTTATACCCTTTTTTTATAAACTATAGTACAAAAAATGAATATAGTTATATGATTATGAGTGTTTTTTACTGTATCGCCAGTTTTGGGGGAAATATTAGGGAGTGAGCAACGGCAGTATGTTAAGTTATTGTTATTGTTGGTTATTTAATGATTTTGTAATGCGGTCTCGGAGGCAATTCTGCACACTTTCATCAACGATAGGCAAATTATTTTTACCTGTTATAAAGAATATATCTTCAGCACGTTCACCGAAGGTCGCAATTTTTGCATTTTTTAGCTGTATCCCGCAGGCGATCAAGGCGATTCCAACTTGAGCTAATAAGCCGGGGCGATCGGCGGCGACCACTTCCATGACGGTGTGAGCGTAATTTGCATCTGGCCGGAAAGTGACTTGTGTCGAAATAGGAAAGTGTTTTAATTGTCGTGACAAATGACGTTGGATAGTTTTTGGTGGTGTATCCAGGCGTGACAGATTGTTGTTAACACTATTTACTATTTCATCGACCCTGGTTTTTCGGTTAATGCACACATCTGGCTCTTCAAGAACAATGTAGGTGTCGAGTGTATATCCGTTTAATGCGGTGATAATTCTGGCATCGACAATGTTTAGACCGAGTTGGTCGAGCGTGGTTGTAATAATTGAAAATATATTGTCATGGTCTTTTGTATACACAAAAACTTCCAGACAGCCTTCACGAATTTCTTCTTCCGGATAAACCAGTACCAAAGACGCTTCTGTGTCTTCATTTTTTAGTGTTTTTTCATTTTTGAGAATGGATTCCGTGTGCCAGGCTACACGATCTGCGGAATGCCGTAGAAAATAATCGTCAGTAAAATTTTCCCAAAGATTTTCAATTTCATGAAAAGTTAGTCCACTTTTTGCTTCCAGCAATTGACGTACACTTGCTTTTGTTTCGTTAGCTTGGCTGTGTTGATCATCAGGACTTTTAAGTCCTTGCCGCAGCAAACGGGTTGTTGACATATAAAGTTCGGTCAGTAGAGAGTCTTTCCATGAATTCCATAACGTTGGGTTTGTCGCCCGGATGTCCGCTACCGTAAGAAGAAACAGGTGATCAAGTTGTAATTGATTATCGACATGTTGTGAGAACGCCGCGACAACTTCGGGATTACTGATATCTTTACGCTGTGCGGTTGTCGACATGATTAAATGGTTCGAGACTAACCAGGCTACCAGTTTTGCATCGTATTGCCTGAGGCCGTGATGTCGACAAAATGTTATCGCATCCTCTGCACCAAGTTCCGAATGATTGCCACCGCGTCCCTTGGCAATATCATGGAAAAGGCCAGCGAGGTAAAGTATTTCGAGTTTTGGTATACGTTGAATAATATTGCTGCAGAGTGGGAATTCGTTAAAAAATTCAGGTACGGTAAATCGCCGCAGATTTCTAATAACAAAAAGGGTATGTTCATCCACAGTATAATGGTGGAAAAGATCATGTTGCATTTGCCCGACAATATTTTTGAATACAGGTAGATATTCCGCTAACACGCCATATCGATTCATGCGTCTAAGTTCATGGGTGACGCCTTTGGGTTGTCTGAAAAATTTCATGAACAGACTTCGACAACGCATGTCATTTCGAAATTCGTCATCGATTAAATAAAGATGGTCGCGTATTAATCGAATGGTACTTGCACCTACACCCTTATATTCCTGATGCTTGGCAAGTATTAAAAATATTTCAAGTAATGCGTACGGTGCTTTTTTAAACACTTGTGGGTTGACTGCCTCGACATAACCATTTTGTGCCTGGAAACGTTTATTGATATATTTAGGTTTTTCATTATTTTCAGTGTGTAGAATGGCTTCCTGGAACAACAGTAATAGCATTTCATTGAGGCGACTGATGTTCATCACCGTGCGATAGTATTGCTTCATAAAATGTTCGACGGCAAGACGGTGTTCATCATCTTTGTAGCCAAACAGCTGTGCCAAACTACGTTGATGATCGAATAGAAGGCGGTCCTCATGACGACCCGACAATAGATGTAATCCGAACCGCACTTTCCAAATAAAATCCTGTTCCGTCATAAGTGAGTTATATTCGGATGTGGTGAGAAAGTTTTTTTCAACAAGTTCGTGTAAGGTGGCAGAACCAAAGTGCCGCTTCGCGACCCAACCGATGGTATGAATATCACGTAACCCGCCGGGTCCTTCTTTTACATTCGGTTCCAGATTATAGCCGGTATCGAAAAATTTATGGTGGCGAGCTGCCTGTTCTTTAAGTTTGGCTTCAAAAAAATCACAGCTTGGCCATATATATTCAGGTGCGATGGCATGTTGCATTTTATTAAACAAATCCGGCGGGCCGCAGATCAATCTGGATTCCACAAGATTAGTGATAACGGTAATATCCTGTTGCGCTTCTGCTATGCAGTCTTCAATGGTACGTACACTGTGGCCCACTTGCATACCCAGATCCCAAAGAAATGTCAGTAAAAATTCAACTGCTTCGTGCGTTGTCTCTTGGTTCGTGGGCTCTTTGTCTGTAGACTTTCGATCTGTAGATAAGGGATCGATGGTGGGAAGTAATATCAGGATATCAGTATCTGAAGCGGGATGAAGTTCACCACGACCGTATCCACCAACGGCGATTAGTGCTACGTCTTTGTGTTTTACGAACAGTGAATAAGCGCGGGACAATAATTGATCTATAATGGCAGTATGTTGAAAGACCAGTTGCCGTGTATCTTCACCCTGTTCAAATTTTTCTTTTAAGATGGATCTGGCTTTTTTTAATGCGCTCTGGAATATTGGCAGGGGGGGCTTGTTTTCGACCAGGGAGTTGTCAAAAGCGTCCGCATTAAAAAATTCGGGTGGTACTTGCATTAAATGTCTTCGCCGGGCCGTTTGGTTAGTACCTCGTAGCCTGTTTCAGTAGTTAATATTGTGTGTTCCCATTGAGCGGATAATCCACGATCCTTGGTTATAACGGTCCATTTATCGGGTAACAACTTAACGTGCCGTTTACCGGTGTTTACCATTGGTTCGATAGTAAATATCATGCCTGGTTCAAGAATCAGTCCTGTGTGTTTTTCGCCATAGTGCAATATCTGAGGTTCTTCATGAAAAATCTGCCCTATACCATGACCACAATATTCTCGCACGACGGAGTAATGATTTGACTCGGCATGTTGCTGTATCGCATGGCCAATATCACCAAGCCTGGCACCTGGTTTGACCTCATTGATGCCGATGTAAAGGCATTCAAGACATACTTCAGTCACGCGTTTGGCGAGGATAGAAGGTTCGCCAACGAAGAACATCTTACTGGTATCGCCGTGATACTCGTCTTTTATGACGGTGATATCAATATTGATAATATCGCCATTTTTTAAAATTCGTTCACCAGGTATGCCATGGCATACCTGGTGATTAACTGATGTACAGATTGATTTCGGAAATCCATGATAATTTAACGGCGCGGGGATCGCTTTTTGTTCATTGACAATATAGTCATGGCAAATTTGGTCAAGTTCATTAGTTGAAATACCTGCTTTAACATAAGGTTCAATCATGACCAGCACATCCGCAGCCAATCGCCCTGCGATACGCATTTTTTCAATTTCTTCGATTGTTTTAATCGTCACAGCCATATTTCTAAGCAATCCTCGTTAGTTTGTGCCTGAGTGAGACAGTAGGGCAAAATTGCCAAATTACCACTAAATCCTTAGTTTTTTTGTGTAATATTGTGGTCGAGTCTTGTTTATGGTATAAAGCGCCCGCGAATTACGCAAACAAAATCCTGAGTTTTTAACTCGATTATTCATTGGAGCTTTTTGTATGCGCTTTCTAGGTAATTGTGTGCACTTTTTAGATAGCTTTTTTGTATGCTTTCTAACTTTTGTACGCTTTCTAGGCGCGTGTTGCGAAAGTTTCTTAAATTACGCACATATGTCGACACATGGGCTAGGGTGCCTGACTGATTAGTAGAAAAAATCGGTGTAGGTTAGCACATGGGATATATGGAGGCCTAACCCTGATATAAGGAGTAGCTATATATGAGCACCACCGTTTCAATGCGTGAAATGTTAGAAGCTGGCGTCCATTTTGGACATCAGACCCGTTTTTGGAATCCAAAGATGGGGCAATATATCTTTGGCGACCGTCAAAAAATTCATATTATTAATCTTGAACAAACCCTTCCTCTGTTTAAAGATGCGTTTAATTTTGTTGGTAAGGTCGCCAGCAAACGCGGCGGTACAATTTTATTTGTGGGTACCAAGCGCGCGGCAGGTGACGCCGTTCGCGAAGAAGCGACACGCTGTGGAATGCCTTATGTAAATCATCGTTGGTTAGGTGGCATGCTCACCAATTTCAAGACTGTAAAACAATCAATAAAAAGATTGAAAGACCTTGATCAAATGCGTGATGCGGACGGAAATTTTGTTGGTATAGGTAAAAAGGAAGCACTTCAACGAACCCGTGAAATCGAAAAGCTTGAACGCACACTAGGCGGTATAAAAGATATGCCAGGCATACCGTCGGCCATTTTTGTTATTGATGTCGGGCATGAAAAAATTGCAGTGAGTGAAGCCAGAAAATTGGGTATTCCTGTTGTTGGTGTTGTTGATACCAATAATAGTCCTGCGGGGATCGACTACGTTATTCCCGGCAATGACGACGCTATCAGAGCGGTGCGTCTATATGCAAAAAATATTGCGGACGCAATAATCGAAGGTCGCGAATCGTTAGCCACTACTTCGGGCAGTGTGGATGATTTTGTCGAATTGGATGATGATGGAAAAGCCACCGTTGTAATGACAGATGATGCGCCTGATAAACGAAATACAGCAAAACGAGCAAAAGTAGATATAAAATCCTTGGTGGTAGATGAGGAAAATTTGATAGATGATGATTCGCAAGATGCTGCTGCTGCTGTTGCTGATGATGCCGTAGAAGATGTCGCCGGACAGCTTGAAGCTAAGCAAGCTTCTACTCAAGAGGTTATAGCTGATGCTGCGGAGAGCGAAGTGGCGTTGGTTAACAAAACAGAAGAAGCGGCTGACGCTAAGCCTAAGTCTAAAACCGTAACCAAAACAGTCACCAAAAAAGCGGTAGAGAAGAAAGCGGAAGCTACGGTTGCCGATACTACAGTTGCCGATACTACAGCCAAGAAATCAGCAGCAAAAAAAACTGCGTCTAAAAAAGCGGCTGTAAAGAAAACGGTTGCTAAAAAAGCTACCCCCCCCCAAAATTAAGAGAGACAAAGAGTAAGTAGTGCGGTCACAATAACTGACAAGACTAGAGTTAATGTGGTTTGTGTTAAAGTGACTTATTTTAATATAACTAGTATTAATGTAACTAGTGTTAATAAAGTTTTATTGAGAGGAAAATAGCATGGCGATTACTGCTGCGTTGGTAAAGGAACTTCGAGAACGTACAGGTTCTGGAATGATGGAATGCAAAAAAGCCCTGGTTGAAACTGACGGCGACATAGATGCGGCTGTTGAAGCGTTAAGAAAATCGGGAGCAGCCAAAGCGGATAAAAAGGCAGGCCGTACTGCAGCTGAAGGACGAATTGTGATAGAAAAAAGCAGTGATGGGAAACAACTCGTTATGCTTGAAGTAAATAGTGAAACCGATTTCGCTGCCAGCGATGATAACTTTGTAAATTTTTCTACAGCGGTGGCTAAGCGTATTATCGACAGTAAGCCGGGTAATCTGCAAGAGTTAAATGGATTAACTGTCTCGGAAAATGATTCTGCGACTATCGAAGATGCGCGTAAAGCGCTCATAGCAAAAATAGGTGAAAACATAACAATACGCCAATTTGGATTGCTGAATGTAGGAGACAATAATATAGGCGTCAGTTATTTGCATGGTGTGCGAATTGGTGTGTTGGTCGAGTTAGAAGGCGGTAGTGCGGAATTGGCAAAAGATATCGCTATGCACGTTGCGGCAACTAACCCTGAATGTGTATCCGAGGCTGATGTATCACAAGATCTAATCGAAAAGGAAAAAGAAATATTTTCTGCGCAAGCAGCCGAGAGTGGCAAGCCTCCCGAGATTATTGAAAAAATGGTTGGTGGTCGCATAAAAAAATATTTACGTGAAATTACCTTATTAGGCCAACCTTTTGTAAAAGATCCCGATACCCTCGTCGAAAAATTGTTAGCGAATGCGAATGCAAAGGTTATTCGTTTCCAGCGATTTGAAGTAGGTGAGGGTATCGAAAAGAAAGCAGAAAATTTTGCTGAAGAAGTCATGGCGCAGGTACAGGGCAAATAACACGGACGATATCACAATGTATAAAACATTGTTTTAAAGCATTATTTTAGAAGATTGTTTTAAAACACGGTGCTAACTTAGGTGTGCTAACATTAACATATTTCAGCATAGCTCAATCATCTCAGTACATGTTAACCAAGTATATATAACAAAGCGGTAATCTGATAATGCCAAATAAATCATCAAGTGCTGTATTTAAGCGAGTATTACTTAAATTAAGTGGCGAAGCATTAATGGGTGATCACGATTTTGGTATTGATCCTGCCGTTATTAATCGTTTGGCGAGTGAGGTAAATGACGTCGTTCAGGCCGGTGTGCAGGTGGGTCTTGTTATCGGTGGTGGAAATATTTTTCGTGGTGCGGGTCTAGCTGAAAATGGCATGGATAGAGCGACTGCGGATTACATGGGCATGTTGGCGACTGTAATGAACGCACTGTCATTTCAGGATGCGTTGGAAAAGCAACAACTCACTGCACGTGTGATGTCAGCATTAACCATTAATCAGGTGTGTGAAGGTTATATTCGCCGCAAGGCTATCAGGCATCTGGATAAGGGGAGGATTGTCATTTTTGCCGCAGGTACTGGCAATCCTTATTTTACTACAGACTCAGCAGCCAGTTTGCGCGGTATTGAAATTGGTGCGGAAATTGTTCTCAAAGCCACTAAGGTGGATGGGGTATATTCTGCAGATCCGATGAAAGATCCAAATGCAGAACGTTATACTCGTATAACATACGATGAGGCCCTGGAAAAAAAGTTAATGGTCATGGATGCCACTGCGATAGCATTGTGTCGTGACTATAATATGCCATTACGGGTGTTTAATGGAAATACGCCAGGTTCTTTAATGCGAATTATTATGGGCGAAGACGAAGGTACATTAATAGAGCGAGGGTAAATGCAATGATTGGTGCCATAAAACAAGATGCAGAGAAACGTATGGGTAAGAGCATTGAGGCGCTAAAAAATGAGCTGACCAAGTTACGAACTGGCCGAGCCAACCCCAGTTTGCTTGATCACGTAATGGTATCTTATTACGGCAGCGACGTTCCGATAAGCCAAGTAGCGAATATTTCTGTAGCGGATGCGCGTATGTTAACTGTTACGCCATGGGAAAAAAGTGTGGCACAAGATGTTGAAAAAGCAATTCGAAACTCTGGCCTTGGATTGAATCCAGCCGCTACGGGAGATTTAATTCGGGTCCCTTTACCCGCGCTGACCGAAGAGCGACGTAAAGAGATGATCAAATTAGTTCGTTCAGAAGGAGAAGCTGCCAAAGTAGCCATTCGTAATATTCGTCGAGATGCAAATCATGATTTCAAAAATTTATTAAAAGAAAAAGAAATCACCGAAGATGACGAAAGACGAGGGCAAGACGACGTTCAAAAAATCACTGATAAATGTATCGCAGAAGTAGAAAAATTGTTGGAAGCAAAAGAAAAGGATCTTATGGAAATCTAATATTATTAACTACGCATTCATGGAAGTGAGCAAGTTAATTTGTTTGTAATTTTCCAATTTACTACTGTGTTCTCTCCCTGGTAAAATATTTATAGACAAACACTAGCCATAATCAGCCACTAACAGCTATAAATAATAAGCTTTAAAAATGTCTACTCAAATGCTGTCAAACAACACTCACACCGATAAAAAAATACTAAAATCTGAAGATTTACCTCGCCATATTGCGATTATTATGGATGGCAATGGTCGTTGGGCTTTAAAACGGTATTTACCGCGAATTGCCGGCCATAAAGCGGGCGTCGAAGCTGTGCGTGGTGTGGTTGAATCGTGCGCAAAAAAAGATATTGAAGTGCTGACCTTGTTTGCATTTAGCAGTGAAAATTGGAGACGGCCTGAGAAAGAAGTCGGTTTGTTAATGGAGCTATTTGTGACTGCGTTAGGTCGTGAGGTTAACAAGCTTCACAAAAATAACGTTAAATTAAAAGTCATTGGCGATCGTTTGGGATTTAACGCTCGATTGCAAAAAGGCATCGCCAACGCAGAAGATTTAACTAAAGATAACACGGGTCTAGTCGTCGTCATCGCTGCAAATTACGGCGGCCGTTGGGATATTACCCACGCGGTGAAAAAATTGGGCGAGCAAATAGAGGCTGGCGAAATCAATGCTGCAGATATAACCCCTGAACTATTGGATTCAGCTCTTTCGTTAACAGAATATCCCGAACCGGATTTATTTATACGTACAGGTGGTGAGAAGCGAATCAGTAACTTTTTGTTGTGGCAGCTTGCTTACACAGAACTGTATTTTACTGATGTATTGTGGCCGGATTTTAATGATGCCGCGCTTGAAGATTCGTTAACATCTTTTGCCGGTAGACAGAGACGATTTGGCCAAACTGGCGAACAGGTGGAGCTTAAAAAGGGTGCTTAAGCAACGCTTGATCACCGCCACTATACTAAGTATTTTAATTATTTGGGCGGTTTTTGGTTTATCCAATGATTATTTTGCGATATTTTTCGGTGTGTTTATTATCGCAGCGGGTAATGAATGGACTCAATTGACTAATATGAAAGCGCGCTGGCAACGTGTGTTTTTTTTATTGCTGTTGTTGATGGCTATGATAATGCTGTGGCGTTTTAATGATATATACCCATGGTTAACCGACCTAATTTTGTCAATTGCAGTTGTATGGTGGATACTGTGTGCTATGTTGCTAATTATCAAATCTCGTGGGTTTAAATTAGCGTCACAGCCTTTTTTTTTAGTTTCACTGGTTGGGTTGCTTGTTTTATTGCCGCCGTGGTTGGCCTTAGTGAGCCTGCACGCGAGTGAGTCGCACGGGCCAGCGTTCGTTATATTTCTAATGTTATTGACTTCTTTTGCTGATATAGGTGCTTTCTTTGCAGGCCGACGATGGGGTTCAAAGAAGTTATCACCGCACATTAGTCCAGCTAAGACCTGGGAGGGCGTTTGGGGTGCTGCTACGGTGGTTGTTATTCTTTCAGTGGTAGTGGGCACTTTGTTTTTTGATTTAACTGTGAAGCATCTTTTGATGTTTGTGCCCTTTTGTATAGTCATATTATTCTTTGCAGTTATCGGCGACTTGTTCGAAAGTATGGTTAAGCGACAAGCGCAGGTAAAAGACAGCGGTCAATTGTTTCCCGGACACGGTGGCGTATTAGATCGAATAGACAGTCTTACTGCTGCAGCGCCGATCTTTGCAGCCGGGTTGTTGGTGCAGGAGATGATGAATTGACGACAACAATGGGTTCAAAACCGGCCATCTCTAAACAAGAGCCGGAACGAGGGCAGGAACGAGGGCCAGGTAGCCCTCAGACAGGTGTAACAATTCTTGGTGCTACAGGATCAATAGGCATTAATACGCTTGATGTTATTTCACGCTATCCCAATAGATACCGGGTTGTCGCGCTTACTGGGTATTCCCAAGTCGAGAGAATGATGCAATTATGCAAAGCTCATCGTCCGGACTATGTCGTTATGGTGGATGCAGATGCAGCGGAACTATTGAGTAGTGCATTAAGTCAAACAGGATTGGAGATTGAAGTATCAAGTGGTGCATCAGGTCTGGAAAAAGTCGCGAGCTTGCCTCAGGTTTCCTGTGTGATGGCGGCGATTGTCGGGGCAGCAGGTTTGATTCCTACTTTAGCTGCAGCGAAAGCGGGTAAACGGGTACTTTTGGCTAATAAAGAAGCATTGGTGATGTCAGGTCCGATTTTTATGAATGCTGTACGAGAGAATAATGCGACATTATTACCGATTGATAGCGAACATAACGCTATTTTTCAGTGTATGCCGCAGAAAATCCATTCGGGTGATACTCAATCCGGTGGCACTCAATCGGGAGATAAAAGCGTTAATGCATCGCACAATGTAACACATAGCTTGTCAGGCCGCAGTTTCTCAGAAATGGGAATACGTCGAATTTTATTAACGGCATCGGGTGGCCCATTCCGAAAAACACCATTGGATGAACTCTATGATATAACACCGGAGCAGGCATGTGCTCACCCAGTTTGGTCAATGGGGAAAAAAATATCGGTTGATTCAGCCACTATGATGAACAAAGGCCTTGAAGTGATCGAAGCGTGCTGGCTATTTAATACCAATGCGAATGCAATTCAGGTGGTGATTCATCCACAAAGTGTGATTCATTCTATGGTTGAGTATGTGGATGGGTCGTTACTGGCACAACTTGGCAATCCGGATATGCGAACACCCATTGCCTACGCGCTCGCCTGGCCGGAACGCATTGATTCTGGCGTGGCGCGTCTGGATATATTTGATGTCGCGCGTCTGGAGTTTGAAAAACCAGATCTAGCACGATTTCCGTGTTTAGGTTTGGCGATAGCAGCGAGTAAAGCAGGTGGAACGGCACCAGCGATATTAAATGCTGCGAATGAAGTTGCGGTGAGTGCTTTTTTGGCCAAGAGATTACCTTTTATTGACATTGCACGGGTTGTTGAAAGGACATTGGAGAGTATAACTTTTACAGAGGTTGATAATTTGGAGACCGTATTGCAAGTTGATGAGCAGGCTAGAACAGTAGCTGAAGAGAGGATCAAAACGATGTCGATGCGAGTTCACTGATGGGTAGCATTCTATTTTCGTTTGCAGCATTTATTGTTGCCCTGGGGATACTGATCACTGTACATGAATTTGGTCATTACTGGGTTGCGCGCCGCGCTGGTGTAAAAGTATTGCGATTCTCCGTCGGATTTGGCCGGCCGTTATGGAAACGTGTAGCGGGTCCTGACCAAACGGAATACGTGATAGCCGCCATCCCACTTGGTGGTTACGTTAAAATGCTGGACGAGCGTGAAGGTGATGTACCAGAAGAGGATTTGCCACGTGCGTTTAACCGACAATCACTAAGTAAGCGGTTTGCAATAGTTTTTGCAGGGCCGTTATTTAATTTTATTTTTGCCATTTTGGCTTATTGGGTCATGTTCATGACGGGCATACCTGGTATTAAACCCATTATTGGCCAGATAGAGGAAGCCTCGATTGCGCAGCAAGCTGGATTAAAATTTGCGGATCAGATCATCTCGATTGACGGCGAACAAGCAATTTCCTGGGGTGCAGCCAGGATGATGTTGATAACAAAGTCATTAGATAAATCAGTCGTGGAACTTAAAGTAGAAGATGAGGATAAGCGTTCTCGAATTGTCGATCTCGATTTGAGTTTAATTGCATCAGAAATAAAAGATGGCCGGATTCTTGAAGAATTAGGTATTTCTCAATACCGACCTAAAATACCTGTTGTTATTGGGAAATTGATTGATGATGGTCGCGCTATTGCAGCTGGGCTGAAAGTAGGCGATACCATTTTATTTGCGGACGACCAAAAAATGGATAATTGGGAAGCGTGGGTAACGTATGTGCGTGCGCGACCGGAAAAGGTCATTAATATAGAATTAAATCGTCAAGGGGTTCAACATAACTTGGAATTGACTCCAGCTCGTGTTGTTACAAAGGAGGGTGACGAAATAGGATTGATAGGTGCTGCACCGGACGTTTCCGGATTATCTTCCGAGTTACGTGTAATAGAAAAATATTCACCTGTATATGCGCTGATCGCTGCTGGTGAAAAAACATGGAATATGTCAATTCTGACACTGCGTATGATCGGTAAAATGTTGTTTGGAGAAGTATCGCTCGATAATTTAAGCGGACCGCTTACGATTGCTGACTACGCGGGTCAAACCGCCAGCATTGGATGGGATGCTTTCCTGATGTTTCTGGCTATTGTCAGCATCAGCCTGGGTGTGCTTAATTTGTTGCCAATTCCATTGTTGGATGGTGGACACTTGATGTTCTATATCATCGAATTGATCAAAGGCAGTCCGATTGCAGAAAATATTGAATCAATATTTCAACGCGTAGGTATGTTTTTCTTGTTTCTTCTTATGTCTGTTGCAATTTATAATGATTTTGCACGCATGTTTAACTAAAAATAAAGAATTATTAATGTGGGCATAAATTTCGTTGAAAACTAAATTATTCTTTATTTTAATAGCCGCGCTGTTGTTGGTGTCCAATACTTGGGCATTTGAATCTTTCGTTGTTAAAGATATAAAGGTCAATGGACTCCAGAGAATATCATTAGGCGCTGTTTTAAACGGGCTGACACTGAAAGTAGGTGATCCCATTGATCAAAAGCGATCTGCAGAAGTAATTCGGTCACTATTCAAATCAGGCTTCTACCAAGATATTTCGCTTGAGCGTGAAGGTGATGTACTTATAGTAAACATTAAGGAACGTCCTGCGATAGCCAGTATTTCGATTTCGGGCAACAAAGATATCGATTCGGATACGCTTACAACTGAACTTAAAAAATTGGGTCTTGCTGAAAATCAAATTTTTAATCGTTCCCTGCTAGATAATGTAGAGCAAAGCTTGCGTCAACAGTATTTTAGTAGGGGCAAGTATGGAATGAAAATAAAAACAAAAGTCGTCACGAAAGAAAGAAATCGAGTTGATATTTCGGTGCAGATATTTGAAGGACAGGCGGCACTAATTCGTCGAATTAATATTGTCGGAAACAAGGTGTTTGATGATGAAAAGTTAATAAATTCATTCGAGTTGGCCGAATCTGAAGATACATCTTTTTTTAGCGATGCTGATAAATATTCGCAACCAAAATTAAGAGCAGACCTGGAAACACTGAGTTCTTATTATTTAGACAGAGGTTTTATTAATTTCAAAATATTGTCGACACAAGTGACTATATCGCCAAATAAAAAAGATATGTTCGTTACCATCAATGTTATTGAAGGCGATAAATATTTTGTTGACGAAATCAGTCTGGCTGGTGAACTAGTTATACCTAAAGACGAACTGCTTAAGCAGATTACGGCTAAAAAAGGCCACATTTTCTCACGAAAACAAATTTCATTGATAAGTAATCGTATTACAGAACGTCTTGGTGATGTGGGATACGCATTTACAAATGTAAACGCGATACCGGATGTTAATGAAAATGAAAGGAAAGTCTCGCTAACTTTTTTTATCGATCCTGGAAAACGAGTTTATGTAAGACGAATTAACGTCACCGGAAATGATAAAACTGATGACGAAGTGATACGCCGTGAATTTCGCCAGCTGGAAGGGTCATGGTATGAGCCAAAGAAACTAAATCGTACCCGAATACGATTACAGCGTCTGGGGTTTTTTGAAGATCTCAATATAGAAACACCGCAGGTACCTGGAACCACTGATCAGGTCGACGTAAATTTAAAGGTTGCAGAAGGCTCAACGGGCACTGTGCAAGGCGGTATTGGTTATGGTGAACCAAGAGGTATATTATTTAATGCCAAAGTATCGCTGAATAACTTTGTTGGCACTGGCAAA
>JAADIM010000114.1 GCA_013151345.1 Gammaproteobacteria bacterium
TTCGTCGAAAAACGCTGGCTAGACTGGCCAAATTATTAGATATTTTATAGGGGTATAATACAACTATTTATTTTATTCAAATTATTTTATCAAATAATGAAAGAGTACGTGTCTCTTGTGTGTAAGCAGCGGAATAAACGACTATGAGTCAATCTACACATCCATCAACCGAGCTATTAGCAGGTTATATTGATTCGCCTGACTCAAATGAATTTGGCGCACTAAGACAACACCTGATAAATTGCACAGAATGTCGTAACAAAACCATGAAATTAACAAAACTTAACTACAACATTACACATCACTTGCCCCGGCTTCTGGAGCCGAATGAGGCTAATGAATTAAAATCTGCCTTACATTTTGCGACCCACAGCGCTGCCATGAACAGACATCTAAACAGTGCGACTAACAAAGAATTTACTCAACATTTCGTACAGGAAGTTGTGCAGGAAGGTTTTCAAAATAATGCTCCCAAACCGAACGATGATTCCAGTGCCGGGTTTATTGAGCAGATCACGAATTTCTTGACAATACGACCCCCTGTTTGGGCAAGCGTACCCGTTACGGCTGCCATAGTATTTTCTCTGACAATGGTACTCCTTCCCGTTTCAGACAAATCAGACGAGACCGATACGTCTATAGCCGCTTATCAGGATAATCCGGTTATTATTTTTAATAAATCAGAACAGGTAATCCCTGGCATAGTTTTTTTTAATAACGCAAATCAGAAAAAAGAAGCCTTTAATTCTATTTCTATCTCGCTGAAAAAAGATAGTAGCTTACATATTGAGTAGACTCCGGTTGCTAACGCCAATAGCTATATTATCAATTTGTATTTGATTGACGGTTCAGATAAAAAACTTATCGGTACAATGGAAGCAAAAACTACAAAAGCAGTATTTTTAAACTCTCGACTGGAATCAGGACGACGTTATGAATGGTTAATTACAGGACAAACAACTGACAATCTTTCATTTCAAACTAAAGGTGGCTTTATTGTTTCAAGCAATATTCAATAACGGGGACGTTGGTACAATACTAAGGTTGCCCTTCATAAAAAAGATGACTTTTAATTATCAACACGGCTCGCTGGTTCAATGCCGCCTAGTCTGCGTAATTTTATTATACATTTCATTTTCTGCATCCGCGCAGAATCGCGGAATCGACATGCAACCTGTTAATTCTAACAATCAATCGACAATACTAATTTCGCAGGGAACTTTTCGAGCACTAATTATTGGAAACAACGAGTACCGGGATCCAAAAGGCAAATGGCCTTCATTAAAAACAGCTAGCTTCGGTGCAAAATCAGTTGCAAACTTATTAAAAAAACATTATGGGTTTACTGATATTGAGTTATTAATCAACGCATCACGCAGCGATATCTTACACCCACTAGGTGATCTGTCAAAACGTGTCAATACATATGACAGCGTATTACTTTATTACGCAGGTCATGGTTTCCTGGACACAGATACCAGCAAAGGGTATTGGATTCCCGTAGATGCCAAAGGAGAAGATGATAGTACTTTTTTAAGAAACTCCACCATTCGGGATGAAATGAGCATAATTGCTTCACGTGTAAAACATACCTTACTCATTTCGGACTCCTGTTTTAGCGGTTCATTATTAAGAACAACATCTCGCGGAATTCCGCCTACCACTGGCGTAGAACGTTATTATAAAAAAATTTCTACAAAAAAGAGTGTGCAAATTATGTCGGCGGGCGGTTTGGAGTTTGTCGATGACAATTATCGAAACTCTGGTCACTCCCCGTTTACTTACTTTTTATTAAATGAGTTAAAACATAATGACCGACCATTAATCACACTTAGCGAGTTATCAACAAATGTGCAAAAAGCCGTTGCTAACAATGTTGACCAAACACCTGAAACCGGTGTATTACAAGGAGCCGGCGACGAACTTGGTGAGTTTATATTTTTAAAAATGGAAATAGCGATTGAAGTCAAAGGTACCGATAAAGATAAAATTAAAGTCAACATACAAGTGACGCCAACAGTTGGCGCAATACCTATTGAGCTTGAAAATGTAATTGGAAATTCAGTCAGCAAAAAAAATACGGAACCGCACAAGCCTAAAAAGATATTTATACCTTTACCCACGCTATAGAGATAATCGACTCATTTATTACTGTAATCACAGGTTGTAGAAAAATGTGCAACAACAATTATATTACAAAAGCAACAACGACAATTATTCTTTTGTTATTGCCTTGCGTTATATTGGCGGAATCAACTCTCGATATGAATTTAGGTGCCAGACACCAACTCACTACCTGGGAAGGCAGTAATGATTCCACTGGCAACAAATTTGATGCCGACGCCAGTATGATTGGTGCGGACTTCACATTACGCTATAATAAATTTTATGGCGGTGTCAGTTTGATCGGCGGTCGATATAAATTTAAAGGAAATGCACCCGACCGACCAACCCGGGCCAACCCCGCAAGTACGTCCACGACTATCAGACGAGCTGAGTTCAACCTTATTGGTGGTTATTACATAATCCCTCAGCTTTCCATATTCTTTGATCTGTAAAATATTAAAAATGACTGGAAAGATGAAGATTATTCCGTTGATTATAATGGCTTTGGTTTAGGGGTTACCGGGAATATTCAACTTGCCCCCCCACTGGTTTATCTTTGGTTCAATTGGCGTTGTTCCATTGACAATCGAAGAACCGAAAAACACCGAGATAGGTGATGGCAGAGAAGGCTCATTAGAGTTTGGTGGTTCGTATATTCTTAAAGACAATATGACGTTATCCATGAGTGTAAAATCGCAAAGTAGGGAATTTGACTATGATACCGCACCCGACCAAACTCATGATGTTGGTGGATTATTGTTTAGATATAATTATACATTCAGATAACCGCGTTCGTAACTATGCTCCAGATAACAATGTTTCAGATAACAATGTTTCAGATAACCCTGCTCTAGATAATAACGCTTTGTATTAACCATGACTAAACTTTCTACCACGGCATTTACTTATGTGATGTTCACTTATGTAATCATTGTCTTTCCGCTAGTACATGCCACGCCTGAACCAGACAGCCATCAACGGCACATCAATATTGATATTACGTCCCACCTCGGTGATAACCAAATTTATACTGAAGGTGATGTTATTTCTCTATATGTTAGCCTTGATCGCGATGCGTTCGTATTAATTTTTTATCAAGATGCCGGGGGAAATCTCAATCAAATAATCCCAAATAAACTATCCAGTGATCATTTTTTTAGGGCTGGTGATTTTTTTAGTGTGCCGAACTTGAACTCGCCGTTTAAATTTACAATCAGCGAGCCATTTGGAACAGAATATTTATGGGCATTTGCATCAAATAAGTCATTTCCAACATTGCGAGGCATACCGTTAAAAAATGGGTTCATTCTGTTGAAAGATAGATTAGATACAATAAGAAAATTGTTACAACTACATGCAAAAAATGAAAACGGTTATTTTGGACAGGCAAAAGCAATCATTACAACAAAAAGTGCCACACCATGATAGCTTCACAAGCAAGTAAAGCTAGTCAAATATTGACCAGCGGTATTAAAACGTTAAATACTACGCCTTCCACATCATCACGATTATTAGCAGTTACATTTCCATGATGAAACTCCGCAATCATTCTTACAATATACAATCCCAGTCCCAAATGGGGCTCCCCTCCCCGACTTTCGCGCACGGATACCATGGAGTCGAATAAACTACCCTGCATTTCGTTAGGTAGAGTAACCCCCTGATTAAGTACACATAATTTTACTACTTTATTTATTCTTATTAAATCTACAACAATAGGTGTTTCTGTTTTACAAAAATCCATCGCATTAGAGATCAATTTATCCAACATCTGCGCAATCAAATCGGGCGCGCCATTTACCAATATAATCTGATTTTGATTATCTACATTAAACTTAAATTTTTGATCAGGATTCGCTAATTTGTAACCTTCCACACAACCCTCTATCACTTTCTCAATATCAAAATCCACGCGTTCTTCTTGCTGAAGTGTTTGTTCGAGGCGTGTCGCTTCACTCATGCGTGTAATGATATTACTTAACCTTTCTACCCCTTCCCTGGCCCGGCCAGTTATTTTCTTCGATTCGTCATCCAAATTTTCCAGATCCAGATTATCAAGGGAAGATCTCACTACTGAAATCGGCGTGCGCAACTCGTGGGACAGTTTACTTGCCATTGTCTCAAGATACCGATTGTATTGCGAAAGACGATCCAGCATGCCAGAAAAACTCCGTGACAAGTCACCTAATTCATCGCCTGCCTTGGAATTTATAATCGATCCTTTAACCTTGCCGTCGCTACCAATTGCGTTGTCCGCATCGTCACGCAAACGGCTAATACGCATTGACAAACGGGTTGCAAATGTTAATAAAATTATGACCGCGAATAAAAACGCTAAAAAACTTAGATTAATTAATATCTCCATCGCTTTATTTTGCAGTAACAGTATACTGTTACTGGTCTGCTCTAGTACCACAGCACCCACTATTCGATTACCTGATCTAATTGGATAAGCTGCGGTAAGTATATTGACACGCTGATCCGGTGTCTGTCGCCATCGAGTCGCAGGTATACCGTTTACTGCCGATTCCATTTCAGCCCCCTCCAAACTCGATGCTGTCGAAAGATCATCAACAAATTCGGTAGCAGGTTGTTTAAGAATCATTTGGTAGAAAAGCCTGACTAATCCCGATAGTACGGACTGTTCCTCGTGATCTGCACTCATGCTCTCTTCGTCGTCCAAATTTAATTCACTATTTTGTTTAACTAAACTGCCTGATATCGCCAATACACGCGAATTTCGGTCAACGACCCATATACGCGATGAGCGACTTTCCACCCGTTTGAGAATTTTTTCAATTTCGGGCGAGGGCACAACAATAGTACCCATTTCCTCTACTTTACGAGTACCTGCAGTACTCAAAATTGCGTTTACTTCTCCAGATGTTGCGTTGTCAACATCGAGGATAGCAAACCCGATTTTATCTCCTATCATCGATATCGGTATTCGTATTTCGACATTGTATCCATCTTTGGTTTCCTGCCATTCACCCTTAATACGCACTTCTGTTTTCACCGGAACAGGATTTTTCGGGTCTGCAGGCATTAGATAGCCGTTCACCCAGCCAGGTGACTGTGTCGTGATTAAGTATCGGTTAAATATTCCTTTAGCACCTTGCATCGCAATTTGTATATGATCGCTGCGATCCAAACGCAAACTGTTCGGTTGGCGATACACAACTTTATCATCAGTTACTTGAAATACAGCGTAAAAATACCCCTTATGGCTTCCTACCTGATGTCGGAACGATATTGAATCCGGTTTATATTGACTGATACTGAAAATAAGATGATTGAGGCCATAAGACTGCATTCTGTTATTATATGGAAGCCAGTCATCAATATACCCATCAAGTTGAATAGGCGAATCCAAGGGTCGCACAAACAGATTTCGCCCTTTCTTTACAGTGGGTGCAACATCTTCCCGGGCTTTAAACAAGTCTGGCTGTTCATTTAGTATAGAGGCAACGATACGCGCTCTATCCAATAAAGACTCTTCCTGACCAGTGCGTAAATGCGCCTCCATTTCTATAATATATTGATATCCCATTCCGGGAATAACTAACAAAGTTAATGAAACAAGTAGTATTTTACTTCGTATACTTATAGCGAATCGTTGCCGTAAAGGGATGGGTGGCACGTTATATTATGCCTCGACCCATCGATAACCCATTCCATATACCGTATCAATACTATCGAAGGCGTTGTCTACCGCAATAAATTTATTGCGAACACGTTTTATATGCGACGTTATCGTTGCATCATCAACAACAATTTTCGCATCTTGCATTAGCTGGTCACGATTTTTTACATGACCCGGGTGTAAAGCTAGAGTATGTACAATCCAGAACTCTGTTAAAGTCAAATCAATAGACTGCTCATTCCACTTGACCAGATAACGATTCATATCCATGGTAAGTTGACCGCGTTGAATCAAGGTTTCTTCCGTATCCGGTTTTTTTAATGCTTCGACACGTCTGAAAAACGCGGAAATTCGCGCACATAGATTTGGCAAACTAATATCTTTTGTCAGGTAATCATCTGCGCCCAACCGAAGCCCGGAAATAACATCCAGGTCGCTATCACGCGCCGTCAGAAATATAATCGGCATTGAGCTGGACAGGTTTCGCAGCGCTCGACACAACTCAAATCCACCATCGACATCGTTTTCCAAGCCAATATCCAATAGAGCAAGATCTGGTAAACGCTTATCAAACGCCTCCATCGCCTGCTGTCTTGTCGTATAGGCCTCCACCTGATAACCCTGTTTTGTCAGTACATCAGTATAATTCTCACGCAATGCAGGTTCGTCTTCCACAATAGCTATTGTTCTCACGCGACCTTCTCCCTAATTTAAAGAAAATACACTATAATAAACACTAGGTTAGCACATATAATATAACCATCTATATCATATGGAAAATTGCCATAATTCGTCATATTTGATAACTATCATGCCAGAATCAGTCCACTTTATTGCCACTTCTCGGGGCTTTAATAGCACTGTGGATGATCTTCCCGAATTCCACAAGCCTCCAACGCCAAGGATGGCGTATTTTGACAAACACATTAGGACAAAACAGTTGGGCAAATTATAAGTTTATGGACAAAGAGACGATATAGAAACTATGAAACATTATACAAATGAAGACAAATTAAATCAGGCAGATAGTAATAGCCAACCGCTGTTTACTGCTCGTGACACCTGTATTGGTCTGGCAGCGTGTCTAGGTGTTGGTCTACTCGCATCGCTGATGTTATCCGCCATTATTCTTCTTTTGTCTGCTAACGCTCAGGCAGAAGAGAGCACGCCTACTTATTTTGAAAACATAAGTTCTGAAAATACTTATTTTGAAAATATGAGTATTGTAAACTCAAGTTCTGACTTAAACTCAGAGAATGCAAACAACCTGACCATCATTGGTTACAGCACACCGGAAACTGTTATCGGCCAAAAGTGTGATGCCAGTGCAGGGCAATTAAAAAATATAAATATTGGTGATAAATTAGCAGTCCAGAACGAAGGCAACATTCAACAATTTTTTCGAATCACAGGTATACAAATAGTGGAAGAGCTACCTGAGGTGATGCCCGTCGTCGATGAATCATCTCTGTTGACAATGATTACCTGTTACTCTTCTGATAATGCGAAATTGAATTCGGCCATAAGTTACCTAGTCATGATTCAGGAAATAACACCCAACCAGAATCAAATGGAACAACGGCTGGCTCACCTTTCGCACGTAATCGAATGATCTTTTCGACCGCAGATCCGACCTGCTTTAAGTAATTACTAAAGTCCTGTTCCTTGGGAATAACTATTACTGGAATCTCTGATTAATTCAAAAATTCAATGATTCAAACAAAGCCACACTATTCGGATTTTCAATTAATTCATTTGCGACAATAATTGAAGTTGCTGACCAGGTTTGATTTAAGTTTGCGCGACGACCAATCAAATCACCTTGTTTGCCGTCATAATACTCCGCCCACTCGTCCTGGTGTAATCGATGCACTGCGTTATCCATCACCTTTCTTGCCAAATCATCCCGTCCAGCACGGATCGCTGCACCAACAAACATCCAAATAAGCATAGGCCAGTTACCGCCATTGTGGTAAGACCAAGCAACATTTTTAGGATCACTGCCGGTCAGTATAGACCACTCTTTACCAGACAATGCTGGATAAACCAGTTTCAACGGCATATTGCCGATCAAATTATCCCAATGTATATCGTAAAGCTGAAGAATTTGAGTTGCCTGTTCTTCAGTCGCCAATCCAAATAACACTGCTAACAAATTTCCTGAAGAAAATAACCGAAAATCCATTTTGCCTGGACCAAGATTACCAATGAAATAACCTACGTCATTTGGTAACCAACCATCAATCCAATCTGGTATCGTTTCCGGATAAATATTAAAAAGATTTTTTGCATCCGGACCAAATTCTTCCGCGCCAAACCGATGTATCTCGTTCAATCGTCTGACATCTAACCAATAATAGATTCGCACATAGGATCGCAAAGTTTGCATACGATGTTTTGCTGTCGCAAGTATGGATTCGTTCTCATCATTGGCGATTAACAGTTCACTAGCCGCAAGCAACATCCCATAAAACAGGGATTGGATTTCCAAAGGATGGCCAGCGACACCCATACGACGATCAATCATAAATGAACCGTCTGGGACTAACATCGCAGGTGAAGTTTCAAAACTTTCCTTAAGGTATAACTGCAGTACTTGTCTCATACCTTGTTGAAACGCCGGACTTTGTGCAAGTGCTAAATCACCTGTATTAACAACATAAATCCGCAGCAATATCATCCACCACATCGCTGAATCAACAGGCGCCACCCTGCCAATTGCTCTTTCACCAAAATCCGCCACAATACGATCTTTATTATCTATATCTTTTACAATCTTGAAGCTAGCGGGCATCAGGCCCATCGCTCTTTCATGGCCTTTCATAACGGGCTGCTGTGCGCTCAAGGATAAAACTGTTTGCAAAAAATTTCTTACAATTTCAATTTTACCTTGCATTAAGAATACAAAGGCAGAGGGCACGAAGTCGCGTACAAAACACTCTGCATAATTCACCGCAACCAGTGATTCTGATTGAAGAGCAGCAACCGTTCCAACGGGTTGATCCTTATAACGAATAATAGATCGATTCAGAAGCTTATATGCTGAATCAAACGCTTTATGATTACTCATTTGGTTTTATAACATATTGATAATTAAAGAAACAAGTATAGTCCACATTCCGGTGACGTCCTGATTTTCAACCAATCATCTGGCACCTTAATAAGGGGCCTAAAAAACCTCTACTTAAGACAATCACCTGGAAACCTTAATAAAGGTGCCGCGCCGTAGAGCGGCGGCGCCAAATCGTTTATTAATCTGATCTGCAACACAATCAATCTTTCTTTGTGGTTCGATACTGTCCGAAAACAAACCCTGTTGAGGTGCTGGATGATCAAGATCGCTTGCTCCAAACCCTACTAATCTTATCGGCCCGATATTCTCGGACACAAACTTATCAAGCAAAGTTGCCGCTGCTTTCCATATATTTTGTGTGCTTTGAGTAGGGTCTGTTAAGGTAACCGAGCGCGTAATGGTTTTGAAATTCGACAATCGAATTTTGATACGTACAACCCGGCAAACCAAATTACCCTGCCGTAATCGCCAAGAAACCTGCTCAACCAACTGTAGAAGATGCGCCCTAAGTACTTTCTTATCTTCTATGTCTTTTTCAAATGTTCTTTCATTAGAAATTGATTTGGCTTGATGATTTGTTACCACTGGACGGGCATCAATTCCCTGTGCGAGTTCCCATAAATGTAACCCATGTTTACCTAATTGTCGTTGCAAGAAAGACTGTGGTAACTGACGAATATCTTTTATATTGAATACATTTAATTTATTTAAATGTTTAAGCGTTGACTTTCCTACGCCCCACAAACGATTCACTGGCAACGGGTCCAAAAATGCTTGTATTTTTTCTGCATCGACAACAACAAAGCCATCCGGTTTTTTTATATCAGATGCAATCTTAGCCAAAAATTTATTAGGCGCTACACCAACCGATGCAACTAATGCGAGTTCCGCCTTAATATCCTGCTTTATTTTCTTTCCAATTTCTTCAGCGTTACCATGTAAACGTCGACTGGCATCAACATCCAAAAAAGCTTCATCTAAAGACAGTGGTTCGACCAGCGGCGTATACCGTTCAAAAACAGATCTGATTTGGCGCGATACGTGTGAATAGAGTGCCATGTTTCCTGGTAATAAAATCGCATGGGGACAAAGTTTTACAGCCTGCGCTGTTGGCATAGCACTGTGCACACCAAACTGACGCGCATTATAATTTGCTGCAGAAACAACGCCACGTTTATCGGGGGCACCGCCCACAATAACAGGATGCCCCGCAATCTCAGGTCGCTCTCTTTCTTCAACTGATGCATAAAATGCATCCATATCTACGTGAATAATCATGCACTTGCCACATAGTATTAGCAGGATGATTATTATATGTGATTTTTGATGAAAAAAAAGAAATGAATTATTAGAATGTATTTGACCTGTTGAACAATCAAGATAGCCCGAATGAAGTTTGCGAAATCCGGGAAACGGTTCTTACGCCTATACCGCCCCGGATTTCGCCGCGCTACTTCCGAGCTACATGAAACAAAGCTTTAATCTTTGACTCGTTGGATAACTATTTTTGCAGCTGGGTTGCGCCAATCATAATCAGCTGCCTCTAAATCACCAATACCATGAATGCCCGCATGGATGTGAACGTAGCCTTCTCCATCTTCGCCCGGTGAGCCACCTATACCACCGCAATCAGGGCCCGGCATATTCACACACATCTCATCATTCGGTTCACTACCTGCATCATATACCGGTGACATAATTGTTAACGCGCGCCTACCTCTAGGTAATTTCACAGCATTAACCGCGATAAACGCATCGTTAGTTGGGATAAGCATGGCAGCCACGCTGATATAGCGGCTACCGCTGTCTGCACTTACTCTTACAGTGACAGATTCCCCTTCCAGTAACAACACACCGCTCGATTCTGAGTGATCAGTCATTAGAGACGCAGACAAAAAGCCAGTATCACCACCTTCAGCCATTGCCGCGAGTGCATCAGATGGCGCAGTACCTAACGTAAACATTTTTTCAGTTGCTTTATGTGTTGCAACCATAACCGGTGTAAATATTTCCCCTCGCGTAAGGTTTGTAATGGTGACATCGTAATAATTTAGGCCATATGCCATAGCACTACTCATCACCATTGCATTACTTATAAATAGTCCCGCTGAACACAACACACCTATAACTGAATGTCTTAGTACTTTCATTGTGTAATTCTCCTTTGAGCTTATTTGCATGATTTACATCCATTTCTACATTAGTCTTTTAGATGTCTGGGCAGATTCTACGAATGTCATCACGCAAGTTTCACGCAGTTATCACATTTTATAACAGCCAAGAAATTTAGGAAAAAACTAGAAAGCACCTCAAAAAACCAGATTAATTAATCTGTATATGATTTTTCACAATTTAATAGCGGGGAATAATCCAGTTATTGGCCAATCATATGAATATATTTCGTGCAAATTTAAATACTTACGCTTTCATATATTAATATAACTTAAAGAGCTATAGATATAACGCGCTGAACTTTTCAAAACGATTATCATTTTATAAACTCTACCGAATTCTGCATATAAACTTTTGATGTTTATTTAAGTGGTAACATATTTTTTTTATTGAAACATAATGTAATATAGAAAATTTGAAAATGGAAAAAATGCAAATGTAATACAGATAACATTTTAGAATTCTTTTGATTAAAGTACGTATAAATAAGTTCGATATGGAAGCCTATAGTTAATATTGGAATAGTTGATTGAATTGCAGTAGTATTGCAAAACTAACTAATTAGAAATTGAATAATAATAAAGCACTTCTTACAAATAACAATAATAACAAGCAGCAATCAGTACACAGAAACAGAAACAGAAACAGAATAAGTGTGGCGCAATGTGTGGGTATCTACCTGGACTGGAGGCACGTGAAGCCATATTGTTACTAGTACTAATTCTTCTAAAAATAACAATAAAATAAAATAAAAATACGCAGTACACACGTAGGGCAAAGTAATGTCACGTTATTACCAACTGGATGGGTAATGATAAACGTCGGGGTGGAGTGTGGCTATATCACGTTATAGGAAGACCGTTATTGCTCGTGCAACAATTATTGTGCGTGTAATAATGATAAGTAGTATCGTTAATTTTTCAGCTTTCTTGCCAATTGCAGCTTGCCTGTTGCTGCTTAGCAGTATGCCGGTGCATAGTGAGGTTAAGCCATCAGATGCTGAATTCGATCACCTGGCAACGGGGTTCCCTCTAACAGGCCAACACCAATTCGTTCAATGCGGAACTTGCCATGTTAACGGTTTATTCAAGGGCACACCCAACAGATGTACAAAATGCCATGACAACAAGCTAGCGATTGGCAAACCCCCCGCTCATATATCTACGGCAGAAGAATGTGATTTGTGTCATCTCACCGAAGGGTTTCCGATTTCGGCACGCATGGATCACAGTTCAACGAGCGACCCATGTACAACTTGCCACGGTCCACTTACAACGGGCAAACCCACTAATCATATCGCATCGTTGGATGAATGCGGCGCTTGTCACACCACCTCTTTCTGGACCCCCCCTCGCCAGGTCGATCATACCCAGGTCATCGGCGACTGTTTTAGTTGTCATAATGGCACTATTGCGATTGGTAAATCAGCTAATCATATTTCCAGCTCAGATAATTGCGATTCTTGCCATAATACCAATGCCTTTACTGAAGTTGTGACAGTCGATCATTCGGAAATTATTGATATTAGCACCTGCGATAGTTGCCACAACAACATTATTGCAACGGGAAAACATCCGAACCATTTAATTACCAACGCACAATGTGATATTTGCCATTCAACAAACGCATGGCGACCCGCCACATTTGATCACGATGGCATATCAGACAATTGCTTCAGTTGCCACAATGGCGTGATTTCGATTGGTATGCATGCGACACACATACAAACATCAACTGTATGTGAAGCATGTCACAGTACGATTTCATTTAACCCTGCCACTAGCGTTGATCATAATGAAGTCAGTGGCACCTGCGCGAGTTGCCATAATGCCACAATCGCAACAGGAGCACCCACTACTGCTGCTCACGCAGCGTTTAGCAGCAATTGCGGTGCATGCCACTTGACGACCGCCTGGATCCCTGCAAACAGTGTAGACCATAGCGAATTTCTAATCGGTCAGGCAGGTGTGACATGTTTTAGCTGTCACAATGGTAACGATGCTGTTGGGAAATCGATTGGTCATATCAATACGACTGACGCTTGTTCTGCATGCCATACCACTGCCGTGTTTGTGCCCGCCACCGCTGTCGATCACAGTTTAGTTATCGGTGTTTGTAGTGACTGTCACAATAATATTATGGCGATTGGTATGTCACCAACACATATTGCCACAACCGCACAATGCGATGTATGCCATAGTACAAATGCATTTATACCCACGATAGCCATTGATCACAGTCTATTTGATTTAACGCAGGGCTGTTTCAGGTGCCATGATGGCATCACAGCGCGAACCAAAAATACAGGACATATCGCATCTTCCAATATATGTGAAGCCTGTCATGCAGTTAGCGTCTGGATACCCGCTTTTCAGACTAACCATAATGAAGTAGTGGGTAGTTGTGATGCATGCCACGATGGCACAATTGCAACTGGAAAAAGCGCTAACCACATTACGTCTTCAAACGCATGTGAGGCATGCCACCTTAAAATAGCCTGGATACCCGCAGTAAGAGTTAATCATCTTGAGGTAACTGGCGTGTGCGAAGACTGCCATAACGGCACAGTTACAATCGGGAAACCCCCAGGCCACATCAATACAAGCAATATTTGTAATTCGTGCCATAACACTGTCACATTTAAACCCGCCGTTAAAGTAGATCACGACGAAGTCCTTGGCGCATGCGAAATTTGCCATAACGGCACGGTTGCCCTGACTAAAGGTACATCTCATATACCGACTACCACCTTGTGTAGTGCGTGTCATAACACAGTTAGCTTTGTTCCCGTCATCAGCGTTGATCATAACGAAGTAATCGGAGCATGTGAAAGCTGTCATAACGGAACAATCGTGCCAGGTAAGACGACCAACCATATTAAATCTACAGACGATTGTGCCACATGTCATTTTAGTACAGGCTGGACGCCGGTCAGTACTGTCGACCATACTCAGGTTCTTGGATCTTGCCTTGATTGTCACAACAGTGTAATCGCAACTGGTAAACCTGGAACTCACATCCCGACTACGGCACAATGCGATACATGTCATAGCAATAATGCCTGGGTGCCCGCCATATTTGATCACACAGGTGTGACTGGCGGCTGCGGAGGATGTCATGATGGCGTTACTGCCACGGGCAAAGGGGCAACACATATTAATACAACCATGGTATGTGAAGCCTGTCATACATTCCTTTTCTGGTTTCCAGTCATCAGAATGGATCACCAAGAAGTTCTCGGCAAATGTTTTGACTGCCACAACAACAGCATTGCAGTTGGTCAACCTGCGACACATATTCCCACGATACTGGTTTGTGATTCATGCCATAACACATTAACTTTCAAGCCCGCCGTTAAAGTGGATCACTTACAGGTACTCGGCACATGTATTAACTGCCACAACGGCACACTCGCGCTCGGCATGGGTCCGACGCACATACAGACCAGTAATAATTGTGATAGTTGTCATACAACAAGCGGATGGCGCCCGGTGATAGCTGTAGATCACACTGCAGTAACAGGAACTTGCGTCAGCTGCCATAACAATGTCAACGCACGCGGTAAAGGTGCAACACACGTACTAACAAGCGATTTTTGTGATACCTGTCACACAACCAACATATGGGCGCCTGTTACTAGAATGGATCACAGCCAGGTAAACGGCCGTTGTTCTTCATGTCATAACGGCAATATTGCGACAGGAAAAACAGCAACCCATGTGCCGACTACCTCTGAATGCGATGTTTGTCATTCTACTATTGCTTGGGTTCCGGCAGGGTTCGACCATATCGGCGTTACAGGCAACTGTGCCTCTTGTCACAATGGCGTTACTGCGACGGGCAAATCAATATTGCACCCGACAACCACAAGTGTTTGTGAGGCCTGCCATGTAACGACAGCCTGGAGACCCGTACTGAGAGTTGACCATAATCAGGTCACTGGTTGTCAATCGTGTCACAACGGCACCATTGCCTCTGCTATGCCAGGCGACCACTGCGCGACCACCCAGGATTGTATTTTTTGTCACAGTTTTCCTGATTGGGATAACACTACTAACGAGTGTTAGTATCGTGTATTGAATACAAGGGGTTTAGAAACGAGGCTTAGAGAAATAAGGTTTAGAGAAATGTTGGGGTGTCATGGGTAGGAGGAAATTAACATGGTTATTCAACAAGGTAATACATATATAAACCACCTATTGGACCGGGTACAAGAATATATACTCAATGGAATAAATTTATATTATTGCATTCTAGCGAAATGGTTGGATCTAGATTCCGTTGAGTT
>JAADIM010000006.1 GCA_013151345.1 Gammaproteobacteria bacterium
ATGCCGCATATTGTTGGCGCACCGTTACCGGAACAAGCATACAGTTCTGCACCGGAACGATTACGTAATAACTTTATTATTGCCAGCGCGTTGGCCAATGTCGGGTTCTGGATCATTCTGGGTTTCTTATCCGGTTACCTGTTACGTAAAACAGAAATAAGGAGCAACGGTTAAATTTATGTCTATCGAAATTACAACAACAGATGGGCACCACCTACTCTGCCCTGCCTTGCTCATCAGCGCAGCGGCCTCAGGCCAGGGTAAAACAACCGTTACTGCAGCGCTGGCAAGACTGTATACTGAAGAAGGCAAGAAAGTGCGTGTTTTCAAGACCGGTCCCGACTTCCTCGACCCGATGATTCTTGAACAGGCATGCGGTCTGCCCGTGTACCAACTTGACCTGTGGATGGGGGGTAGTACACATTGCCGTCAGTTGTTATATAGCGCCGCCTGCGACGCTGACCTAATACTGATTGAAGGCGTCATGGGGCTGTTTGATGGTACGGCCTCAAGCGCTGACCTTGCCGCGCTGTTTGGCATCCCGGTGCTTGCGATCATCGATGTTACTGGCTTGGCGCAAACCTTTGGCGCTATTGCCTATGGCCTTGCCTATTACCGCAAAGACCTCCCTTTTGCTGGCGTAATCGCCAACCGTGTTGCCAGCGCGGGCCACGGCGACATGCTCGCCGAAAGCCTGAAAGGCATTCCCTATATTGCGGCACTGCCTCGCGACAACGCGTGTGAACTACCCTCACGCCACCTGGGCTTAGTACAGGCTGAAGAAATCGCTGACCTGGATACACGCATCAATGCAGCAAAACAGCACTTTTTGCATGCGGGTTTTGATTATCAGCCAGCCCCTGTTGCGTTCGAGGCCGTTGAGGCACTGGCACCCGCAGCTTTTCTACAAGGCATGCGCATAGCGGTTGCCCGCGACTCGGCCTTTGCCTTTGTTTACAGGGCTAACCTCGAATTGCTTAGCGAACTGGGGGCAGAGCTGTGTTATTTCTCACCGTTACAAGATGTTTGCTTGCCCGAGGCTGACAGCCTTTACCTGCCTGGTGGCTACCCCGAGTTACACCTTGATGCGTTGGCAAATAATACGGCCATGCACGATGCCATCAAGGCGCACCAGCAACAAGGCAAACCGATCGTTGCTGAGTGCGGCGGCATGCTCTACTTGCTTGAAACGCTTAGCGACAAGGAAGGCCGCTCACAAAACATGGTTGGTCTGTTAGCAGGCCACGCTATGATGCAGGAGCACCTCGCCAACCTGGGTATGCATAGTGTTGAACTGCCCGAAGGTGAAATACGCGGTCATACTTACCATCATTCAACGTTGGATACTGGCTTGATCCCGATTGTGACGAGTAAAAGCGCTCGCAAGCGTGGCCGTGGTGAGGCGATTTATCGACAAAACAGGCTACATGCTTCGTATTTACATATGTACTTTCCCTCTAACCCGGAGGCAAGCGCTCGCTTGTTTATGCCATGACCTGTTTATACCATGACTTGTTTTTATTATGAATAATACCACGACAGGCAAAGTGTGGTTCGTCGGTGCCGGCCCCGGTGACCCTGAACTGTTGACCATTAAAGGACAAGGCCTTATTGCCAAAGCAAATGCGATCCTGTTTGCCGGTTCACTGGTATCCGCGGCTGCGGTGCGCTGGGCCAAGCAAGGTTGTGAGATACAGGACTCTAAAGGCATGGACCTTGGCGCCATCACTGATTGGTTAATAGAAAAAGCCAGGCAATATGCAACCGTGGTACGTCTGCAAACCGGTGACCCTGGTCTGTACGGCGCGCTTATCGAGATGGTCCAGCCACTGGATGCCGAAGGTATTGAAGTGGGTGTTGTACCGGGCGTTTCATCGGCCATGGCCTCGGCGGCGGTCGGCGTGGAAAGCTTGACCCTGCCAGAAGTTACACAAACCGTTATCTTCACCCGTGTGGAAGGCCGTACGCCTGTGCCCAAGGGTGAGTCATTGCAAGAACTTGCCCAGCACCATTGCACACTGTGTATTTTCCTCTCTATTACTTTGCTGAAAAAAGTGCAAAGTGAGCTCCTTGCCGCTGGTTGGCATGAGGATTCACCAATACTTGTCGTGTACAAGGCGAGCTGGCCGGGTGAGGAAAAAATTATCCACGGCACCATCAGCAATGTCCGTGAGAAGTGTCGTGCGGAAAAAATTAATAGCCAGGCTATGATTATCGCCAGTCCAACTATCGGTGCACGTCACTGGCCGGAACTGAAAAAATCCAAACTTTACGATAAGAACTTTACCCATCGTTTTCGCAAATCTAAAAAGAAAAAGGAAGCCACATCATGAGAACATGCATACTATTGGTCGGGCACGGTTCACGTCATCAGGCTGGTAATGAAGAAATCAAACAGTTTTCCGCCAACTGGACTGAATTGAATCCGCGCTGGCGGATCGAGACTTGCTTTATCGAGTTTGCCGATGTTTTGCTTGATGAAGGATTGGATAACGCCGCTAGGGACGCCGAGCGGGTTATTGTCGTGCCATTAATCCTGAATGCAGCTGGCCACGTTAAGATGGAGATTCCACACCACATCAACGAGGCACGTGTGCGTCATGCCGATATCGAGTTTGTTTATGCAACACACCTCGGCGCCAATGATGCCATTCTCACGATCCTGAAGCGTAACTTGCGCAAGGTAATGGCACAGATGGATATGCCTGATCCGAAGACCACGGGCGTCATCATTCTGGGACGAGGCGCCTCGGACTGTGTTGCCAATGGTGAAATCGCCAAGATGGCACGTTGGTTGTTTGATGAAACCGACCACGAATACGTTGATATCGCTTTTACGGGTATTACTTATCCGCGCCTTGAGGCCGTCGTTAAGAAACAAGCCACTTTGGGTATGACGCAAATGGCCATCCTGCCCTACTATCTTTTTACCGGTACGCTGATGGAACGCATCAAGCGCCAGGTAGAACGCCTACTGAAACAATATCCGCAGATTGCGATTGCACATGGTTATTACTTCGGTTTTGAACCGGAGATCTATGCACTGCTTAATCAGCGCGTTAATGCCGCCAGCGGTGAAGAACAAGAAACCAGTATGATGGAGTGTGATGGCTGCAAGTACCGACAACTGGCTGAAGTACACGCTGATGTGCACCATCACGCACATCATCACGAACACAAAGAAATCCCTGGGGTGGTGGCTGGGGTAACGGCATGAGCAGCAGCATGAGTAGCGGCATGGGCAATACTGTTACAGAACAGCTAACCCAAGTTGGTCAACAGATCGAACACGACTCCTTTGCCATTGTTGATAAAGAAACCGGCGTACACGATTACCCTGTCAGTCAATGGCCGATCGTGCGTCGCATGATCCACGCCACGGCCGATTTTGAATTCAATGGCCTGACCCGTTTTCATCCGGATGCCGTCGAAGCTGGACTGAATGCCATTGCCAACGGTGCCAACATCATCGCTGATGTCGAGATGATCTGTGTCGGGCTGTCGCGACCGCGTCTGTCTCACTTTGGTGTTACCACGCATCACTTCATTGCCGATGAAGACGTGATTGCACAGGCCAAGGCCGAAAACACCACGCGCGCCGTACAGTCTATGCGCAAAGCGCATAGGTTGGACCTGCTCAATGGCGGTATTCTGGCCGTGGGCAATGCACCCACCGCGCTAATAGAGATAGATCGCCTGGTACGTGAAAAAAACGTTAAACCCGCACTGATCGTCGGCATGCCTGTCGGTTTCGTCTCGGCTGAAGAATCCAAGGATACCGTCAGTGAACTAGTTGATACGCCGTGGATTATCACTCAGGGCCGCAAGGGAGGGTCTACCCTCGTGGTCTCCGCCATCCATGCTCTGCTGGCATTGGCAGAAGCACAGCAAAAGGCTATTCAGTAACGCATTCTTCGGGCGCGCAACGTGACAAACAATGTAGCAAACAATGTAGCAAACAATGTAACAATAAATGTGGAAATAGAAAAAACAAAAAAGAAAAAAGGTACGCGTACGGGCTTCACAACGGGCACCTGCTCGGCTGCCGCCGCACGTGCCGCCACGCTTGGCTTGTTACACGGCAAGGTACCCGATGATGTTGAATGCCTGCTACCAAACGCGCAACGCGTGCATTTTTCTGTGACCGATACTTATTGTGATAAAAATCACGCCCATGCCGTGGTGATCAAGGATGCAGGTGATGATCCTGACTGTACTGACAAAGCGCCGCTCACCGTTGATGTTCGTCTGTTAACTGGATGTAAAGGAGAAGTCATTATAAAGGGAGGTGAAGGTGTTGGCACCATCACGATGGCCGGTCTTGGCCTTAAGGTCGGTGGTCCTGCGATTAATGCCACGCCGAGCAAAAATATCGAAAAAAATGTCCGTCTCGTTGGCAAAAAATTATTAGCGGATAACGGTATTGAAGTCACCATCTCAGTACCCGGTGGTGAAGCGATGTCGAAAAAGACCTTGAATGCCCGGCTTGGTATCATCGGTGGCATCTCCATCCTCGGTACCACCGGTATCGTTCACCCCTACTCAACCGCCGCCTTTCGTGACAGTGTGATCCAGGGCATCCAAGTTGCCGCTAATCAGGGGCAGGATACAGTCGTGCTGACCACCGGTGGACGTACCGAGAAGTTTGTTATTAAGGAATTACCGAAACTGGCACAGGCCTGTTTCGTGCAAATGGGTGACTTTCTTAAGTACGCCCTTGATACCGTTATTAAAGAAGGCATCAAGCATGTCATTATCGGTGGCATGGTCGGCAAACTGACCAAAATGGCACAGGGTGAAACCATCACCCATGCCCGACGTAATACCGTGAATACCGCACTGTTAGCCGAACTGGCAGAACGCGTCGGTGCCAGCGCTGAAATCTGCCAGGACATACGCGATGCCGAGACCGCACGTTATGCCAGTGAACGTATGGAAGAGATCGGCTTGATCAGTGAGTTTTACCACGCGCTGGGTAACAAAGTTATCGAAACACTGAGTGCGCGTTATCCGATCGAGTTTGATATCAAAGTCTTGGTCTGCGACTTTGATGGCAACAAACTAGGCGAGATCATGCAAGGTGATAAGTATGTCTAGCTCATTTCAAAATTTTTATAAAAACGACAGTCAACAGCCTTGGCAGAAGCCCTGCCAGATTATCGGTGTGCTGGATAACGGTGTCGATGGACTTGATCCCAGTGCATTACACTTTATTAAACGCAGTGACGTGGTTATAGGGGGTACTCGTACCCTTTTGTTGTTCAACGATGTGTTCAAATCAGGAGTGCAACAAAAAGACTTGACCGGACAAATAAGCCAGGTGCCGCAATGGATACGCGCTGCATTGGATGCCGGGCAAAACGTTGTAGTACTCGCCACTGGCGACCCACTTTGCCATGGTATCGCCAAGTATCTGTTGACCAAACTAAATATCGATAACCGCAGCGATGACTGTGCAGTCATACCAAATACCTCGACGCTGCAGCTGGCCTGCGCACACTTGGGTATTGCCTGGCAGTCTGCACACATCTGCTCGATACACATCAACGATGTTGGCGAGTGGGACGATAACGCAGACCATACTCACGGTCTTTATACCTTACTGCAGGCTTGTCAACAACATGCACTGATCGTGGTTTTCACCAGCCCGCAGAACATCCCCGATCGTATCGCTCGCATGTTGCAGCATGCGGGCCTGGCCGATACGTTTACAATTTCGGTAGCTGCACAGCTGTTAACACCTGATGAAAAAATTCATCGTGAGCTTACAATTAGTGATGCAGCCAGCATGTCCTTTGGCGATCCGAATATAGTTATTCTGCAACGCCAAACCGCTGTGATCGATACGCTGTTGTTCGGTCTTGAAGATAACAGTTATGCCCAACGCAAACCAGACAAGGGTCTGATTACCAAGCGCGAGGTACGCGCCGTATCGCTGGCTCGTTTGCAACTGAGAAAAAACAGTATCGTCTGGGACATTGGCGCCGGTTCCGGTTCGGTTGGTCTTGAGGCGGCGCAACTTTGCACTGCTGGTTATGTTTACGCTATCGAAAAAAACCAAGCCGATGCAGACATCGTGCGACAAAATCAAACTCGACTAGGTATTCATAATTTCAAATTGTTCGAGGCCAAAGCACCTGAGCACCTCGCTGATTGGCCAGTTCCCGATGCGGTTTTTATTGGTGGCTCAGGTGGCGAGTTGCAAGAACTCATCACGCTTTGCCTGCAGCGCCTGGATAAAGGCGGCTGGCTGGTGATGAATTTTGTGACATTGGAAAACCTGAATACCGCCATCGAGATACTTAAACAACTGGCCGTAAACTGGGATGTCACCCAGTTGCAGGCCAGTCGCAGCCAGCCCATCCTGCACATGCATCGTATGCAGGCAGAGAACCCGGTCTGGATTGTCTGTGTACAAGCGCTTAGAGATGATCATGAATAAAGCGAATTTTGGCACTTTTGATACGTTTGGCACATTGTACGGCGTGTCCCTGGGCCCCGGCGATCCGGGCCTCATCACCCGCCGTGCCTGGGAAATTTTGCAACAGGAGAATATTTTTTGGACCTACCCGGTCAGGAATAAAAAAAGTGAAAGTTACGCGCTGGGTATTGCCTTGCGTAGCGGCCTTCGCTTGGCGGCAGACAATGCAGCCTTGGTCTTTCCCATGACCCATGACGTGGAGAAATTGGCAAAGTACTGGTTGAACGCAGCGCAGACAGTTATTGATGTACTTCAAAGCGGTGTGGATGTGGCCTTTCTCGTGGAGGGTGATGCATCCACCTATTCCACATTCGGTCACCTCGCACGTACGGTAAAAGCGCTTAATGAAAAGATAGATGTTCAACCGATTGCCGGAGTCACGTCATTCAACGCTGCTGCTGCACAGTTGCAGGCACCGCTGGCTGATGTCGATGATACCGTGGCGATCATCCCGGCCGGTTACGGCATTAACTTCATCGAAAATCTGTTACTGCAATTCGACACGCTGGTTTTGCTCAAGGTCAAACCCATGCTTGATGACATCATCAACTTGCTTGACGCACATGGTCTGATTGAGCATAGCCGGTTTATTGAAAAGGCAGGATCGCCCGAAGAACGCATTGTCCATGACATCACTACCCTGCGAGAACAAAAAGTAAATTACCTGTCGCTGATGATTGTGAAAAATCCACAACGCCAACGTGGTGAGATAATGCGCGGTTGTCGCAAGAAGACGGCGACCTTAACTTAAACCTTAACTTTAGACCTTAACTTAGACCTAAGCTTCACCCTTTAACCTCAGCGCTGGAAAAGAAACACGCATGAAAACAATCCGCAATCCACGTATAAGCATGGTCGCTATCACTAAACACGGTGCCGCGCAAGTCGCCAAACTGGCACCTCGTCTGCCCGAGGCCGATATTGTGGTTTCAGAGAAGTTTGCCGAAACTATGTACGGCCTGTCCAACAAAATTAACGTTTACAGCGGCGCTTTGCGAGCACAGCTGGCCAGTTTATTTGAGCATTATGATCAGATTGTGTTCTTTGTTTCGCTCGGTGCCGTGGTGCGCCTCATCGCGCCACACTTGAAGTCGAAGGATGAGGACCCCGGCGTTCTTGTTGTTGATGACGCCGCTGAGTTTGTGATCCCCGTGCTATCTGGTCATGTCGGTGGGGCTAATGCTTATGCAGTGCAACTTGCAGAACTATTGCAGGCCACACCTGTGCTGACTACCGCATCGGATGTCGGCAGGACCATTGCGGTGGATATTCTTGGCCATGAACTGAATTGGTATATCGAGGCACCGAAGATTAACATCACGCGTGTCTCAGCACATGTGGTCAATGAAGAACCGATTGCCTTTGTGCAGGAGTGTGGTGCCACAAACTGGTGGACACGCCAAACACCGTTACCAAAGAACATTCACCTTTTCGACAATCTCGACGCCGTCAATCTCGAACAGCACAAGGCCGTGCTGTGGGTAACGCGACGCGAGATTCCGGACACCCTTTGGCACGCTCTTGAAGAACGCCTGGTCGTTTATCGTCCACCTGAGGGCCAGAACCCATGAAGGTGATCTTAGGCATGGGTTGTGATCGCGACACCTCGCAGCACACGCTGGAATCGGCTATTGACCTGGCGCTACAGCAGGCCAGCTTGACACGCGATGCGATCCACTCTCTTGCGAGCATTGATAAAAAAAAGGACGAAATCGGCCTGCTGTCACTTTCATCGGAACATAACTGGCCATTGTATTTTTATTCAGCTGAACAGCTTGCGCACGTTGAGGTACCCAATCCTTCCGAGATCGTACGCAAGCACATGGGCACACCAGCCGTAGCTGAGGCAGCCGCCCTGCTTGCGGCCAATACAGATATGAAAAATTTAATTGTCGAGAAATATAAATACTGTGGCGAAGATAACAAGCACGCTACGGTCTCTATCGTGAGGATGCGCAGTGAGTCAATATACAATGAGTAATGAACAATCAACTACGAGCAACGGCAAAATATTATTAGTCGGTTTTGGTCCCGGTGCCGAGGTACATATGAGTGTGCGTGCTCTACAAGCGATTGAAGAAGCTGATGTCGTGATTGGTTATTCAACCTATATTAAACTGGTCAAAAACTTGCTTGAAGGCAAAGAAATTATTCGCAAAGGTATGACCGAGGAGATCGACCGCTGCATAGAGGCTTATGAACAGGCGGTGCTCGGCAAAACCGTGGCCCTGATTTCCTCCGGGGATATCGGTGTCTATGGTATGGCAGGTCCCACCTACGAGGTATTGTTAAAGTCAGGCTGGAAACCGGATAGTGGTATTGAGGTTGAAGTCATTCCTGGCAGTACCGCTCTCTCAGCCTGCGCTTCACTGGTCGGTGCGCCGCTGACGCATGATTTTTGTTCCATCTCACTTTCTGACCTGCTGACTCCGTGGCCAACTATTGCCAGGCGCATCGAGGCGGCCGGTCGTAGCGACTTTGTTGTTGCCCTGTATAACCCGAAAAGCGGTCGACGTACGCAACAAATCGTCGAGACACAACGTATCCTGTTGCAATATCGCAAAGCGGACACGCCTGTGGCGATTGTTAAATCCGCCTACCGTGACTTGCAGGATATCCAGATGGTGCGTCTTGATGAGATGAAGGATTGCAAGATTGGCATGCTGACCACTGTTTTGGTTGGTAACAGCAGCACCTACATTGAAGAAGGCCTGATGATCACCCCACGTGGTTACGCCAACAAGTACCAGAACATTACAGGCACTACCATTGAGGGCGAAAAACGCGGCCGTTCCCTCAGCATGGGACTGACTGGCTGGAAAAGTTGTGTACGAGAATACTTGCGATCAAGTAATGAATACTCGCTGCGCGATACAGCCCGTCACTTTGGCTGTCCGACTGGTGAAATTATCTCAGCAATCAGCGAGGCCAACGGAAACGATAGCGCTGGGGAATACTCTGCCGCGATTGTGCAACCAGAGGCCATCAGTGTCATCGAGGCTGCTAAACAATGGGGTTTGCTGCGTGTGGTAGTCCGCAATAATGCGGGTGCAGTAAGTAAATTTATGATCAATGCCGAAGACTTTACCCTGCGTCGCGAATGGCTGAATATTGAAAACGAACACTTCTATCTACACGTTAAGTGGCCGAGCGTTCAACAGGTTTGGTTTATCCGCCGTGGTGATATTCTGTGCGGCGTGTACTTTATCGACGAACAAAATGAAACTGTCTTCTACCTGTCACTGCTACGTCAAGACGGTGCCTTTAATGCACCTGCTCTCAAGGCTTTTGAACAGGCCTGGCAAACCCTGACCACAATGAATGAACTGGAGAAAGCAAGCAATGAATGAGTTGGAAAAGCCAAAAATGATGGATTATGCACGCCACATGCTAGTGTGCGTCGGCCCGCGCTGCACTGAAGAAGGCGAATCACAGGCACTGTTCGATATGCTCGGCGAGAAATTCAAGGCCGCCGGTATCGACAAAGGCGAACTGCGTGTCAAGCGTACCCGCACCCATTGCTTTGCCACCTGCAAATCTGGGCCAGTTTTATGTATTCAGCCAGACGGGATTTGGTATTACAACGTCACTGAAACTAATCTCGATCGCATCATTAACGAGCACCTTGTGGGGGGGCAACCGGTTAAAGAGTTGATTTATCATCTTCAGAGCAGAATGGCGCTTGGTTAAGCATAATACCTGGATTAGGAATGCCTGATTCGATCACTTTCATTCGTAGTAGATCGCGAAGCGCTGAATAAGCTCGGCAACGCTGTTTGAGCCGGATACTTAGATATTTAAATGAGGTTTGAAGTCCAGCTGTAATGCTCTTTAGGTTACGCGGCATTTTCCCGCACCGTGACGTCTACCTGACAATGTACATTGGATAACATATTAATAATGTTTATCCACAGTAAACAGTTCAATCTTACCTTGGGTTATGATGTCGCAAGATTTTGTTTTTAAGCTCCCTACAAAACTAGCTTGCCGTCAATTGCACATAAGCTCGATACCGGTCCCGTATATCTCTTACATAATTTACCGGCTCTCGACCACGCACATAGCCAAATCGTGTTTTTTTAAAATATTTGGGATTTGATAATAGCAGCATAGCCTTTTCAACATGGCCGAACCATTGATCGGGATTCCAACCTTGTTGTTTTGCCAGGCGCCTTGCATCTTTTACATGGCCCAATCCGGCATTGTAGGAAGCCAGCATAAACCACATTTTGTCTTTGGCTGATAAATTCGTACTAAATCGTTTATCCAGCCAACCAAGATATTGTATACCGGCCTTTACACCATTTTCAGGAAGTTCCAGGCTTTTTATGCCAAGTTCTTTTGCTGTACGTGGCATAACTTGCATGAGTCCCGTTGCACCCACCCAGGACTTCGCCTTTGGGTCGAATCGACTCTCTTGATACATTTGTGATACGACTAAACGCCAATCAAACTGATACTGTTGTGCGAGCGGCTTGACCAAATCATCATAAGGTGACAATGTGCCATTACTTGTTCCATCAACACGCTGTTTAATTTGTTTGGCTATTCTTCGTTTCTTTTTAAAATATTTCTCTTTGGCAATATTGTAGAATGTGCCACGGTATGATTTTTTAATATATTCATTTACAGCGTTCAGCAAATTCGAATTACTCTTACGTACAACCCAACCATGTTGCATTTCTTTTCCGAGGATAAATGCCTGTTTAACATCATCACGCCACGCTAATTCAATTTCCATAATGTGGCTGTCGGCAATGGTCAGGTCATAAGTACCATCGGCAACTTTTGCTATTATTTCTTCGGTCTCCATGGATTCTGGTGCCGCGATGATTTCAAACGTGGCACCTGCTTCCTTGAGTTTTTTCAGGCTTTGCCAATATGAGCTGCTTTGTCGAACAACCAATTTACGTCCGTTTAAGTCCTCCAATTGTTCGGTTTTTTTCTCATCAGTACGTGACACGACGACTTCATTGACAATGTTATAACGTTTTGAATAAGAAATATCCGTGAAATTTTTTGAATCAATCGTCATTGAAGCGGCAACCAAATCACCGCGCCCTTCCTTTAACCAGGCTAACAAATCATCCCGCCCTGGAACGACGATCATTTCCAGACGTACCCCCAATTGCTTTGCGAATTCTCGCACAAGTTCATATTCAAACCCGACCAACTCCCCTCGCCACAAATAATAGGTTGCTGCATTGTTTCGTGTTAATACACGCAGTACTTTACGCTTTTTAATCTCTGCAAGATCGTCCGTGCGTGCTGCACCTGCAGGTTCAGTTAATTTTTGCTGTTGTATAAATGTATCGATAGCAAATTTCAATTTGACGTTATTCTTCCGAAGTCCAAAGGCAATTTTCCGATCATCACGCAAAGTCATAACTGTTTTGATACCATCCGAATTAGAGAGTATCGCGTCCATTAGATTGCTATCAGCTATCGTCGCGTCATACTTTCCATCGGCGACTGCATCGACAATACCCTGAGTGGAAATCCCTTCTGACACAGTTTGAATTTTTATCGCCGGATTTTTTTGTTGCAGCTCTTGCGCGGTATCCCAAAAAGAGGACGACTTTTGTATCGCAATCGATTTGTTGTGCATATCTGCTAATTTTGATATGTTTTGTTTTTCTGCAACGACCAATTGTTCCCTAACGCTATCTACTGCAGAGGTAAATTCGATTGATTGCATTCGCTGTTTGGTTGCTGTCATATTAGCGCTAATGACATCGCCTTCACCAGCAATTAATTTTGGAATCAAATCACTAAATTTATCAACATATATCCAAACTGGCGCTAACCCCTTTGCGGCAGCAAACTCAGTCAGCAACTGCTTTTCATAATGTAGCGGCAGCCCCTTTCGTGGCAAGTAGCGTGCTTTATCGGAAAACCGTGGCGAGAGAATTCGAAGTATTTTTCGTTTTTGTATCGCTGGCATATCGCCCTTTTCTATGTAGGCAGTATGTTCAATCTTTTTTTTCTGTTGTTTGTTTCCTTTTTCACTTGATATGTTTTCTGGCTCACCACATGCGCTAAGTAAGAAAATTAAAGTTCCCAGAGAAACCTGTATTATTTGAGTTAATTTCATATTTTATGCGCTATTGCTGTTGGAGAAACGTACTGCATTGTAACTGACTTTGAAATTTCTTGCCTATTATGATTATCTAAGTTTGAATTGCGAGTGTGGAAGAATAAATGCGCTTGAACGCAATCGCCAGCTTAGTAATGAATAGCTTAACGCTTAACCCCAACGTTGCATAAATTTACTGTAATTTCGTCATGCGACTTGATCCATTGCATATTTCGTCATTTTCTTTCTAAATTTATGCACCTGCAAGGTTAACATACTGGCATTGGCTCTGACACCTGTTTTTTCCGTGATACTGAGTTAGTCAACACGCATTAAATGCGGTAATAATATTCACAAATTTGTTGGTAATATTACACATTCACTTTTATCAATTTCGTTTTATAATTTCAGCTGATGCATAAAGTCTATTAAGTAATTTATTAGCTATTGAGTTTAAGTTTGAGCAACTAACAGTTCAAATTTTTATGCAACTGCGTTGCGTTCCCCTTATCCTAACCTTGCTCCCCCAAAGGAACGTGCTGCAAAAGTTTTTTGTAGGTTGGAGTGAGCCTACGAAGAACCGTGTTTTGCCATCCCTCCACAGGGGAGAAAGAATGTAAGTGGAACAGCCTCGATTAATTTATTTATCACAGGGAATGAAAAATTATGAATAATGTCAGTAGATTATTTATCTCGGACTATGTGATAAAAATTTACCTTTTGGGAGGGTTTCGAATAACGAATATGAGGGATGAAGATATTACACCCACTGCCGCTAAAGCTCGGTGTATTCTCGCAATATTGGTGCTTTCAGAAAAGGGTGAAATAACGCGAGACAAGCTGTCTCAATTACTGTGGAGTCGGCATGCTAATGAACAGGCCCGTACATCATTGCGGCAAAGTCTAAGTTTACTACGACGAACCTTTCAAGTTGAAGCGCCCGAACTCTTTACTGCAGATAGAAATAAAGTTTATCTAAAAAGAGATAAAATTTGGCTTGATTCACATGAAATCATTAATAACGCAACTGAACTTTTAGAATATGGAATATTGACAAATATTTGCTGTGGCCCATCATTGGAAAACTTAAATACAAATGATTCCGCGTTTAAGTCCTGGTTAGTAATTGAAAAACAAGCTTTGGAAAAAAATATAAAAACCGTTTTGCAGGCTCATCTTTCTAAGATTATCAAAAATGAAGAGGACAAAGCGAAGCGAAATGCAATTGAGGAGAGTCTGCTAAAAATTGATCCGTCGAATATTCTTACCCTCCCTCTTGATTCTGCTGCCAACTCAATATCAGCAGACGATAAAAAAGATAAAAATTTTTCAGAGGAAAAACCACAATCACCCAAAACACTCAGCGTAACTAATAACCATGGAAAAATTCACTTAGAGAGAGATTTATTGCTGTACAGAAATTCCCTGTTAAAAAAAGTTATGGTTTTTTGGATTAATGGCGTATTAGAAAATTCACTCTTTAAGAAAGTAAAAATCGAACTTCAACTTAGAGAGAAGTCAGAACACGTATTTGATGGTTGGAAAGATATTGTACGGTACTCAATGAGCCGTTCTATTTCTGATCATAATACAGGCTCAAAAAGACTGCGTTGCAATGCCGAGATCGGTGATATTTTCACGGGACTTGGTGAAAGCATGTTAATTTTGGGTGCGCCAGGTTCAGGTAAAACGACATTACTATTAAGCCTGACACAACAACTAGTTGAGCGAGCGGAAAAGGATAACAGCTGCCCTATTCCGGTGGTTTTTCACTTGTCAACATGGGCTAACCAGCGCGCTTCTCTGGACACATGGTTAGAAAACGAACTGGAAAATCGTTACCAGATGCCGAGAAAACTGGGTGTCGAGCTTATTCAAAACCACGGCATTTTGCCGTTATTGGATGGATTAGATGAAGTTGATGATCGTTACCGGCTAGACTGTGTTGACGCAATCAATAATTATCGCCAA
>JAADIM010000045.1 GCA_013151345.1 Gammaproteobacteria bacterium
TTACTTTATTGAAGCAAGTTGTTGTTTGACAAGCTCTTCAGGGATTAGCGTGTGTAGAATTTGGCGTTTCAAAGAGGGCGATGCAATCTACGGGTTATAAAACCTTAGCCCTAGCATTGTTTTGAATAACGCCCTGTTCAGCTATGGTTCAGTTTACAGCCAGTATAATGACTACAAGTTACGAAAATAAAGCGATTTTGATTAAACCTGTAGCCGTGGGTTTAAGTAGTACGCTCTTTATGAACGATTGGATTGCCGTCCATGAGCCAATAAAGGGCAACCGTAGGTGCTTGGGAGCGTTCTCATAATAAACCCCTTTCGTTTATGAGCTCCCTGGTACTCCTATTTCTGTGTATCTCTAGAAATTCTTGCTCAAAACCGATTAAACTAGCACTAACTCTAACTAACAATTGTGCTCGGTATCGAGTGTGATTTCTATGCCATTGAATTAATAATATGCGTATTCTGGTAATCGAAGATGAAGCTCCATTGCGTGAGCTACTTATCAAGTGTCTAAAAGAGCAAGGCTATGCTGTGGATGTCGCTACAGACGGCGAAGAAGGCTTGTATCTCGGATTGGAATTTCCTTTCGACGCCGCCATTATTGATCTTGGGCTTCCAATAATAGAGGGTATTGATGTGATTCGTCAATTGCGTGAAAGAGACAAGGCTTTCCCTATTCTGATTTTGACTGCGCGCGGTCGGTGGCAAGAAAAAGTAGCGGGTCTTGAGGCGGGCGCAGACGATTACATGGTGAAACCTTTTCATATCGAAGAACTGCTTGCGCGTGTAAAAGTATTGCTGCGACGTTCGGTTGGGCTTTCAAAGCCCGAAATAAAGTTTGGTCCTATTTCCTTGAACACTGCTTCGCAAGAAGTGACGGTTAATGACGAAGCAATTGAATTAACCAGCTATGAATATAGGGTACTGGAATATTTGATGACCCGCAGCGGCGATGTGGTGTCAAAAACTGAACTTACCGAGCATATTTACGATCAAAATTTTGATCGTGATAGCAACGTAATTGAAGTGTTTGTTGGTCGCCTTAGAAAAAAACTTGATCCGGAGAATGTATATTCGCCCATAGAGACATTACGTGGAAAAGGTTACCGGTTTACTCTAAAAGGGACCTCTGATTAATAAAAAATGATGTCTTTAAATAAACGTTTGTTGATCGCTGCGAGTATTGTGTTGGCGGCATTTTTCGGGTTAACAAGTTTTACTCTTAACAAGGTTTTTAGTGAGTATGCTAAAAACGCAATTAGAGATCGCCTTGAAGGGCATGTTTATACCCTTGTTGCTGCTACCATTATTGGTAAGGATAAAGGTCTTCAACTACCCCAATATTTGAGTTTTTCGCACCCGTCTTCAATTTTATTTGCCCAGGCAATTAGTAACGATGCCAAGAAAATATGGCGTTCCCCCTCTATGTTAGAGCAAAAATATCTGTTTCGATGGGCATTGCCACCCGCGGCGATAAAATTTGAAACTTTAGCGATGCCGGATGGTGTGGAGATTTTTGTTTATAGTCTGGGTATTACCTGGGATGAAAGTGAAGATGTACATGATGGATATACATTTAGCGTTGCTGAAAGAAAGGAAATTTATGATAAACAAGTGAGAAATTTCCAGAAAAATTTATGGGGATGGTTAACTGGCGCTGCGCTAGTGTTGTTAGCGGTTCAAAGCTTGATTTTAAGGTGGGGGTTATCGCCGCTGCGACGTGTAGTTCGCGATTTAAAAGCCATCGAAGCCGGGCAACGAACACAACTGCAAGGAACATACCCAAAAGAGCTCACTGGCCTGACTAATAACTTAAATAAGCTAATTCATAACGAGCGAGAGCATTTAACTCGTTATCGAGATACGTTGGGTAATTTGGCGCATAGTCTTAAAACGCCCTTGGCGGTATTAAGGGGAGAGGTTGAAAGTTCGTCCGTTGCTAAAAAATCAAAACAGGCAATGGAAGAGCAGGTAGAACGCATGTCGCAAATAGTTGATTATCAGTTACAAAGAGCTGCTGCATCCGGGCGTTCAGCGATTACCGCGAGAGTAAAAACAATCAATGTTGTTAATAAAATTGTTAATGCGTTAAACAAAGTCTATAGGGAAAAAAATATTGGTGTCGAAGTCGCTATTGAGGAATCTTCATTATTTCAAGGTGATGAGGGTGACTTGATGGAAATGCTTGGTAATGTTCTAGACAACGCGTACAAGTGTTGCAAAAAACAAGTGAAGATCAGTACAAGCGAACCTGTCAGTATAAACAAAACCACTCACTTTATATTACACGTCGAAGATGATGGACCAGGTATTGCAAAAGAACAAATCGAAAAATTAATTCAACGTGGTGTCAGAGGTGATGCTACGACGTCACCGGGACAGGGAATTGGTCTTGCCGTCGTAAATGATATTTTACAAGTATATTCGGGGAAGTTGGAAATAACGCACAGCGATTTAGGTGGTGCGAGAATAACAGTAAGTGTACCTGTTGTGTAGTGCATTTCATGCACCAGGACTGCCAACTGAAAGGTATAGTTAATGCGCCCATAAACAATATATTAGTGTATGGTTATTTACTAATTAACAAAATAACGTTAGACTCGCTCTGGACTTAATACTAGGTGTCGCTGGAGCTAAACTAATGATTTTGTTAAAAAGAAGTCAAATTAAATTATTTACCGCATTAATATTTCTGTTTTTCCCCCTCCATTTCGCGGCCGCAGGTGATGCTGCTATCGGTAAAGAAAAATCCACGCTGTGCATGGGGTGCCACGGTTCGAATGGTATCAGTGTTAGTCCGGAAATCCCCAATCTCGCTGGGCAAAAGAAAACCTACCTGGTCAATGCCCTAAAAGATTTTCGTGCTGAGGTACGCAAAAATCCAATAATGAATTCGATGGCTAAACCATTAAGTGATGCCGATATCGAAAACCTGACTACCTATTTCTCAAGCCTGAAATAACCAGCAAAACGCTTTTAGAAAATCGTAGCGTATCTATAAATACTTATTGTATTAATCGGAAAAAATATTATGTCTGACGAAGATAGTAAAGATCCTAAAGAATCCGGACGTCGTCATTTCCTGGAAACCGTTACTGGTGTAGTAGCAGGTGCGGGTGTTTGTGGGGCAGCGTGGCCTTTTATCAGTAGTATGAATCCGACAACGGATGTGCTTGCTAAATCAACATCGGAAGTTGAATTAGGTGATATCGCGGTTGGGGAAACAAAAACAGTTGATTGGCAGGGCAAGCCGGTGTTTATTTTACATCGTACACCCGAGCAAATTTCTGAAGTAAGAAATGATCAGAGCGCACAGACTAAAGATCCTGAGCAGGATGAGAAGCGTGTACAAAAACCGCAATGGTTAGTCGTAGTTGGCCTATGTACACATCTTGGTTGTGTGCCGTTGCGAAAAGACAAAGGTTGGTTATGTCCTTGTCACGGCAGTTTTTATGATGACAGTGGTCGGGTTTTGCGAGGTCCTGCACCTAAGAACTTGATTTTACCACCATATGAATTTTTATCTGATAATAAAATACTGATAGGTAAGGTGGAGGAGCAATCATGAGTAAGTTACTCAATTGGGTTGATGCACGGTTTCCTCTTAGTGAATTTGTAAAACAGGATTTAACAGGCTATCCAACACCAAGAAATTTGAGCTACTGGTGGAATTTCGGTTTTCTTGCTGGTTTTGTGCTTGTGTTGCAAGTGGTGAGTGGGCTTTTTCTTGCGATGCATTATAAGCCGGATGCCAGTCTTGCGTTTGAGTCAATCGAGCACATTATGCGAGAAGTTAACTATGGTTGGTTGATTCGTTATATTCATTCAACCGGCGCCTCGGCTTTTTTTGCTGTGATTTTTATACACATGGCGCGCACTCTTTATTATGGTTCTTACCGGGCACCGCGAGAATTGATGTGGTGGACAGGGCAGGGTTTGCTACTGTTGTTGATGGCAACTGCTTTTTTTGGATACTTGTTGCCCTGGGGGCAAATGTCCTATTGGGGTGCACAAGTTATTACGAATTTGTTTCGAGCAACCCCGTTTTTTGGTGATGAAATTGTTATTTGGTTGCGCGGTGGATTTTCTATTGGTGATGCAACACTAACCCGGTTTTTTGTTTTGCATTACTTTTTTCCCTTTTTAATCATTGGCCTGGTGTTAATCCATTTAGTCGCGTTACACACAGTAAAAAGTAGTAACCCGTCTGGAATAAATTTAGCAGCAAAAGACAATATTCCGTTTCATCCTTATTTTACTGCGAAGGATCTTTACGGATTAGGTGTGTTCTTGATAGTGTTTTGTTTTTTTGTTTTTTTTAGTCCGGAATTTTTTATAGAAGCGGATAATAATATCCCCGCCAATCCGCTAAAAACCCCCGCGCATATTGTGCCCGAGTGGTATTTTTTACCTTTCTATGCCATTTTAAGATCGATACCTGATTTATTGGGTGGTGTGGTCGCGATGGGTTTATCTGTAGTCATTTTTGCAGCGATGCCTTTTCTTGATCGCAGCCATATTCCTGGTGGTGCTCGATATCGGCCGGTATATAGAATACTATTTTATATATTTGTGCTTGATTTTGCGGTGCTTACTTATGTGGGTGCTGTGCCGCCGAGTGGTAGTTTGGTCGTCATAGGCCAAGTTGCTACGTTTATTTATTTTGCGTTATTTGCTTTATTGCCATTTATTTCAAAAGCTGAGGAAAAATGGCTGTGCAAACGAGGGTTGCCTGCTGAAGTAGAGGAATTACTCAAAAGTAAATCGTCGCCTGATAAGTTTAACTGTCCATTATGAATCAGAAAACAATGACATTTTTGCTGTTTGGTTCTTTTCTATTTTTGACTGCAAACAGTCGGGCATCCTCTGATGTTTCATTAGCGGAAGTTGATTTTGATCATAGTGTTGAAAATATAAAAAGCGGTGCTCAGGTCGCAATGGATGTTTGCCGGCTTTGTCATGAATTTAAGTATATTAAATACCGCAATTTACTTGAAATTGGTTTCAATAAAGATGAAGTGGATGTGCTTCGAGGAGATATGCCGCTGAATACTTCTATTCTGAGCACAACTAAACCTGAAATAGCGTCCAAGTTATTTGGCATGATGCCGCCTGATTTATCGTTAATGGCGAAAGCACGGCGTGGTGGTGCGCGTTATATTTATACCTTGTTAACGAGTTATTCCATGGATGCGGAAGAACACGTTGATAATAAACTGTTCCCTGGCATTAAAATGCCGGACCCTTTTGCTTATGCAATTAGAACTGACGATGTACGACAAAAAGAATTAGATCAACGAATCGAAAACGTATCGGTATTTTTACAATGGACTTCTGATCCCAAAGCCAAAGAACGGCGACGTACAGGCTACTATGTAATTGCCTATTTGATTGTTTTGACGTTTTTGTTCTATTTATTAAAACGCAAAGTGTGGAGAACACTAAAATAATCTAAAATAATAAATAGCCTGGATGGCATTGATGAAATCCGGGTTTGTTTTAAAAAAAAGGCCACATTAAGTGGCCTTTCCTGAAAGATAAAACCGCTATTTCCTTCGTCTAAGTGCTTTTATTATGGTAACTGCTGACTATAAGTCAATATATCTGCCGCATCGCTATTTGTAAAACCATCCCTTAATGCGCTTGGCATTTCCAGATCAACCAAACCAATTGAATGAGGCTCACCAAAACGGATCTTGTGCAACACTTCCCAGGGATTTCCTATCGCTATATCCTTTAGGAATTCAGTGGCAATCGGGTCAGAATCAAAATCAATACCCGTCCCGTCAAGTGCATGACATCGACTGCAGCCAGCTGTGGAATTTACATCAACTTCGTTGAAAATATATAGTAATTCACCATTAACAGGATTGCCTTTTCCTGCGCCAACCGGGGTTGTACTGATGTAACGAGCTGTATCGATAACACCCGTTTTAATAAAGCTGACGAGTTGAATAAGGTCTGCCTCAGTCATGTAAGGCGTGAACTTGTGATACGTAACATTGCCAACTGTTGTATAGCCATTTTTTAAAAAATTCAACAAAAATGATTCTGTGACACCATTGTCATCCCGGGCATCCAGAACACCGGTGAAACCAGTGAAGTGACTATTTGTGGAATCACCATAAGCACCATCGGCACCTTTGTAATCCCATCCATGACACTCCTTACAGCGCCACGTTTCTAATCCTGCTCGGGTGTTAACTACTGGGTCGCTGCGTAATTCAAACAAGGGCATGGTTGTTGTTGGTTGTGTTGCAGTAGAACCCTCTGCCGTCAACACTGCAGGCCAGTTATCGTATAACAAGCCACCGCGAATATAATCACCTTCAATGCCACCGCCTGGACCTTGTCGTGGTAGTTGCAATTGCGCATAGGCGAGAATATCTGCCATTTGCAGAAACTCTAAATTGCGTTCAATACCTGATGGCATAGTGGAGCCAGGGTGCCCATATCGAACCTTATGGAGAAACTCCCAAGGGTTATCGAATGCCACATCACCTATGCTGAATTCATTACCCGCATTTTGAGTACCATCAATATCATGACAGCTTGATGAACTACAGCCGCCGGCACTGCCTAAATTATAATCCCGGTTGCCGGCACCATTAACGGCTCCATCACCCGTCGATATGTTATCGCTATCAAGCACAACATTGTAATCAATTATGCCTTTACTTTGACCGCCATAATCAACAATGAAGGCTGTTAATTCAAGAATGCTTTTTTCCGGGAGGACATCACCGAACGCATGGTTCTCCAGTGATTTGATAGTACAAAATACGGTAGTTGGATCTTTTACCTTCGCCTCCATAACTCCGGCAAACCCGGTAAAATGTGAATTCGCAGGGCCGTAGGCACCATCTTTACCAAGATAATCCCATCCATGACACTCTTTGCAACGCCAGGTGTCGGCTCCAGTACGCGTATTTGTGGTTTGCGTATCCCATAACGGATGATCATCCAGCGGTTCTGTTGTACCACTAGTACCCACCCACCATTTGTCATAGGCCAACCCACCAGCAACAATATCGGCACCTGATAAATTCGTGTCTATAACCGACGCATTTGCATTGATACATGCGGTTACCGCGTCTTGATTCTGTTGTGGTAATTGCGCTTGCGCGTAGGCGAGAATATCTGCCATTTGCAGAAGCTCTAAATTGCGTTTAATACCTGACGGCATAATGGAGCCAGGGTGCCCATATCGAACCTTATGCAGAAACTCCCAGGGATTATCCAACGCAATATTGCCTATGCTGAATTCACTACCCGCATTCTTAGTACCGTCTATATCATGACAGGTTGCTGCACCACAGCCGCCGGCATCGCTTAAATCATAATCCCGGTTGCCGGCACCACCAACGCTGCCATCTCCTGTAGATATGTTATCGCTATCAAGCACAACACGGTAATCGATAATACCTTCACTTTGACCGCCAAAATCGACAATGAATGCCGTTAGATCAAGAATGTTATTATCTGTCATGACGTCGCCAAATGCATGGTTCTCCAGTGATTTGATAGTACAAAACACTTCAATCGCATCTTTTGCTTTCGCCTCCATAATCCCGACAAACCCAGTAAAATGTGAATTCGCAGGGCCGTAGGCACCATCTTTACCTTGATAATCCCATCCATGACACTCTTTGCAACGCCAGGTGTCGGCTCCGGTACGGGTATTTGTGGTTTGCGTACTCCATAACGGATGATTATCCAGTGGCTCTGTGCCACGAGTGGTCACCCACCATTTGTCATAAGCCAGCCCACCATCAATAATATCGGCGCCTGATAAATTCGCATCCACAAACGAAGCATTTGTATTGATACATGCGTTTATAGCGTTTTGATTCTGTTCTGGTAACTGGGCTTGCGCGTAGGCGAGAATATCTGCCATTTGCGGGAGTTCTAAATTGCGATTAATACCTGATGGCATAATGGAGCCAGGGTGCCCATATCGAACCTTATGCAGAAACTCCCAGGGGTTATCCAACGCAATATCCCCTATGCTGAATTCACCACCCGCATTCTTAGTACCATCAATATCATGACAGGTTGCTGCGCCACAGCCGCCTGCACTGCTTGAATCGTAATCCTGATTGCCGGTACCACCAACGCTGCCATCACCCGTAGATATGTTATTGCTATCAAGTACAACACGGTAATCGATAAGGCCTTCACTTTGGTCGCCAAAATCAATAATGAACGCCGTTAAATCAAGAATGTCGTCATCTGTCATGACGTCACCGAATGCATGGTTCTCCAGTGATTTGATAGTACAAAATACTTCAATCGCATCTTTTGCTTTCGCCTCCATAATCCCGACAAACCCGGTAAAATGTGAATTCGCAGGGCTGTAGGCACCATCTTTACCAAGATAATCCCATCCATGACACTCTTTGCAACGCCAGGTGTCGGCCCCAGTACGCGTATTTGTTGTTTGCGTATCCCATAATGGATGATCATCCAGCGGTTCTGTCGTACCACGAGTGCCCACCCACCATTTGTCATAGGCTAAACCACCTTCAATTATATTGGCGCTTGCTAGATTCGTATCTACAAATGTTTTATTGTCGCTATCTCTAACACATGCTTTTACAGCTACTGGGGAATCTGTTGGCGTATTACCGGCAGGTTTGGAACTAGAGCCACATGCAACAACAACAGGCAGTAGCACTGTGATGAAGAGTAATTTTGTGGCGAAATAGAACTGTCTGGATTTGATTGAATAAAAAAAGATTTTGTTAAACATATTATACCCATCCCATAAGTTGAAAAAAATTATTATTATTATGATGTTGTAATGATTTTACTATTTTATAGAGTTAAATCATTGTTGATTTGAACTGTTTGGTCATTTTGCCAACATAGTAAAAACTGACAATAACTTTATTTTTTTATTTTTGTTTTTATTATTATTGAAACTCAATCCGATTTTACATCAGATAACCACTAACTGAGAAGAGTATAGTGACATGCCCAACACGTTAATGCCCAGTCATTTTAAGGGGGAGGGGAGAATTTTGAACATAATCATACAATATGTAAAATACTATATGGTTTGGTGACGCATTATTTAGGGCCAGTGATGTTCAGCGGTTTCATTTCTCGAATAGCATTACCAATCTCATATCGAACAAATGCTATTAAGTGCTTATCCTGTTTGTGGATTAGTTCGATTATCAGCAGCTTCTTTTTTTTGTGTAGTAGCTCGCTATTGTTTTTTATATTGGATAACCCTCAATTAGAGATATTGGTGTTATTACAATGGAATTCTTATCCTAAAGCCGGAGGACGATGGTGTACAGGTTATTACGTAATCGTGTATTTAGGTATTTTGACGTTTTTGTTTTACTTATTAAAACGCAAAGCGTGAGGCAAACTAAAGTAACCCATAATAATATGTAACCTGGATGGAGTTTACGAAATACGAGATTATCTGCAATAAAAACGGATTTCCATTGAGCCCAAATTTTGAATTTAGGTATTGAATCGGGGGGGGTAATTCACACCCGGACGGTAACCCCCCTCATCTTTAGATTATTTATGATTATCTACGGTAGGAGGTACAGAGTTACCACTGGCCTGCATATTAATTGCTTCAGGATGTGTTTGATAATGTTTTCTCACGCCATTTGCTAATGCTTGTTTGGTATCATTATTTATAGGACAAACATCTTCGTCTGCCAAGCAATTGAGAATCGTTTCTAGTAGTAAATCCTGAGGCGCTTCCATTTTTTGTTTCCATGAACTTAGCAAAGTTCGGTTAATGTGTGAAGGCAGCGAAGCGAGGATGCCAACATCATTCTGGTTGTGAACCAACAAACCCGAAGTGGTGCCTTTATCAAGTGTTAAGACCTGAAAAAAGTATAGTGTGTGGTAATCTAACTGTCGTTTGTAATCGGCGTCTGCTGGTGAAGTACGTTCTTCTAATGCTGAAGCTAAAATATTACAGTAAGTATCTATTGCAGCTTCGCCAAGTGTCTTAGCCATTGTAAGATCAGCGTCATTATTTCCGCTAGAATAATTTTCCAGATAGAAATGAGTTACACCTCGATGACGCCCTAACACAGGAATATTAAAATACCGGTCACCCTGTGCCGATGCTTCAGCATACTGTTGTGGTGCTGCTTGTTTTAGTTTTTTTGCAAACTCAGCTTTGTCTTCAATATTTTCAACAACTGGATTGAGGTCTGCCATGACACGCCAGTAACCACTGCCATTTTTCAATTCTGTCCAGCTAATATGGATATGTACCGATGGCGCCAGTGGATTTTTAGGATGAATTATCGTCGAGATGGCCGAGGCGGATGCTAATTGTTTTGTATCATCATCATCATATTGAACTTGAGATATATTGACAGATGCGCGATTGAATATCGTCTCATCTGTAGCCATCAATCGAATACCACCGCCATGTGATCCTTCATCACGAAACCATTCAGTGGGTTGATAAGATTTACCTTCACCGTATTTTTCACTAATTGTATTAAGTTTAGTCACAAACCGTTGCTGTAAATTAGTTACTAGTGTGAAAGCCTGCTCTGCAAGGGTAGATTTTGCTCTAATTCTTTCCATTGTTTAATAATGCCTTCTTTTTCAATATGTTTGTTGAGTATTGCAATATTCCTACTGTTTTTTCTCAATGTAGCACATTTTCTAAAATAATTTCGATAGTATACGGCGATAAGCAGATGTTTAAAATTGGCTCGTTAAAATTAGCAATGCAGCGAGAATGGGTGATAGATTTAATCTAGTATCAGGATAAGAGTAGCGGGCAGCGTTGACTTAAGACAAAGTTGTAGAATAATTACTCTCTCTCTCCGTTTTTGACCACTACATTTGTTAAGTCATTAAGTCATCGGTGCCGCCTAAATTATTTTTCTACTGATCTTTTTCCACTGGTCATTTTTATCAGGTCTTAGGGGTGAGCGAAAGATACTGCTCATGCGATCAACGCAAGGATTCCCGAACCAGCCGAATCTCGCTATATGAGAACTTATCGTCCAAATACTCTTTTATTATTTTCAGACTTTCGTGACCTTTTTCGTCGAATGCTTGTTTGATAACGGCAATTTTCTCTTCCGTTACCAACTCGGTGATGTCTAATTGATTCAGCCTCACATAATAGGCCAGATGCCCTTCGATCGTGCTGGCGACCATCCCCCTGTGGTCGGCTATTTCGTTGATATCTTTGCCTTGCAAATAAAGTTCATAGCTTATTTGTTTGCTGTCTTTTTTTGTCTCTTTCTTAATAGTGGGTTCCGGTGGTGTTTGTTGAGGCTGAATATTGTGCTCACGGCAGTATTCGCTAACGATGGCGGTGAGTTGGTTGCCATATTTTTCAGCCGTGTGTTTACCAATACCTTTGATATGCAACAAGGCGTCCAGTGTGTCTGGTAACACCCCGGCTATCTGTATCAGAACCCGTTGATGCAGGATTCGGTAGTGTTCCACTTCCTCTTTCTTGGCCTGTTTTGCCCGCCAGGTTTTTAGTGCCTTGAATAATTCAGGGTGCTGTAGATCCGCGACGTCAGCATCTACTGATTGCTGTTTGGCGGGTGCATATGACTTGAAATCAATTTCCGCATGGCTAACTGCGTTCAGACAGGCGCTAGTTGAAAAACCCGTACGGCAACTGTGCAGGCAGGCTATTTTTATCGCCAGGTTATGCTGCAGTAATTCGAGAGCCTTATTTATTTGTTTTCTGAGTTCCTTGTTGTCGGTGTCAAAGTTAAAGCAGGATAGCCATTCGATTAACCTCAGCTGAAATTTGTCGGTAAAGTAACAGGAGGCTTTTCGCACACGGTCCTGTATATTTGAATCGTCTTCTGGCGCTTTATCATGTTTAAACAAGGATTGCAGTTGTCGCTTGAACTTATCAGCAACGGTTATGATTTCTTCAATAACCTGCTGTTTTATTTCTTCAATGGTTTCACTACCGGAAAATTGGAGATTAGAATGGTTATTACGCAATTGTTTGGTGAAATATGTCAGATTAGTCGCCAGTGATTGATAGTCGAAACTGTCCAGCAATATCTTTTGCTGGTATAGGATTTTGGCGCTGTTCAGTTGTTGCTGGGTCGGCGGATTTCGGCTGGCGTGCTCTACAAATTGCGCCACCTTGGTATCCGTTTTTACAGCACGTTGTGAAATGGGTGTGCTGAGCACTATGCCTTCAAAGGTTTTGCAACGGCTCAAGGCCACGTAGACCTGGCCGTGTGAAAATGCGGCGTTAGCGTCAATGATGGCCCTTTCAAAAGTCAAACCCTGACTCTTGTGGATGGTGATGGCCCAGGCCAGCCGAAGAGGGTGTTGTGTAAAGGTGCCTATCACTTCTTCCGTGATTTCCTTGGTCTTTGCATCCACGGTGTATTTTATATTCTCCCATGTCACAGGCTCGACCAGGATAGTGCCGCCATCATTGGGACATTTTACGGTGATGCAGTGCTGATCGAGTTGGATGATTTTCCCGATTTTGCCATTGAAATATAGTTTGTCAGTGGAACTGTCGTTACGCACAAACATCACTTGCGCGCCTTTTTTCAGCGTCAGTTTTTCAGCAGTTGGGTAGTTGTATACCGGGTAGTCATCTTCAATCATTGCCTGAAATGTGAAGGATTTTGAATTTAGGGCGGCTAGTTGCTTGTCATTGATATTGTCAGCACTGCGGTTATGGGTGGTCAGGGTGATGTAATTTTTTTTATTATCGGCATGAAACGCCGGAATATACCGGGTATTTAACGCCTGTATTGTGTCGCTGTCGAGTTGGTTGTCACGTACCCGGTTTAAGAGTTGGATAAAAAATGCATCAGACTGGCGGTAAATATGCTTCAGTTCGATGCTGATCATATTCGTTTGTTTCAGGGCATTGCTGCTAAAGAAGTACCAGGTATCATAATAGTTTTTGAGCAGGTTCCATTCATCATTCTTGACGACGGGGGAAAGCTGATGCAGGTCGCCGATCATCAGTAACTGCACGCCGCCAAACGGCAGGTGATGGTGTTTGTAACGGCGCAACACAGCATCGACGCCATCCAGTAAATCGGCGCGCACCATACTGATTTCATCAATCACCAACAGGTCCAGGCTCCTGATGATATTTATTTTTTCCTTGCTGAAGCGGCGTTGTTCAGCCTGCCGTTGAACGTCACTTCCTGGTACGTACGGGCCAAAAGGCATCTGGAAGAAGGAGTGCAATGTGACACCGCCTGCATTGATGGCCGCCACTCCGGTGGGAGCAGTAACAATCATGCGCTTCGGCGTGCTTTCCTTAAGTTTATGTAAGAAGGTGGTCTTGCCTGTACCTGCCTTTCCCGTCAGGAAAATATTATGGCTAGTGTACTGAACAAAATCATTTGCTAGTTGCAGTTCGGGATTTTTCATAAGAGAAGGCGCGTGTTGTTTCACTTATTGTGCTAAGGCTCGTTGTACTAAGGTTCGTTGTACTAAGGTTCGTTGTACTAAGGCTTGCTGTATCGCTGGCTTTAGAGTTCTGGGGTCTAACTTAGCAATCAATAAAGTGCCTGGCACTTTATGTATTTTTAGTATACTCACCACAAATAGGTGTTCAGTTTTATCATGCACTGCTGCAGGCCATCTTCGAATGTTCCTCAATCGACTATACTCGAAGAAAATACTCGATATAGAATAACTATTCCTGCGTATTTTCTCAACCAGTAGATCCAAGTCTGTTAACCCAAAGCAGTCATGTCTGCTTGTAACCATTCTAAAAGAAGAATAAACGCTCCTTTTCAAAGAGCCTAGCCCGTTCGCCCCCGGTTCACACGTCACGAGTGAACCTAACCCGCTTCCGGCGTGTTTCCCCCAAACAAGTCGTTACCGTGTGTGGGAGACGCCGGCCAAGCGCAATGGGGGCAGGGTTATGTTTCTTTGTTCTTGTTTCTTCTAAATCTAACGTGAGCATAAGGAGCGCGCAATCTTTTCGCGAGTCCGGTGACCGCAGGGATCGTACTTAAATGCATTTGTTATTTTGCATCTTCACAAATGAACCTCTAGCAGCCTCTTACTTGGATTAAGAAAGAAAATCTTTTTCCATCCTTGAGTTGAAGTATCTATTCTCCAAATATATGGTAATAGCGTTAATATAGTGTAATGCAAGTGCGGCGGCTTATCTTTAGCATTACCTGAATTGCCAACACCACCGATTATTTCAGATACACTTACAACTGCCCCTAGACTCTCATTAATTTCATTCAGATGTGCATAATAATGAATACGCCATTTGGGGCCAAGAATGACTACCACATTCCCACCTTTTTCGATATTACCCTTAAATAATACAACCCCATAAGTAGACGAAACAACGGGCTTACCCACAGAAGAAAAAACATCTATGCCTTTATGCACCCCTGAGCTCCCCCAGGGCTCATACCAAAAGGTATCGTGATTCCAATCCTTTGTTGTAGCA
>JAADIM010000124.1 GCA_013151345.1 Gammaproteobacteria bacterium
GGACGCATGCGCACAATGATCTTGATGTGTTGTCATCACCAGAAGGTCGACATTCAAATATAGCGTCAGGTGTGTTGCGTGGTGCCTGGGGCGTGGAACCACAGTATAGTTTTACTGACTTTAGCTCAGCAACGATTGGCATAACATTTCAAGTGAAACGTGGTAATCCGCCGATCAATGGCCCTACCGATGTGAATCAACCTTACGTTACTCGTGAATATCAGATATGTTTAAAATGTCATTCCAGCTATGCGTATGGCAACGACCCGCCCTTTTTAGGGTCATCTGGTGGCGGCACACCGCCGGGTACAAATGGAATGACTCAGTATACTGACCAGGCCAGAGAGTTTCAGTCGCCTATAGAGCACATGGGAGAAGGGACTGCACCTACTCCAAGTGGTGCCTATACGGGTCCGCCGCCTGGTCAGAACTACGTAGTTGATTTCCAGAATAACAATCATCGGAGTTGGCATCCGGTTCTGCGGGAAACCGGTCGGACCGCTTTTCCTGGTGGCGGAGGAATTCGGGATGCAGATGCGAATAACTGGCGCCCTCCATTTAATCTCGCTGTTGGAGAGCAAACAATGTATTGCAGTGATTGTCATGGTTCCAACACACAAAACGGGACTGTTGTACCGGATATGAATAACGTAACAGAAAACGGTCGGCCATGGGGGCCTCACGGATCGGAAAACAATTTTATTTTAAAAGGGGCATCGAATAACCAGACCGGCCAACTTACACCGGGTCATTTGTGTTTTAAATGCCATGAGTATGATCAATATGGTAACCCCAATGGAATTGGTGCGGGTGGCACAAGTCAGGACAGCGGCTTTCAAACGAAGGGGTTTTGTATGAACTGTGGGGGTAACTCATTAAATAATCTTCATACCTACCATGCATCTATCGTGTCCAATTTTCGTTGCAATTTATGCCATATAGCCGTGCCGCATGGCTGGAAAAATAAAGCGTTTCTTGTCAATCTCAATGATGTTGGGCCAGAAGCGGGGTTAGTAGCCGGCACTCAAGTGCGTACTCGCGGCGCTATTGGTATTGGGGGTATTAACAGCGCGGCACCATACACACAAGAACCCTACTATAATCGTGCGGCATTAAAAGTAAATTCATTTGCAATGAGTGGCAATTGGTCGCCTGGTAACTGCGGCTCCTCAGGTTCACCTGGAAACGGTATAACGGGTGTAGATTGGATGGCTACTAGCTCAGAATCATGTGTGAACTTGCCATAAGCATCTGATATTGCGAGTGTCGTAGAAAATAACACTGCCATTTTTTAGTTAGGTAATATTTGAATTTTATATAGAGCAAGCTGGCCCTATGCTTATTCGGTCTATATATATGGCTATTAGTTCTTTTATCATAAGTGAGGATTTATTTAACATAAAAAATTGATCTTTTGGCATTGGAATTTTATTTCTATCTATATTGCAACTTTAACTTTATAGGTAGAAAACTAGGGTGCGTGGTGTATGGCGGTACGTTTAATTAGGGGACTTATTACAGTCTCTTTTTTTTTGCTAATCAATTTTTTGCTAATCAATACCGGGCTTTCTCACGCAGCTAGAATTTCTGATGTTGCAAATACCAAACACAATTTCTCCGCCACTTTGATACCCGATTTGCCTGCTGGGCAAAGCCGTACTGTTGTGGCGACGTCTGAGTCGCAAATTTGTATTTTCTGCCACACCCCTCACGGTGCTGCAAAAGCCCCAGGTCCGTTGTGGAATCGCTCACTTTCGGATGCCACTTACGATGCTTATGGCTCGGGTTCACACGACAGACGACCAGTCGCATGGGACAAATAGTCCTGAAGAAGTACACAATATTGGCGACGCACCGGGTGTCTCGCAAGCCGGTGCAGACTTATAGAATCGCCTCAGCGTCTCGCAAATCGCCATGTAGAATGTACCCAGACTGGTGCCAATATGCCCAATCATTTGTGTTTTAAATGCCATGACTATGATCAATATGGCAACCCGAATAGTTTCAGTGCGGGCATTCAGGACAGCGGTTTTCAAACGAAGGGATTTTGTATGAATTGTGGTGGTAACTCGTTAAATAATCTCCATATCTATCATGCTGTTTCGGTAGCCTTTTATCGTTGCAATTTATGTCATATCGCGGTGCCGCATGGCTGGAAAAATAAAGCGTTTCTTGTCAACCTTAATGATGTAGGGCCAGAAGCAGGATTGCTCTCCGGAACTCAAGTACGGAACGGGGTCCCCTGTATTGGATTTGGTTGTTCTGCCTTTCCGGCGCCAGCATACACACAAGGTCCCTACTATAATCGCTCGGCATTAAAAGTGGATTCATTTGCAATCAGTGGAAATTGGTCGCCTGGAAATTGCGGCTCTGCAGGTTCGCCTGGACTGGGCGTAACGGGAGTATATTGGATGGCTTTTAGTTCAGAAGGGTGTATGAATTTACCATAAATATCTGCTGTTCATTATTGAGCTATTTATTATTCAATAATATTTAAAATGAATATATACCCGTAGCGATTGAGATTTAGGTGTAACTGCACGTCTTCTTTATTCCCTGGCTGCGTGGCCTGCAGGGATGCAGGTCAGGCGCGTGAGCACGACTGCATGGATGCAGGAGGTAGAGTAACGCAGGAGCGCAGTTACCGAGGAGCGGAAGCGTTAAAATTCCTCGCAATAGAGCGACTATTACTCGTCACTTCGCCTTGCCATGAAATAAATAGGACGCACATTTACACCTAAATCCCAAACGCCACGGGTATATCTTGCTATCATTAACTGTATATGGAAAGCACAATATTAATTACCTAATATAATTTTATATGGCCATTATATATGACAATGTATAACGGCATTGCACTTATTACCTATAAAAACACGGATAAAAAAATACCAGTAATAAAATGCCAGTAATAAAAAGAAAAGCAGTCTACGTGTATCTGAGTTTTTTGGCGATATGCTGTTCAATTAATTTCGCAAATGCTGAAGCACCCGCGATGGCCCAGCCTGTCGCCCAGACCGGCGCCTTGTTTTTATATAGCGTAAACGCATTTGACAGCAGCATTGCCAGTTTTCGCGTTGATGAGAATAACAGTGGAAAGCTAATACATAATGGCCATTGGCCTACAGACCAATTTCCAACCGCTGTTATTACGCATCCTTCCAGTCGATTTCTATATGTCGCATCTAAAGTCTCGGATGAAATTGATATTTATCAAATTAATTCACGCAGTGGTAGGTTGAAATTATTGCAAGGTAAATCAGTTTCTGCCGGACGTGCTCCTCATCTTTTTGCTATGGCACCAAGTGGTGATTATCTCTATGTTGCTTTGCGAAGTGGCGGGATAGCCGTTTTTACTGTAAACAATAATGATGGCACGTTAACACCCGTACCTGGTTCTCCTTTCCTTGCCGAAAAACGCACCCGATCGGTTGTTGTTCATCCTGGTGGACAATTTGTTTATGCATCAAACGCACATTCCAATTCGATAAGCGCTTATCGAGTAAATAGTAAGACAGGGGCTTTGATACCTTTACCTAACGCGCCTTTTGCTGCAGGGGATAAGGCACCCATGGGTAAATTTATGGATCCGATGCTGGATATGCCATCTGCAGCTGGTGCTATGCCTTACTACGTTGCAATCGATCCAACGGGTAAATTTTTATATGTTACTAACTGGAATTCAGCAAGTGTGTCTGCCTTTCGTATAGATATAAATACAGGACAGCTATCGCCTGTAAATGGAAGTCCGTTTAGCAGCGGCTTTAATCCCTATGTCGTCGTGGTACATCCGTCTGGTCGATACGTTTATGTCTCTGGTTATACACCCAATGTCATTTCGGGATACAGCATAGAATCAACTTCAGGTGCTTTAACGTCGATTAGCAACTCTCCTTATGAAACTCATGGCAATTTCCCCATTGCAATCCAGTTTGACAAAGAGGGCAAAGTTGCGTATGTGTCTAATTATAAATCAAATAATATTTCGATATTTGATATAGATCTGCAAACAGGTGCTTTAAGTTTTACTGACCTGATTCAAACGCGCTCAGGACCACGGGACTTATCTTTAGTCGCGGGCACCAATTTGGTTGCAGGCGCTAGTCAAGCCGCAGGCACAAAAAAAACAACAGACGATTATCCATATTTATATGCTATCAACTCTGATACCGATATGCTTATGGCGTATAAGAAAAGTCCTATCACTGAAAAATGGAACAAAGTCGCCAGCGTGCGAACAGGCAAAAATCCCAGTGCAATTGCGATACACCCTTTATCAAACGTTGTCTATGTGGCAAACAAGACCTCAAACAACATTTCATCTTTTCAGTTAAATACCAAAACACAACAATTCATGTCTGTTAAAGGTTCACCGTATTCTGTGAATAAATCACCGAGTGCTATTACTTTTGATACAAATGGTCGTTTTCTTTACATAACGAATCAAGGTTCAAACAAGATGTCTGTGTTTGAAGTTAACACCGATAGCGGTATGTTGATTCAAACAAACAGCACTCATTTTTCGACAGGTCCAGAGCCATTAACTATTACCATTGATCCCAGTGATCGATATGCCTACGTCTTAAATACAGGTGACAATTCCATATCCCTGTTTCGATATAGAACCGCTGATAGCCCGCTGATTGATAATCTAAGCCGGGTAGGTGGCGTGTTTCAGACCGGAGATAAACCTGTTTCGCTTACTGTCGATTCGAGCGGTAGATTTTTGTATGTGGCGAATAAAAATACCAAAAATATTTCTGCATATCTTGTAGACGTTCAAAGCGGTTTTTTACAATCATTAAAGGGAGCGCCATTTAATGTTCAAGGTTCACCAGTTTCACTTATCACACACCCTAGAAAAAGCTACCTCTATGTGTTGAATCGCGATCCAAATAATATCGTCATTTATAAAATTGACAAAATTAAAGGCGAACTGCAGCAAGTTCAATCGTTGTTATCTACTGTTGAATCCCCAACAAAATTAGAAATTGACACAAAGGGAAATATTTTGTACTTATTCAGCCGCGCCCCAGGGCTGTTGCAGTCGTATGCAATTGATAAAGAGACGGGAAGATTAAACCCATCTATTACTGGGGCCACGAAAATTGATGCTTCCGAAATTGCCATTGGTTTTTCCGCCTTGCGATAAAATCGAATATTGAAGGTACTATTTTTCAATATATGTGTTCAATAAGGAATGCTGTTATTAATAGTTTGTTAGCGAAAATGTGTAGTTTCTAATAACGAATATGAAAAAAGATTTAATTTTTGCAAAGCCAGTAGATCAAATAAGCGAGTTTGTTTTCGACGAACATGTCGTCAATGTGTTTAGTGACATGATCAAGCGATCAGTCCCTGGTTATGATGTTGTTATTTCCATGATTGGCGTACTCGCTGAACAATATGCCCAGCCGGGGAGTAATTGTTATGATCTGGGGTGCTCAACTGGTGCTGTTACATTGGTGATGCGTCATCGTATTCGAAAAAAAATAGCTAAAATTATATCTATCGATAACTCTCAAGCTATGGTGGATCGATGTAAGGTAAATGTGTTGAATGATAAAATGATCATTCCAGTCGAGGTCATGCTCGCAGATATTGTTGATGTTGATGTAGAGAATGCGTCGATAGTGACGTTAAATTTTACTTTGCAGTTTGTCGATATTGAAAAGCGGGTAGATGTTTTAAATAATATATACTCAGGACTTCTCAAAGAGGGGGTATTGGTGCTCTCAGAAAAAATCCGTTTTGATAATAAAGAAGAAGAAAAATTTCAAATGGACATGCATGATAATTTCAAAAAGCTTAATGGGTATTCTGATTTGGAAATAAGCCAGAAAAGAACTGCGTTGGAAAATGTGCTTGTCCCGGAAACATTGTCAACGCATATTGATCGATTGAAATCGACAGGATTTAGTCGTGTCTATGCATGGTTTCAGACATTTAACTTTGTCTCTATTGTTGCTTTTAAATGATTGATTATACTTCATTGTATAAGGCAATGGCCGACACTGAGCTAAAAAACTGGACGGATGACCTGCAAAAAAAAATACATGGTTTGATTTTTGAGTCCAGGCATGGCGATATGAAAAATTGGCTGAACGTATTAAGCCAGCTACCCGATGTAAAACCATCATCTATTGATTTGAATTCAAGCAGCATACGTGTTGGCAACAGAAGTGATTGCAGTAATGAAACGCGAATTGAACTAAATCGATTGTTGCGTGTTTTTCTTCCGTGGCGCAAAGGCCCTTTTTCTATTTTTGACATGCCGATTGATACTGAATGGCGTTCGGATATGAAATGGGATCGCCTTAAAAATGAAATCCAGCCATTGACGGATCGTGTGGTACTGGATGTTGGTTGCGGCAGTGGCTACCATTGCTGGAGAATGTCAGCTAATGATGCTCGATTGGTTATTGGTATTGAACCTACCTTGCGATACGTATTGCAGTTTCATGTACTGCAATATTATATTAACAATCCGGCGGTGCATGTGCTGCCGTTGAATATTGATGATGTCCCTCAGGATTTGAATGCCTTTGATACGGTGTTTTCAATGGGGGTATTATATCATCGACGTTCACCACTCGATCATTTTTATCAGCTTAAGGGATGTTTGAAAGAAGGTGGCGAGTTGGTCCTTGAAACGCTAGTAATTGATGGCGGGCAAGGCGAAGTGCTGGTGCCAGAAGATCGTTATGCAAAAATGCGTAACGTTTGGTTTATTCCATCTTGTCTAACATTGGAACGATGGTTACGGCGATGTGGATTCAAGTATGTCAGACTAATTGATGTCAATCAAACATCACTAGAAGAACAACGGGCAACTGAGTGGATGCAATTTGAATCTTTGTCCGATTTTCTTGATCCTGGCGATGCGAATTTGACGGTAGAGGGTTACCCGGCACCAAAACGGGCTTTATTTATTGCGAAAAAATAACTATCCATAAATAGATATAATTTTGAATTAGGCCGAAATTATGCCACTATTATCGACTATATTTATAGGGATTAAGTGCTGGTTACTCATAAACAATATTAAACAGAATATTAAACAAAATATTAAACAAAATATTAAACAAAATATTAAACAAAATATTAAACAAAGGAGTCACTATGTGTCCCGATATTATGAAATTTATAACAGGTGATCAATCCGAAGATTCTTCATCCAATGGGTATTTGCTTAATTTAAAGGACTGGTCGGAGGAAATCGCGCTTGAACTGGCTGCACGCGAGGGTATTACGATGACGGATGCACATTGGAAAATTATTCGTTTTTTAAGAGAATATTTTGACGAATTTGACTTAACACCGAATATTAGATTATTAGCCAAAGTGTTGAAAAAACAGTTTGGACCCGAGAAAGGTAGTCAAAAATATTTATATTCACTGTTTCCCAAAGGCCCGTCTTATCAGGGATGTTTGATTGCCGGGTTGCCAATTCCAAGAGACTGCATTGATATGCCGGGATAAGGATATGCCAGGATAAGCTGATCTCATCGAGTTAGTTATTACTACTATTATTACTAAAAGTTACTCACTAAATTGATTGTAAGTAGATTCCTCGTGGTTAGTCAAATTCTGGAGCTTTATATGACGTGGTGTTTGATGTCGTTCTTCATATAATTTTTGCGCAGCTTGTAACCATGTGCAGGCTTCGCATTCGCAATGAATGTCGTCATGTTCAAGTCGTGTGATTTGAGCTTGTACTACCAGTATTGCAAACTCGAGATCATGCATAAGTTGCTCATGTGTTTTTTTATTTAATTCCTCTATAGCATCGTTTTTATATAGCCATTCACACTCCGCGCCATCAAAACAATCCCGACATTTTTGGTCACCTTTGTCGTAGAGAAGGTCGTGTGGACATGATTCTACGCTGAGCATTTCTCTTAGTAGTGTTCGAGGATACTCAAGCAAACTTATTATTTCCTGACTCATTAGTCTCTCCCTTAATATTATTTTATAGAAATGCAAATATTTTCACATCCATATTATTAGTGTAGCTTTTACATTCGAGGCTTTGAAATTAATTAATTCTTGTTTGAATAATAAATTTTATCACGTTGTTTTTTAAGCGATCGTTATTTAAGTCGATGTGCTATTATGCGATGATTAAACCCGATCAAATTGCTTTGATATTATATAAATCATTGCGCGATGATTGTGTGATGATTAGAGGTTCTTTTAGGCGTTCTTTATAGTTCTTTTAGGGGGGGTTAATAAGAGTTTATTGCAATTTGATCAGTTGTTTTCAATTTTAAGAATTAAGATAGTGGTACAGGAGAGAATATATGGCCCTTAAGTTTTTTAGTCGATTTCTGTTGGCGAATTTGTTTTTATTGATCACTTTTCCACAAGTTGCGTTAAGTGAACATGAAGCAGATCATCGGTATACCATCCAGGGTTACGTGTTGGATAATCAACAACAAGGCATTGGAAACAGCAATGTAAAAGTATTTCTGGATGAGAAACTAATTGCGCAAAAGACGACAGATAACACCGGGTTTTATAAAGCTCAACTGCATTTGCATGACCCGGATTTTGGCAAAGAATTAGAAATCGTTACCGATAAGGGAAAAGGAAATGTAAAAATAGAATTTAAGCTGGGAGATAAAGAAACTGAACGTTTTCATAATGTAAACTTTATTGACGGTCAGATTACTGAAGGCGAATTGCCTGCATCCGGGTTTGCGCAGTGGATCTATTTTGCTATTGGTGGTGTTGTTATATTAATTATCGTGATTGTAATGGGTGGCAAAGCCAAGGGAAAAAATAAATCAAAGCAAAAAAAGAAGAAAAAATAGGGGCCTGGTTGTTATTAGAGGTTTGTTCTTCAATATGTGTTATTAGTTCTACAGGTTTAAAGATTTTCAATAATAAATTTTTACTAATATTTTTTACTACAATTCAAATAGGGCCTCCGGCTAAGTGGAGTTAACAGATGGCAGAAAAAATATGGTATGTCGAAGTTAATGGGAATCCTAAAGGCCCTTATTCATCAGCTGAAATTAAGAAAGGTCTGAAGTCAGGGAAGATAACAGAACAGACCTTAATTTATGGACCAAATATGAGCAAATGGGAACCGATTTCCTGGGTTCCTGATTTTACTAATTTTGATCATAAAAAAAGACCACCCACTATTCCCAAGCCGACATTTCACCGTGGGAAACTGGCGCATGAAATAGATTTTCGGATCCGGGGTAATGAAATGCAATATGTTGAGGTGGAACTGGATCCAGGTGAGGCTGCCGTTGCTGAGGCAGGTAGTATGATGTACATGGATAATAGTATCGATATGGAAACCATTTTTGGTGATGGCACCGAAAATCGTGGCATATTTGATAAACTGGTTGGCGCTGGGAAAAGACTATTGACGGGTGAGAACCTGTTTATGACTGTTTTTACAAATAATGGTGATGGTAAACAATGTGTTGCGTTTGCTGCGCCTTATCCAGGAAAAATAATTCCAATGAATTTGGCAGAAATGGGTGGCGAAATAACATGTCAAAAAGACGCCTTTTTATGCGCCGCAAAGGGCGTGTCTATTGATATTGTTTTTCAAAAAAAAATTGGTGTAGGCTTGTTTGGCGGCGAAGGATTTGTTATGCAAAAGCTCAAGGGTGATGGATTGGCCTTTGTTCATGCTGGTGGCACTATTTTAAGCAGAGAGTTACAGGCAGGTGAGATATTAAAGGTCGACAGCGGTTGTTTGGTCGCTGTCGAGCCATCAGTACATTATGATATTCAATATGTTGGTAGCGTCAAGAGCGCGCTATTTGGTGGAGAAGGATTTTTTTATGCGCAATTGACTGGCCCAGGCACTATTTGGTTGCAATCAATGCCGTTTAGCCGATTAGCGGGACGTATTCATGAAGCAGCGCCTCAGACTGGGTCCAAAAAGGTGGGTGAAGGATCCGTGTTTAGGTGATATTGGCGGCATGTTTAATCCATAATAAAGGCGAAATATCTTAAGGGATTCAATTAATTTTGTATTCTATATCGTTAATATTATAGAAAAATTAAAAAACCATAATTGCTGTGCATATAAAATGATAAACAAACATTCAGTGAGTCATTTGCAAGTCAACATAAGTTGCATAATTAATTAACAATTTTATCTTACTAAAAAAAAGAAAAATATTTTTTTATGATGCCGCTACAGCTATAGAAAATCTTGATTTGCGATTTGTATAGTAGAGCCTAAACTAATACTTACCTAATTCATTAATGCAAAGATTCGCCACTCCTGTGGCAACACTAAAATGTGAGGTCCTTTTCCTTGATCTTTGCTGAATAGGTAATAAAAGGACCTACCAAGCCGCTTACACCAAGCGGCTTTTTTTTGCACAGGGATGTGCTTATGTCGCGAGAGCACAGGGATGTGCGTAGCGACTTTGCATAGGGTGTAGCTTATGTCGCGAGAGCACAGGGATGTGCGTAGCGACTTTGCACAGGGATGTGCTTATGTCGCGAGAGCACAGGGATGTGCGTAGCGACTTTGCATAGGGTGTAGCTTATGTCGCGAGAGCGCAAGGATATGTAGCTGCTTTCTCAAAGCCACGAAATATATTAAAAAACAAACGCCAGAACGCAAACCACCTTCGCAAAATTCTGTAGATATTAGGTAGGTGTTCATTAAAAAAAAGTAACGAGGCTTCACCTGCGCTTTCACTTATATTTTTATCTATTCCTTTTTTGCAAAATACTCAAACCGGAAACCCTCCATCTCTTAACGTTTGTTTTGCCTGCAAAGCGAGTGTCGCCATTTGCAAATCCTTCTCCCAATCATAAGGTGCACTCGGTGATGCTGGTTTAAATGGCGCAATATCATGGAAAGGTGTAAGTGCATAAATACGCACATGTCTTTTTTCTTCAAGACTAGCCGTTAGGTCCGGCCATATGTCATGAAACAAATCCTTTGGTCGATTAATTGTCCACTTATCAATGAGCTTGTATTGCTCAGGTAATTGAGTGAAAGACTCATCAGTACCGGTTTGCCGTTCTCCGGTGATTATGTCAGTATGATTTGTATAAATATAAACTATAAGCTTTGGGTTCTTTTTTAAGATGTTTGCCGTGATGTTTTTGCAAGAAGGCATCCAGGATGAAAATGCGACATCGTAATCGAGTTGTGCGCCGTCGCCACAATAAAATTCATAATGTGTGCTGTCGAAAAATTTTTCAATTTGGTTAGGTTTGCCATCTACATTGGGTAATCCAATGACATTAATGTCTTTACCACCTTCTCTTGCTAAAAGACTGCCGATGAATCCGTTGCGTGCATGTAGATCGCAAATAATCGGTGTATCAGCAACCTGTTTCGCATAATGGATTATTTTAGTGAATTCTTTGCGTAATGGGTAGTAGTGCGCGACGGTAGGTCCATGTGTCGCCGGATTGCGATCGGCATTACTGAATACGAGGTAATGAAGAGGAAGATTCTTGATGCGATCATCAAAGGGGAGGTCGTTATTCCAGGCGGGATGTTGCTTTTCCTGGAAGGCGATTATTTGATTAAACATTTCCTCGGTGAACGACTCCATGTCCTTCAGTATTTCAAAATCTGCTTTAGTGTTATGCATATAGGGTTCTTCTACTCAATTGATGGTAAACTGCGTTGGTTTGGTAAATCGCTTAATCAGTGGTTCCACCAGTAAAGAAAATAAGTGGTGTGATCTATCCCTTTTTTATACAACATATTTTATACAATATAAGTTTAAACATAAGTTGGAACTAAGCTTTGGGATGCATATCATAAGCAAAACACAGAGAAATAAAAGAAGAAAACAATATTCCATGCAATTAAAAGGGTTAATAATGGATTGTAGCGCAGTGAGATTCGGATTGATATTCAATAAAAGCCTTTTAATCAGGGTTTTTATTTGCTTCAGTTTCTTGAATATGGCGACGCAAAATGCCGTTGCAGCGGTTGCAGACAAAGGAGGGCCGCCTCCGGCGATGGTTAAAGTCGCCACAGCTGAGGAGAAAATGCTCTCACCAACAATCTGGGTGCCGGGTACGGTCATCAGTCGAAACGATGCCAGATTGGCTGCCGAGGTTGCAGGCAGATTATTAAAAGTCGCAGAAGTCGGTGATACCTTTCAGAAGGGCGATGCGATTGTTAAAATCGAAAACACAACCTCTCGTTTATCACTCGCTGAGGCCAATGCGCGTGTTATACGAGAAAAATCTAAATTAAAGTATCTTGAAAGAGAAGTGACTCGATTAGAAAAATTAGCGGAACAAAATAGCGCGGCAAAAAGGCAATTAGACCAGGCATTGTCAGACAGAGATATCGCAAAAAGTGAATTGGATGTCGCTCAAGTACAGGTAGAACAAGCGCAAGAGGAATTATCCCGAACTATTATTCGGGCACCGTTTTCCGGTGTGGTCGCTGAACGCACGCTGCGCGAAGGCGAACGAGTGGATCACGGCGATACCGTTGTTCGTCTGGTCGATGTCAGTTCGTTGGAAGTGCAGGCCAGAGTACCGTACTCAACGATAGCACATATTACTAAAGGGTCAGTTTTGACCGTGGATATTAATTCTGAGCTTGTTACAGGAATAGTAAGGGCCCTTGTGCCAGTGGGTGATGATCAGTCCAGGTTGTATGATGTTCGTCTGGATGTCGAAGCACCCAATTTGTCGGCTGGGCAAACAGTGAAGGTGGCAGTACCCACTGCAGCCGCACGTATTGCGATCGTTATTCCAAGAGATGCGTTGGTTATGCGACGAGATGGTACTGCTGTATTTCAGGTGCTTGATGATGATACTGCAAAACGCGTTGTGGTAAAAACCGGTATTGCCAATGGGGAGATTATCGAAATTATTGGTGATATTCAGGCAGGTAATCGAGTAGTGACGCGTGGCAGCGAAAGGTTGCGACCTCAGCAAAAAGTGAAAATTATTCCAGAAGGATCCTAATAGTGACCCTGACGCGCATTGCATTATCGAATCCTGTTGCTGTTATTGTTGCAGTGATGCTGGCCATTCTATTTGGCATCATCAGTCTTTCACGTTTACCTGTGCAACTAACGCCTGAGATCGAACGACCTGAAATAACGGTACGCACTAATTGGCGAGCTGCGGCACCTGAAGAAGTTGAAGCAGAAATTGTTGAACCTCAGGAAAATGTGCTACGTGGTTTGCCTGGCATGGTAGAGCTATTGAGCAAAGCAAAACGCGGACAGGGCGAAGTCACAATTACCTTTGCTGTCGGCGCTGATTTGCAACGTGGTTTGTTGGAAGTGCTTAATCGTTTAAACCGGGTCCCTCGTTACCCTGATGATGCGGAAGAGCCTGTTATCAGTACCGTTGGCGGTGATAGTCGGCCGGTTGCCTGGTTCATAATTAAACCCCTGGAAGGAAATAATCGAGATATTGCTACTTATCAGGACTTTCTTGAAGAAGTGGTGCAAACACGTTTTGAACGTGTACCCGGTGTTGCGTTATCCGAGGTGAGAGGCGGAAGGGAACGCGAAGTGCGCATTACATTTAATCCGTATAAAGCAGCTAGTCTTGGTGTGCAACTGCCTGTTGCGATGGCGTTGGCCGGGAGCGGTAAAGACGTTTCCGCCGGTGATACCTATGTTGGAAAACGACGTTACACAATACGCTTTGCAGGTAAATACGATGTAGATGAACTCAAAGACATGATACTGGAATGGCGTGATGGTAAACCCGTTTTATTGCGGGATGTAGCCAACGTTGAAGTGCAATACGTAGACCGTAATAGTTTTGTTATTCAAAACAGTAAATCTGCCATGGCGATGAATGCACATCGTGAGACCGGGGTTAATGTACTTGATGTGATGGATGGTTTACATCAGGCAGTAATAGAATTACGAGAGGGGCCATTAAAACGGGCAGGCTTATCACTGGATCAGGTTTACGACGAAACTGTTTATATCGACCGTTCGATTTCGATGGTACGAACAAATCTGGCGTTAGGAATTATATTGGCCATTGGTGTGTTGTGGTGGTTCTTGCGACGTTTTCGTGCCACATTAATGGTTGCTATTGCCATACCGATTTCTGTGATTACCAGTTTCATTTTGCTTGATGCGGCAGGGCGGACATTAAACGTTATATCATTGGCGGGGATGGCGTTTGCGGTTGGTATGGTTCTGGATGCAGCGATTATAGTTTTGGAAAATATCGTGCGTTTGCGTGAAAAGGGTGAAGATTCGTCGACTGCTGCTTTGCATGGTACCACCCAGGTCTGGGGTGCCTTGTTTGCCTCGACGGCAACCACTGTGGCAATTTTTTTGCCAGTTGTGTTTCTCAAAGATGAAAGCGGGCAGTTATTTGCCGATCTCGCGTTAACCATTGCAGTGGCAATCAGTTTTTCCTTGATCGTTGCGGTGACTGTGTTACCTACCGCAGCGCAGCAGTGGTTAAAAGGCAGAATGCAGCAAGATCCTCATGCCCTATGGTGGGACAACATCAGTGAAAAAATAATGCATATAACGCGTACTCCAAAATTACGATTTATGTGGATTGCTGGTTTAATTTCGGTGCCATTGCTGTTTGTTGCCTTTCTTATGCCGCCGACCGGCTATTTACCTCAGGGTAATAGAAACCTGGTTTTTGCTTTTATTCTGCCTCCTCCCGGTGCCAATATTGATTTCATTGAAAAGGAAATGGGGCAGGTCATCGCCGATCGTATGAAACCTTATATTAATGGCGAAAAGAAGCCGTATGTTAACGATTATTTTTTCGTCGCATTTGGTGGTGGTGCTTTCATGGGGGCTCGTACAAAAGATCCTTTGGAAACCGGTATGCTTGTTCCATTAATTAACTCTGCGATTCAGGGTTTTCCGGGCACGTTTGCGTTTGCAAAACGGACATCGTTATTTGGAAATTTTGGAACCGGGAATACGATAGATGTGAATATTCAGGGGCGTAATGTGGAATCCTTGTTGCGCGTTGCGCAAGCAGGCTACGGTATGATTGCCAGCAAGTTACAGACCCACGCAATTCGACCGTTCCCGGGCCTTGATTTGGCAGAACCAGAACTGCAACTGGTCCCCGATGAGCGGCGTATATCAGAAGTGGGCTGGAATCGAGCGATCATGTCAGGCGTTGTACAGGCGGTGGGCGATGGTATATATGTTGGCGATTATTTCGATGGAGAAGAGAGGTTGGACATTATATTGCGCAGCCAGCCCTGGGTCTATCCCGAGGATTTACAAAGTATTCCGTTAGCGACACCAAAAGGTGGGGTGCTCCCGCTTAGTGAATTAGTAAAAGTTGTACGTACAGCCGGGCCGGATGAATTACGGCGTATTAACCGTCGCCGAACGGTGACTTTACAAGTGACTCCACCGGATGGTATGCCACTGGAACACGCATTGAATTTAATCAAGACGGAGGTGACGCCGGCGTTGTTAAAAATGTTACCTGAAGATGGGGAAATTAGTTACAGCGGTACGGCTGATAAGCTGCAGACTGCATTGGTGAATTTGGGTGGTACATTTTTGCTTGCAGTCATTATTCTTTATTTGTTAATGAGTGCGCTGTTTAGATCATTTGTGGACAGCTTGCTTGTTGTATTAGCAATACCTTTGGCGACAATAGGGGGAATGTTGGCAATCCACTTGATGAATTTTGTTGCGAAAGTGTCAGGCAGCAATTCCTTCCAATCCCTGGATTTGCTCACGATGATTGGTTTTATTATTTTATTAGGATTGGTAGTGAATAACGCAATATTACTTGTTCATCAAACACGTACAGCGGAGAGAGAAGGTATGGCTCGACGTGATGCAGTGCATCAGGCTGTGCGAATGCGTCTACGACCTATTTTGATGAGCACGTTAACCAGTATTTTTGGTATGTTGCCACTGCTGATTATGTCTGGTGCGGGAACGGAACTTTACCGTGGGTTAGCTGCGGTCATCATTGGTGGCATGACACTTAGCACCATATTTACTCTCATATTATTGCCCAGTTTATTACGTTTGCGAGAAGGGAAACATTTGTTGGGTTCGAAAAATACGCTGATTGTTCAGTAGGTAGTTGTTCAGCAGGTCGTTGGCCAGTAATACTAACTTAGTAGCCAGTAACTTCAGTAAATAAATACAAAGCCGGTGATAACGATAACACCGGCTTTTATTTGGACTATTTTGACATCTATTTACGAAGGGTGATTTATCAAGTCCTGCAGGCACCTAGGAGGCTGTCCGAGAATAGAGGAGCCTGCTGCGGAAAAGCCATTTCAGTCAGATTCTCCGATAAAATGCGTTAAATATACCCAATGTTAGCCTTATTTTATCGAAAAATCTGACTGAAATGACTTCCCCTCGCGACGGCTTCTATTCTCGGACAGCCTCCTAGAAAGATGAACCCATCCAGTCTCTCGAGCCAATACCCTTGTGTGCTTTTTTATGCCAGCTATACCAGCGAGACAGCGAGATTATGGTTAATATGCTAAACGCAGCAACCGTATAAAAAATGATATCAATCGGTATCAAGTCGTTGCTTCTTGTTATTGGAATTAGTATTGCCATTACACAGACCAACGTACCAGAAATTACAGAACTACTTACCCAAAGATCACGCTTATTAAAGATATACGCCAATTCTTCATCAGAATTCATATTTTTGACTCCCATCAAGTCAGTTAAAAGTGTGTATTTGATTCCCCAATCAAAAACCTGAAATTAAAAACTTATTTTTTTGCTGTACTTTTTTTAATGCACTATTTAATGTTCTATTTTTAAATTGCTGTAATATTTTTGTGCATTATATTTTTATAAATTATTTTTTATGTTGTTATTTATATTGTTATGATTGCTTTAATTCGTGAACTCACCTCTGTTAATTTCGCCTCCATTAAATGTGCTGCTAACCTACTGGATAAGTAATTTAAT
>JAADIM010000015.1 GCA_013151345.1 Gammaproteobacteria bacterium
GTTTCCGGAATATTTGTTAGTACATTAAGGTAAAGACTCAAGTTTTTTTCAATGAATTATTTGATTCTGTTTGAGTATTATTTTTTTTATAAGCCCACCACAATAACACTAAACCGAGCACTACCATGGGAGCAGATAAAATCTGCCCCTGTGTTAACCAGCCAAATGCGATATAGCCTAAGTGTGCATCGGGTTGGCGGAAGAATTCGACAAATATTCGATAAGTACCAAAGCATAAAAGAAACATGCCTGAGATGGCCATCGTCGGTCTTGGTTTTCTGGAATAAAACCAAAGGATAACAAAGATGACTATACCGCCTAAAAAGGCTTGATAAAGTTGTGAAGGGTGGCGTGGTTCAAGACCAGCGCGAGGGAAAACCATGCCCCAGGGTACATCTGTTACTCGGCCCCAAAGTTCGCCACCTATAAAGTTTCCGATGCGACCCGCACCGTATCCCAGCGGTATCAAGGGGGCTATAAAATCACTGACAGTGAAAAAACTGCGATTGGTTTTTCGACCGAATAACCACATGGCGAGGATGACCCCAATTAAGCCACCGTGGAATGACATGCCGCCTTCCCAGATTTTAAACAGAAAAAGGGGGTCAGCCAGAAATTGAGAGAAATTATAAAAAAGTACATAGCCAAAGCGGCCGCCGAGTATCACACCAAGCGCGATATAAAAAAGGATGTCACCGACTTCATCCGGATGCCAGCCGGAATTTGGCCTCTTAGCGCGAACTCGGCCGAGATACCAGCCCGAGGTAAAAGCCACTAAATACATAATGCCATACCAGTGAATTTTCACTGGCCCCAGGTCGAGTGCGACAGGGTCTATATTTGGGAACATAATCATGGGGCGCAGTATACCCTGATACGCGCCAGATTATTAGTAGGAGTATTATCAGGACATTACTATGTTGCACTAAACATACACTATGCAAATAAACAGCGTTATGTCGGTATAACCCGCATAAAAATGGTTTTTAAGTACTCAGTTTCCGCTAGGGCGGGGTGTATTGGATGGTCTAGGTTTTGTTGCCCATATTCCAGCAGTTGGAGCTGGCGATGTACCTGTTTACTGGCATTTAAAAGCATATTTTTGAAAGTTTTGGCGTCAATATGATAAGAACAGGACGCGGAGACCAAATAACCGTCTTCGGCCAATAACTGCATTGCGAGTTGATTTATGCGTTGGTAGGCAAGGGTGCCCTCTTTCGCGTCTTTTTTTCGCTTAATAAAAGCAGGTGGATCGAGGATAATCACATCAAATTTTTCTTGTTCATCCTTTAATGACTTTAACAGGTCAAACGCGTCACCCTTCATTGCATATACTTGTTCAGACACGCCATTAAGCGCTGCATTGTTTTTAATAGCATCAATGGCGCGCTGCGATGAATCAATACAGGTGACTTTTTTTGCGCCATGGGTTGCGGCTTGGAGTCCCCAAGCGCCGATATAACTAAAAACATCCAAAACACGTTTGTCTTTTATATATTTGCTTAACCTGCTTCTGTTGGCGCGTTGGTCATAAAACCACCCGGTTTTTTGGCCTGTTAATAATGAAGTTTGAAATCGCGTGTCATTTTCCAGCAATTCAATAGTGTCTGGTACATGGCCTTGTACCGTTTCAATATAATTTTCCAGGCCTTCCATGTTGCGGGTTGATACATCGTTACGAAACAGGATCGCGTCTGGTTTAATCACTTTATTTAACGCATCGATGATATCCATTTTTACCCGTTCCATGCCAGCGGTGGCGATTTGTACCACTAAAATGCTGCCATAACGGTCCACCACCAAGCCGGGCAGGCCATCACTCTCACCATAGACCAATCGATAATAAGCTTGCTCGAAAAATTGCTCGCGCAATGAAAGGGCGATATTGAGCCGATGGACGAGGAGCGACTTATTCAATGGGTAAGCGGGGTTGCGGCTAATCAATCGTGCGCAAATCAATGAATGAGCATTCACATAACCAGTGCCAATGGGTTTTCCCATACAGTTTTCGATGATAATATTTTGCCCGGATTGAAATGCGGTTAACGGTGTGGCTTGGATATCCACTTCATTACTAAATATCCATGGATTGCCCGCTAGAATGCGGCGATCTTCATTCTTTTTCAGGCGCAATGGCGCAATTTTAGTACTATCAGACATGGGGTGTACCAATCGGTGTGTTATGCATGGGCGGTTAGGTTAACAAAAAAAAGCGTTCGTTGCTTTTCAAATAAGAGTTTTAACTACAAAAAAAGAGAGCCATGACCTTTACTATTGGTCGATTTCATTGTGCCATTGCTGGTTAAAGAACATTAATTTCAATTGGGAGATTGTAAAAAAATCCCATAATAAGAGAACTATTATACGCTGTACTTTAGTGGCTAAATAGCTAAGCTTTTTAGGGTGTTCATATTTTTAAAGTTTATCCTTGGCTTGTTCTCATTTCCCATCAGTAGTGAAAAGGGCTTGGCTAACTGTATCGGATAGTTTATTATCATCTCGAATTTTTTATTATAATAATTGCTTTACCAAGTGTCATTCGGTCCTGAATCTAGATGACACGCCCAGTAAACGACATTGCTCCCCTCGTAAGAAGCATGCTAAACACGTTGAGCATGCCTTTTCGTTGAAAGTCAAGAAGGCGAACATTGGTGTTAGTCGCCTATATCCCAATGATAGAGAAGATACTCAATTACTATTGAAACATGCAAATGTTGCAATAACTTGAGCAATTTTTAACGCATTACATAATCATTACATAAAAAGTTAACATCAATAATGCTTAGCAAAACAAAAATTTGCTTTTCACTAAATCAGATATTAACACTGGGCTAGATCAGACAACGAATCATAGCCAGCATGTTTGTCGCAATGCGCTCATAAATTGACAGAATAATGCAAAAATAAAAATATGGATATTATATGGCTAAAAAGATAAATATACTGGCCATCGCATGGTTAGTGCTTGCTGCACTCCTTATTTACTCGACAACGTTAACGGTCGACATAAACCTGCAAATGTTGGTTGCCGTATTCACGCTGTCAACCTTGATCGTCCTGAGGTGGTTGTACTATAAAAAACAGGCGAATACGCGTTTAAACGATATATTGCGTTTAATTATCGTCACTATAGGTATCTATTTAACATTTCGTTATTTTTTTTGGCGTACCTTCGAAACGCTTTCTTACCACGACCCATTCAGTTTTGTTGCCGCTCTAGCGCTGTATTTTGCAGAAGTGTATGGCATTATCATGTATATCTTGGGTATTTTTGTAAACATCAACCCAATAAAAAGGAAGCCGTGTCCACTACCTGATAACCTGAATGACTATCCCAGCGTCGACATTTTGATACCGACATACGACGAAGATTTACCTCTCCTTGAAATAACACTGCTGGCCAGTACTCAAATAGACTACCCCGCCGAAAAGCTACGCATTTATCTTTTGGATGACGGGGGCACAGAAAGTAAACGCCAACACAAAGATGCTGTGCTGGCACAGGCTGCTATTGACAGGCACAGTAAACTGCAAGCACTTTGCGCTCAATTGAATGTGAATTATTTGACCCGCCGCGACAATGAGCATGCCAAAGCCGGAAACATTAACAACGCGTTAAAACATATAAGCGGTGATCTTATCCTGATGCTTGACGCTGACCATGTGCCTACTCGTGATATTTTAAAGCAAACAGCAGGTTTCTTTTTACGTACCTCTGATTTGTTTTTGGTACAAACGCCACACTTTTTCATTAGCCCGGACCCTATCGAAAAAAATCTGCAAACCTTCCAGCGCTCACCGAGTGAAAATGAAATGTTTTACTCTAGCATTCAGCCTGGCCTGGATTTTTGGGGATCGTCGTTCTTCTGTGGTTCTGCTGCGTTACTCAGACGCTCACATTTAGACGAAATCGGTGGTTTAACAACAACCAGTATTACTGAGGACGCCGATACTGCTTTAATGCTGCATAGCAAAGGCTATAAAAGTATCTACGTTCAAAAACCTTTGATCTCCGGCTTACAACCAGCAACATTTTCTGCGTTTGTGCGGCAGCGCGTACGCTGGGCCCAGGGTATGGTGCAGATATTTCTCATGCGAAACCCATTGCGCCAAAAAGGCTTACGTTTTTATCAACGGCTTAGTTATTTAAATAGTATCTTATTCTGGTTTTTTGGCTATGCGCGCCTGATTTTTCTCCTCGCCCCGGTGGCTTACCTCGTATTTGGTTTGAAAATATACGATGCCAACTTGATAGAGGTGCTTTCATTTGCGATTCCCCACGTCATTGGTACATTCCTGATCGGCGATACGCTTTTCGGTAAAGTACGCTGGACACTCATATCTGAGCTATATGAAGTTATGCAATCGCTGTTCTCTGTTATAGGCATTAACAAGGTTCTGAGGAACCCGAAATCGCCCGAGTTTCTAGTGACACCGAAGAACGAAAAACTGGAAAGCGCCGTAATATCAGAGCTCGCTAAACCCTTTTATCTGCTGTTTGTGATGACTTTAATTGCCATATCGGCCGGTATTTTACGCTATATCTATTTTCCAGAAGATACCGATGTCATCACAATTACACTGATCTGGGCGATCTATAACTTTTTTATTATTCTGGGTGCTTTAGGCGCACTGCTGGAACGACAACAACGGCGGATAAACCCGCGTGTGAACATCAACACGAATGCGACGCTTTCACTAGGTGACGATGAGATTATTCATTGTTTGGTCGCCAATTTATCAATGGGTGGCGCCAAACTGCAGGTGTCCGCTGACTTTATTAATAAACTGAAAAACGCCGGGGACGCGCAGTTGAACATTTATGACCCGGCATTAAAGCGAAGCTGTGCTTTTAAAATTAAAACGCAGTCGACCTGGCCGTACACAAAGAACGACACTCAGCAAGTCTCCTTGAGCGTTTATTTCTCTGAAATCAATCAACAAAAGCGCGGTGAACTTGTTTCTTTACTCTTTGGAGACAGCGAACGCTGGGTGCAATACCAGGAAAAAAGAGAAATTCGCGTTGGCGTCACCAGAGGAATTTGGTTTCTTACGCATAAAGGCTTTGTTCATACAATAGAACATATGAAGTTCATATTTCATGTCTGGGTAGTCACCGTTATGGCGGCTATAAAAGCTATCAAAACAATTCCGCAGTTTATCGTAGCACGAAGCCACCGTATTTTAACCAGAGCATTATCTTTTATATATTGAGGAGCAATCATGATCTCCGTATCACGCGCTGAAAACTACAAAACGTTTGTTAAGACGTTAGTCATATTCACATGTTGTCAACTTATGCTAACAGGGCTATCTGTCGCTGATGTTGCTACAAGCGCTGTCACTGCCGCTGTTACTTCCAGTATAAATGTTTCCAGTAAAGATGCTTCCAATATAGACACGACGAAAACAGAGAAAAAGAAAATATCACATCGAATATTATCTTCCTCTCTTTCTAAGTTCATGGAGAAAGATGAACAAATCGTGTTGCGAAATGCGGCGAGCGAAATCGCTTTATTTATTCCGCTGTCGGAACGCTACGAGATACAAAAGGCGAATCTGCATTTAGAGTTTTTTAATTCTATTGCATTGCTAAAAGAGCGCTCCTTATTGACCGTCAAAATGAACGGTCGTATGGTCGGTCAAATCCCACTAACACCAAGTCGACCGCAAAACATCGCCGATATATCGGTGCCCGCGTCACTTTTTAAGCATGGCTATAATGAACTCACAATCGAAGCTGCGCAGCACTACACCAACGATTGTGAAGACCCGACGGCCCCCGAGTTGTGGACACAAATTGACACGGTCAATTCAACCATTGCACTGAATATCAAAGATAAAGCATTAACAAAGCCGCTTCTTTCTGAGCTCGATCAAATGATCAATAGCCGCGTTTGGGAAGATTATTATCTAACGGTACTCACGCCTGGTGGCAAAATGGACGATGATTATTTGCGCTGGGGTGGTCTTGTGGCGGAAGGGGTTGCATTGCGACTTAAATATATCCCTCTGCGTGTTTCTCATCTGGAGGCTTTGCCCCGTGACATAAAAATGATGTCACAACGTTCACCAAAACGATTTCACAAGCTCGATTTAAGTATAGTACAACAATCAGATGCGATATTAATGGGTACTCGAGATGAGCTAGAACCCTATTTGGATAACGAACTCATTTCTGAAATTAGTGGTAGCTATATGGGTATTTTTCCATTTGATGACGACCCATCGCGCTTTTTATTAGTCATTTCTGGATTAGACAAAGAAGGTGTAAACCGTGCTGCGCTTGCATTTGCGCACTTGAATTTCCCTCTGCCGGATTCAACATCAACGATTATTAATAGCGTCGATATACCCTCGTTACCAGCCTATACAAGGCGTGCAAGTGTAAAACAAAACAGCGCTTACCGCTTCTCTCAGTTTGGCTTCAAAACCACCACGCTGACTGGCAATAAACTCAGCAATAAACTAAAGAGTCGCGTCGAAGTGTGGATACCGCCTGATTTTTTCAGTGCAGAACGAAGTGAGTCGATTTTAAGCTTTCATCTGGCATATGGTGCCGGAATGGGCGTTGATTCAGTCCTAAATCTTATGTTGAATGACAAATTTATCAATGCTATTGCACTCGATGACCAAAAAGGCGGCGTATTCAGAGATTATCAGGTGCGTGTGCCGTTACGCTCATTTGCACCGGGTCGCAACGTGATTTCTATTGAGCCCCAACTGAGCCCTATGCAGAAAGACAGATGCAGCGTGTCATCGACAGACAATCTAGTGGTGACCATTTTTGATGATTCAAAATTATTAATTCCTGCCGCTGACCATTTTGTTCGTCTACCAGATATCAAGCTGTTCGCAACAACCGGTTTTCCCTACACAAAATTCCCGGATGGCTCTGACATGTCAATTCAAGTTGCGTCCAACGACTCCGAGTCGATTTCGGCAAGCTGGACACTGTTGTCCAAGCTTGCCCAAACGAACACTATGCCGTTTCATAATGCGCAAATGACCTTCGGCACTCCGGACAAAAATAGAAACCAAATTATTATCGGTGCTCAAAGTGCCATTGACAGCGCGCTACTCAACGCCTCGCCACTGGCTTATAACTCATTACAGAATGCCCACGACTTACACTACGCAATGTACGACCCATTGGATTCCGAGGTTTACTTCAGTAACTGGTGGACAAAATTCCAGTCTAAAATAGTGAACGCACTTGGTTTCTCGCCCGCGCAGGCAGAACCAGCTTTTGCTCGAGTATCACAACAGACCGGTTTTGGCTCTCAAGGAAATATAATGCAGTTTGAATCACCGGTCAGTAGCGGAAAAACTGTAACGATCTTCACTGCAGAAAATGCTGATTTTCTCCTCCAGAGGATGCGTGAAGCAATGGACCCAAAAGTCTGGGGCGCGCTGCAAGGTGACCTCGTCGTTTGGAAAGAGACACCGGAATCTGTACGTTGGCAAAAACTAAGCACTAACTACAATGTCGGGAACGTCAGCATCAGTACGCGCGCTGAATATTATTTCATACAACATCCGTGGTATAGCCTCGCCATTATTATTGGCATGATTATCCTTCTCGTTGTACTGACTCGTGTGTTATTGACTCGATTTAAACGTGCTCACCATGCATAAATGAATCGCTGTTATGTTGCAATTATTCTGGCCGTCATCATGTTGATCGTAACGCCATCCTGTTCGCTTGACACTCTTTATAGTGAGCGTGACGTCAACGTTATCAATTGGGAACAGTATAAAGACCGTTTCTTGATGTTAAACGGCAGAATATTGGATACCAACAATGGAAATGTCAGTCATTCGGAAGGTCAAGGGACGGGAATGTTGTTGGCTGTCGCCAGCGACGATCGCCGTTCCTTTAAACGAATCTGGCGTTGGACGACTAAGCACCTGCAAATACGTGACGATGCTTTATTTGCCTGGAAATGGCATCCCAGTATCCTGCCGCATGTTACGGATAACAATAATGCCAGTGACGGCGACATCATGATTGCGTGGGCGCTTTATCAGGCATACGAAAAATGGAAAGAACCTGAGCATCTTGAGGCCGCAAGGAACATTACATCGGATATCAAGAAGAAATTATTACACAAGACACCATTAGGACTTGTATTGCTCCCCGGTGAAAAGGGCTTTGTAGCCGAACACGAAACGATCGTTAATCTTTCATACTGGATATTCCCTGCTTTTAACACTTTTTTTGACTGGGATAATGATAAGCGCTGGACGTGTTTGATGGATAACGGCATTCAACTCCTGCAAGCGGCACAATTTGGCAAATGGAATTTACCCCCTGATTGGCTGGCTGTTAGCGCAACACTGAAAGTCAGTAAGATAAAAGCCCCGTATTATTCCTATGATGCGGTACGCATCCCATTATTTTTGATTTGGGGAAAAGCCGAAAATGCTCGGCTTATTCGCCCTTATCTGCATTTCTGGAATGCCGTTGAGCACCGCAAACTTATCCCGGATTGGGTAAATCTGGTCGATAATCGGGTTAGCGATAAAAATGCGCTGCATGGTGTGCATTCCATTAGGCATCTAGTGGAACGCCGTGCCGAATATCACGCAATAAAAATAAACTGGAATGAACATAACTATTATTCAGCAAGCCTGCAATTAATGGCGAGTTTGGCGGGCAGGGAGATTTCACATCGATGAGAGTATTTAGTTTGCCTAACGTAATCAGCATATTAAGTGCAGCATTCCTTATTACCGCAATTATTACTCCTGTTTATTCTATCAAGGCCAGTCCAATCATGCTAATTCAATTTGCTGCCAACGCAAGTCAGCAAAATAATGCACAAGAACAGTCGCCTAGGGGTTTGCCGGGCAAGCAAGGATTTGACGAATTCAAAATACAGCGTGAACAAGTTGCCGCCAAAGCCAGTAAGCAAAATAATGTACAAGAACAGTTACTTTGGGACTTGTTGGGCGAGCAACGTTTTGACGAATTCAAAATAGAGCTTGAACAAGCCCAGGACGATTTACCCAACTGGCCGCCGCCACCCAAAATGATGAAAATCTTTCATGAAGGTGTTGCCGCCAACGCACGTAAGCAAAATAATGCACAAAACCGCTTGCTTTGGGACTTGCTGGGCAAACAACGTTTTGACGAATTCAAAATACAGCTTGAACAAGTCCAGGACGAATTACCCGGCTGGCGCCCTCCATCGAAAATGATGCAAATCTTTCATGAAGGTTACGCGACAATACACATAAAACGCGCGACTGATAATGAAGACTGGGTCGCCATTGAGCGTCTTGCCTCACAATATCCAGCACACTTTAACTGCAGCAATGTGTATAACATGTGGGCACTCGCATTGGCACAATATAAATTAGAGCAAACTCAAAATAGTGTTGATAGCTATCAAAAAATTATAAAACAATGTGATGCAAACCAAACACTGGTTATCACTTTGCAACGTGCGAGTTTGCACTTACCCGAAGAACAAACCGAATTTCTGGTTAACTATTATAGCGAATTGGATAGCGCAGGCGCAAAACTGCATTCTAACGTCAAACACGAATTCGACACCTTGCGGTACGACTTATATACGACCTGGATTACCAAACACGCCGATAAGGAACAATTTTCCACCGCAATCAATTATTTCAAAAAAATTGAAAACGACATCATCAATCGTAAAGATGCAAAAGTGTCCAATGTGATTGGATGGACTTACTTCAAAATAAAACAGTTTGATGACGCCAGTTTTTGGTTCGATAAATCGGCACAATGGCTGCCATCCGATGAAGCACAGTTTGGGTTGGCGCTCACCAGTTTCGAGAAAAAAAATCTTCTCCTTGCGGATTTTCATCTTAATAAAATGAAAAATCGTGACCATCGTAGTGATAGTCTCATTTTTGAAATTCAAATGATTGAAGCGAGCAAAGCCTATTCAGATGGAAACTATTCCGACACATTGTCTGTGATTAATAATTTAGATCCAACCTATCACACTGATCGTCGTGTCTCTATATTGCGAGCCTGGAGTCTGTTCCAGCTCAAAGAATATGCTGAAGCCGAGGATCAATTTATTTCCCTTTATGAGGCTGGTGCGGATAAGGAAATGGCGCAAGGCGTTTTTTTCAGCGCCTTCGAACGCAACAATTTCAAACAAGTAAAAACCCTCGTCGCACGCACCGACGGGCCACTGGATAAAATGTGGCGAGATCATCTGGCAGAGAAACTTTATTATCAAAAAAAATATGAAGCCGCTTATCAAGTTAAAAAAAGTCACGTAAAAGAAAGTCACGTAAAAAAAAATGAAGCATTAACCGGGAAATTTTCCAGTCTAAAAAATATTGATGCATCGCGACTGGGCCTCGGTCTAAAAAGAACATGGCGAACCGGTACCGACGGATTAAGCCAGCTTAAAAGCGATCACATGCCTTTTTTTGAAGGATATTTCAGCTATAACAGTGGTTATTGGAACAGCGCTCATCGCTTTGCTCTAAAATTGGAACGCATAAAGTTAGACAGTGGCGTACTGGGCGACAACGCGTTGGTCGGTAACTATCCTGCGATGCCTCCGCAAAACTATTTATTCGACCCGACAAATTCACTTGATGCTGGCATCGAACCACACCTCTATTACGACTTTACGGATGAACGCTACCGGTATTTTGCTGAACTTGGGGTTACACCCACCGATGGCATAGTGGATAGCAAGCTGCTTTGGAGAGCGGGTATACTTCATTCCGAATTGGAGTATACATGGGACTTGACCCTGTTTTCTACCCCAGTGCGTGAATCGATATTGTCTTATACAGGCATTGTTGATCCGTATACAGGACAAGAATGGGGGCGTGTGATGGAAACAGGTCTGACGCTAAGCGGCATGTATAACGTTCAACCTGACTGGACACTGTCGAGCAGCATTAACTTCGGCCAATACAAAGGACAGACGGTTGATGATAATAAGCATATTGGTTTCTCCATTAGCGCGAATAAGATCTTTACTCGTTATAAACGATTGGACTATCTGGCTATTGGCCCTCGCCTTAGTGTCGACCAATATGATAAAAATCTTGGGCAATTTACGATTGGCCATGGCGGGTATTTTAGTCCACAAAAAATGACGCAAGTTATGCTTAGCGCGCACACGTTATCAAAAGAATCCTATCAGTATGTTTTCGAAGCTGACATCGCGCTGGGTTATATTAGCTACGATGAAGACGCCGTAGCGTTTTTTCCTCTCAATGAAGATGGGCGGTTTTACGCAAAAAACAGCGGGTCAGGTTTCGGAATGAGCATTGAACTCGAAGCAGCCTGGCGCTTACACAGTCACTGGTATGCAATCGGTCGCACCAGCTACTTAAGGGGCAAAAAATTTGAGGAAAGTGACTTGTTACTAGGGATCCGCTATATCTTCGATGCACGCCCCGCACTTTTTAGCACTGACCTGCCTAGCCATGTTTTTCATAAAAAATAAATAAAAAAACAATGCATTGAACTGCCTATAGAGCATAAATGCTTATATGCTTTTATTTGCATCTTTGTTATTTAACTTTTCATTGGTATGAAGATGCACATTCAGGTGTTCAGGTCTCTCATTTTTCGCATGCAGTTTTGTCTGATTAGGACACGGAAGGCCGCCTATTGCTAGAAATTGCTGCGCTTTTCAAACGTGATAAACCTCAGATATATACTGTGTATAGAGAGGGGCTGCCTGTTTTATGTCCATCTGCCGCAACTCCAGCAATGTTTCCAGACCTTCGAGTTTCGACACACAACTTTGGGCACTGGTAATCTTGGATGTGAGATTCTGAGATTTCAGCATACCATTGACAATCACTGTCGCGATAGAAAGGATTGCGGCCACCACACAGAGAAGTTGCCAGACCGGGATACCGAATGATACGACATTACTAATAGTATTAATGAACTCGTTGCCACCAACGCCGGGCCCCATTGTTAACGCCGCAGTTAAAGCACCAAAAGTAATGGACGAATTAATGAGTCGTGAATGTCTCGGTTTGTACTTGGTAAGATAGTCCGTAAGTTCCTGCCGCTTGGTTTTTATCTTCGTTAATAGAACGTCTTCTTCATGTTTGTTTTCTAACATATTAGAATCATCTCCTTTTAACAATATGGCATACAATATGGTGTCATATCTCCCATTTCCCACAAGCAATGTTTTCTGGATGGAAATTAAGGGCGCCAATTATTTATAAGCTATTTTTTTTGTTAGTCCCAAGTATCTTGTTACTTTTATTCCATTGTCATTCCATTATACCCTATTATATCCGACTTAAACGTCCTTGTTTATATTTTGGTAATATCTCACATAATATACCCAAAACGTTTGAGATTTAGGTGTTAAGTGTGCGTCATATTAATTTCATAGCAAGGCAAAATGACGCGTAATAGTCGGCCTATTGCAAGAAATTTTAACGCCGCTATGGAATGAAGAGGACGGCCATTGACAATGGTCGCGAATTTACTGGACATGAAACGATCTCAAGGAAGCTCAGCGCATAAATTTATTTTACATACTTCTGTGCATTCTGAGAACGTGGGTATTCGTCCCACAAAAAAACAGGTGTAAACGAAATGAAGAACGACATAGGTAGTAACCGTCTGGCTAATGAAACCAGCCCATATTTACTGCAGCACGCGCATAATCCTGTGGACTGGTATCCCTGGGGGGTGAAGCGATAGAAAAAGCCCGCAATGAGAAAACTCCCATCTTGTTATCCATAGGTTATTCTGCCTGTCACTGGTGCCATGTGATGGCGCATGAATCATTTGAAGATGATGATACTGCACAAATGATGAATCGCCTCTTTGTGAATATTAAAGTAGACCGGGAAGAGCGCCCGGATCTGGATAAAATTTATCAAACGGCGCACCATTTATTAACACAGCGAACGGGCGGCTGGCCTTTAACGATGTTCTTGATGCCGGACGATCATGTGCCTTTTTTCGGGGGAACCTATTTTCCGTCAGAAGCGCGCCATGGAATGCCCTCTTTTAGGGAACTCATGCTGCACATCCATGATTATTATCAAAAACAAATGGATGATCTCATTAAGCAAAACGAATCTGTAATGGCGACGCTGCAACGATATGAAGAAAAGGCAGTGAGTGGTTCTCAGCTAACTGCTGCGCCATTGGATATCGCAAGACAACAATTGGTCAAAAGTTATGATCGCCACTATGGTGGTTTTGGCGCAGCGCCGAAGTTTCCTCACCCGACAAATATACAGAGAATATTACGACACTGGGCGGTTAAAGATGCAGATGGGGAACAGGACGATGAGGCATATGATATTTTTTCTCAAACATTGCATGCCATGGCCTCTGGGGGTATTTATGATCAGTTAGCTGGTGGTTTTTGTCGTTATTCAGTGGATGAACGCTGGGAAATACCGCATTTTGAAAAAATGCTATACGACAATGGGCCGCTATTGAGTTTATATGCACAAGCATATAAAGCGACAGACAGCGCTGTGTTTAAACGTATTGTCAAAGAAACAGGCGAATGGGTAATACGTGAAATGCAATCGACTGATGGTGGGTATTATTCCACGCTTGATGCGGATTCTGAAGGCGAGGAAGGAAAATTTTTCGCTTGGTCTCGGGAAGAGGTAAAAAAGGTTTTAACGGATGATATTGAGTTTCGCGTTATAGAAAAATATTTCGGCCTTGACGCAGCAGCGAATTTTGAAGGTAAATGGCATTTTAATATAAAGCAGAATGCCAGTGAAATCGCCCGTTCTGTTGGTATAGAGGAAACAGAGGTTGTTAATATTTTATTCTCTACCAAGAAGTCGGCCAAAGAAAAACTTTTTGTCGCACGTGAGCAACGTGTTAAACCGGGTCGCGATGAAAAAATACTGACTTCCTGGAATGGTTTGATGATAAAGGGTATGGCTGAAGCGGGTCGTTTGCTAGGTGAAGAAAAATTTATTGACTCAGCGCGGCGCGCATTGGACTTTGTAAAATCGAGTATGTGGATTGACGGTCGATTATTAGCGACCAGTAAAGACGGCACCGCGCACCTTAATGCCTATCTGGATGACTATGTTTTTCTTATTGATGGTATTGTTGAATTATTGCAAGCCCGCTGGAACAAGAGCGATTTAGATTTTGCGATTCAGTTACTCGATGTTGTGCTGGCGAAATTCGAAGATAAGGAAAAAGGTGGGTTCTTTTTTACCGCTTCTGATCATGAAAA
>JAADIM010000083.1 GCA_013151345.1 Gammaproteobacteria bacterium
TGTGAACTGGTTCTCAATTTTTGCGCACTTTTTCTGGGGTCAATTTTTCTGAACAATATTACCGAACAAAAAAGTGCGGAAAAATAGCGTGGTGAAATGTCCCCGCTTTGGTTATCGGCAGGGGCGTTTTCTTATTGAGTAGAAATGTTTGTTTTTGTGGCAGGTGATTTTTGCGTGTGTAATTCTATTGCATTTTTTGTCGCGATGATGAGACCCAGCCCAATAAAAGCGCCCGGTGGTAAAATGGCGAGCAGGAATCCCTGGTAGTCATTAACTACATTGATCGTGATCCAGTTTAGTCGCTCGCCAAACATCAGGTGGGCTTGTGCTAAAAGCGTGCCTTGTCCGAGCAGTTCTCTTAGACCGCCGAGTAGGGTGAGTACGAACGCAAACCCAAGTCCCATAGATAAACCATCAACTAACGCAGGTAGTGGTCTATTTTTTGAAGCAAACGCTTCGGCACGTGCGATGATAGCGCAGTTAGTTACGATAAGGGGGATAAAAATACCCAGTACCTTATGTAAATCGTAGAAATAAGCCTCCATAAGCAGTTCGGTTGCAGTAACAAAAGAAGCAATCACCAACACAAAGACAGGGATACGAATCTCATCTGTTATCAAATGCCGGATAAGTGAAATAGCTACATTTGAACAGATCAGTACGAACAGCGTGGCCATGCCAAGACTAAATCCGTTTATTGTGGTATTTGTTACTGCAAGCAAGGGACATAACCCCAATAACTGAACAGTTGCGGGATTATTGTGCCATAGTCCATTGGATACAATTTTTTGATTCATGAACGTGTTGCTTTCATTGGTTCGTTTTCAGTTGAAAACAATAATTTTTTATTGTTGTTGAAATAAAGTAATGCATTGTGTATTGCTTTGATTACAGCGCGTGGAGTGATAGTTGCGCCAGTAAATTGATCAAATACACCACCCTCTTTTTTTACCCGCCAGTGTCTGATATCAGGGGTAGTTAATGTTTTTCCGGCAAATAAAGTGATCCAATTTGATTTATTTTCGTCGATCGCATCGCCGAGTCCGGGTGTTTCCCGGTGCGCGATGATGCGCGCACCCGTAACAGAGCCGTTTTCATGAATACCGACCAGTATTTTAATAGTGCCATTGTAACCATCAAGGGCGTATGTAGTAAATATAGCCGCTACCGGTTTGCCAGCAAGGCGGGCGCGGTAGACTGTGACCGGCTGCGGTGTTTTGAGTAAAAAATTATCGTTGATTAAAATGGTATCCGTATATAAATCATTGTCGTATTCCTCTGGTTTAATTAGTGCGTGTAATTTTTTTAACAAATACTGTTTTTCGCTTTCGAGAATTTGTTTTTCAGTGCCTTTAAATGTGAAAACTACAATAGCGGTGCCAACAAAAGCAAAAAGACCTAACAATATCGCTGATCGAGCCATATTTTTAATAATAGGGGTTGTACTAGATGTACCAAGAGAAGGCGCCATAAGTTATTTTTTATCCGATTTCCCGTGCCCAAACACGCGAGGTTGCGTGTAATAGTCAATAGTGGGTACAGCAATATTCATGAGTAATACCGCAAAGGCAACTGCGTCGGGATAGCCTCCCCAGGTTCGAATAATATAAATTAATGCTCCTATACCTGTACCATAAATAAGACGACCTTTAAAAGTGGTACTCGCTGTCACCGGGTCTGTGGCAATAAAAAAAGCGCAGATCATCGTCGCGCCACTGAACAAATGCAACATCGGAGACAGATAATGTTCGTTATCAAATAGATGAAATGTGCTGGCGAATAAAAATAAGCTTAATAAAATGGCCACAGGGATGTGCCAGTGTATTATTTTTTTTATTAATAACCAGCCGCCGCCGAAAACAAACGCACAATTGACCCAGCCCCACCCATTATTGCCAAAAAAGTTGCCGAAAGAACTACCAAAAGAGCTACCGAAAGTAGCAAACAGTGACGTATTTTGAAGTATTATGCTGAGTGTGTTGCCGTGTGTAAGTTCGGTTTTTGCAGTATCAAGGGGTGTCGCCATGCTGAGCGCATCGAGCATTACAAGTTCTGAAATGATGACGTCAATTGTTTCTGCAAGGTTGAAACCGAGTTGCTTTATTTCGTCTGGTGAAATCCAACTGGTCATTTCACGAGGAAAAGATATCAGTAACATGGCATAACCGACCATTGCTGGATTAAATGGGTTGTAACCCAAGCCGCCGTAAAGGTGCTTGGCGATAATGATGGCAAACGCTGTGCCCACAAAGGTAATCCACCATGGGGCCAATGGCGGAATGCAAAATGCAATGAGTATGGCAGTTACCAGCGCGCTGCCATCCATAAGCGCGGGCACTACGGGTTTTTTTCTCAGATAAAGTATCAAGGCTTCGGATAATAATGCAGTAATGGATGCAATGACGATATGTACTAACAGTCCCCAACCAAAAAACCATAAATAAACAAAAAGTGCTGGTAGTAGTGCGAGTACTACATTCAGCATGATCGCTGTGACAGACGTTTGTGCGTGGATATGCGGAGAGTTTTTTGTGTTTAAAGCCATCACGTTATCGTGTTTGCGGGTAATCGATTAGTTTCAGACGTTTGCCGACGTTGTATTTTTCTTTTCTTTAGGTGTTTCCGTTGCTGGTAACTTTTTAGAAAGTTCATCGATTTTTTTCTTATGCCGTTCTGCGCGCTCTTTTTTCTCCCGTTCCAGTCGTTGCGCACGAAATTCGTGTCGTTGACGGGCGAGATTCGATTTTATCTTGTCCTGTTCCAATGCATGAATTTCTGCCTTGGCATAACGAAAATACGCCACTAATGGAATATGGCTGGGGCAGACGTAATCGCAGCAGCCGCATTCGATACAATCCTGGATGTGATAGTCTTTCGTTTTTTCAATTTCTTTTGCATGTGCATGCCAAAATAGCTGTTGGGGTAGTAATTTTACCGGGCAGGCGTCTGCACAGGCGCCGCAGCGAATGCAGGGTCTGGCGTGAGCCCTGGCGGGAAACGGTGCTGCGTGTTTGAATTCGACGGTATTTGATTTGGCAATGATACAAATCGTTGTTTTTTCGACTGGCGTTTCACTGGAATGAAGTGCAATACCCATCATCGGGCCACCCATGATGATTTGATTCAACGACTGTATGCGTCCTCCGCAATTTTCTATTAGAGCGCCTACGGTTGTGCCGATTAACACGTCGAGGTTTTGTGTTTGTGGCACAGCGCCGGTTACCGTTACGATGCGGGATAATAATGGTTCGTTAAAATAGATCGCACGGTATGTCGCCGCTGCTGTAGCGACGTTATAACAAGCCAAGCCGTATTCATAAGGGTGTCTGTTTTTGGCGATGCCTCTATTTGTTAGTAATTTTATCAATTGTTTTTCGCCACCCACCGGATAGAGCGTTGGTACGGTGATGATGTCTATTTTTGGCGATGAATCTTTGTTATGACTTGTATTGAAAGAAGTATTGAAAGATGTCTTGAATGAAGCCTCGAGTGATGCGTTAAGCGCAGCAACGGCCTCTGGTTTGTTGTCTTCAATGGCTATAATGCAGTAACCAGTTTGTAACGTACGCATGATAATCTGCGTACCTGCGATTATTTCATTTGCTCTTGTACGCATAAGCATATCGTCACAACTGACATAGGGTTCGCACTCGGCACCATTAAGTATTAATATATCGATATTATTTTTTTGTCCCGCATCCAGTTTGACGGCGCTTGGGAAGCCGGCACCACCCATGCCAACAATGCCCGCATTGTGAATACGTTGCCGGAGTTCAAGCGGCGAGAGTTGCATATAGTTTTCGTTCGTTATCTTTCGCTGGCTTACCCATTGATCCCTGCCGTCTGTTTCCATTTCAATACAGGTTGTATTAATTCCAGAAGGGTCGGCAGTGGGTAGTTCGCGAATTGCGGTGATTTTACCTGAGCTTGACGCGTGAATAGGTACGCTTAATGGGTCGCTAGCTTTGGCAATTTCCTGACCTTTCAATACATGATCACCGACATTGACAACAGGCAAAGTGGTGGCTCCATAACGTTGCTGCAATGGAAAAATCAGGCGTTGCGGTATTTTTGCCTGTATTACAGCGGATGTTACATCGGATGTTACAGTCTCTGTTATGGACTCTGTCGTAGTCACTTTCGTAGCAACGCTTCCCACGTCACGTTTATTAAGCTGTGAGCCAACTAGACGTAAACCACCCGGGAACGGGAATAATTTTTTTAATGACGTCAACCTGCTTTCCTCAGTTGCTCAATTAATTGAGATGTCTTCGGGTAGGGTGCTTTCCAAGTTTTTGTCGTCTCTATTACGGGTACCATCTCAATACAGTCAACCGGGCAGGGTGCCAGGCATAAGTCACACCCAGTGCATTCGAGTGCAATAACGGTGTGCATTTGCTTAGTCGCACCGAGGATGGCATCAGTGGGGCAGACCTGAATGCAAAGCGTGCAGCCTATACACATTTGTTCATCGATAACGGCAACGGTTTTAACTGATTCTTCATTGTTGTTTAGGTGATGCTCTGGTCTATGTTCTGGCCTATGTTCTGAGCTAAGGGGTTTTGCTTCACGCCCGAGAAGATCCGCTAGCGCTTTTATTGTGACCTCGCCACCGGGAGGGCATTGGTTGATATCCGATTCTTGATTTGCAATGGCTGCAGCATACGGCCTACAGCCCGGATAAGAACATTGGCCACACTGTGTTTGAGGCAGCAATGCATCGATTGCATCCACTATAGGATTACCCTGTACTTTAAAGCGCACGGCTGCGTAACCTAATAGTAATCCAAAAATAACGCTCAACAGGCTTAATGCAACGATGCTAATTAACATGGATGTGTTACCCCTTGAGTAAGCCAGAAAAACCCATAAAGGCCATTGACATTAATCCAGCGGTAATCAATGTAATAGGCGGTCCTCGAAAAACGACAGGGACATCTGATGCAGTTATACGTTCACGCATTGCGGCGAACAGGATCAACACCAGTGAAAATCCGATCGATGCACCAAAGCCGTAAAAAGCAGATTGTAAAAAACTATGTTGTTGCTGAATATTTAATAGTGCGACACCCAGCACAGCACAGTTTGTCGTTATTAACGGAAGGAAAATACCCAGCACCTGGTAAAGTAACGGACTGGATTTACGTACAACCATTTCAGTAAATTGTACGACAACGGCAATGACTAAAATAAATGATATTGTGCGAAGATATTCAATTTCCAGGGGAAGTAATAAGTACTGGTTTACGATGTAACTGCATACCGACGACAATGTCAGAACAAATGTGGTTGCAAGCGACATACCTATTGCTGTGTCAAGTTTGCGCGATACGCCCATAAAGGGACACAGGCCCAGAAACTTCACCAGCACGAAATTATTGACCAGTACCGTGCTTATTAATATGAGTATATATTCAGTCATAGATTTTACTGTTTTGCTTCCTCTCTTTCTTGATGAGGGTGTCGCAAAAGCCCATTGAAGGTTGGCGTGAGGAACGAAGTCCGATAGCGGAGTACCTAATAGCGCCGCTGTTGAGGTTCCTAACGCCACCCCAACCTACGAAGAACCAAGTTTTGTGACAATCTTCCAATGCTGAGTGGGAATTTAAATTCTTGTCCTATTTTACTTTCATACCCGGTAGTGCACCAGAATCGGGATGTAATATCCACAAGTCTTTGCCGCCCGGGCCAGCGGCGAGTACCATGCCTTCTGAAATACCAAAACGCATTTTGCGAGGCGCAAGATTGGCGACCATCACGGTTAATTTGCCCTCGAGCTCTTCCGGTTGGTACGCGGATTTGATGCCCGCAAATACGTTGCGTGTTTCGTTACCGATATCCAGGGTGAGCTGCAATAATTTATCGGCACCTTCCACATGTTCTGCTTTAACAATTTTTGCGATACGTAAATCTACCTTGGCAAAATCATCAAATTGAATTTCGCTTGCAATAGGATCGCCGCTGCCTTGTTTGCTATTTGTTGTATTAGGCGTAGCGCCAGTTGCCTTAGCGGGCAGTTCCTTTTGCAAGTCTTGTTTTGATTCATCTAACATTTTTTCAATATCTTCCTTTTCTACGCGTGTCATTAATGGCTTGAATTTTGTAATGCTGTGGCTGAGCAACGGTACTGGATAATTGTCCCAGTTTAATGGCTTTATATTGAGGAAGGTCTCTACTTTTTTGGCCATATCGGGTAGGACCGGTTTTAAATAAGCGATAAGAACTCGAAACAAATTCAATCCCAATGAACATACATCATGGACCTGTTGCTCCATGCCTTCTTGTTTTGCTAGCACCCAGGGTTTCTTTTCGTCAATATATTGGTTGGCACGGTCTGCCAGGGTCATGATGTCACGCATTGCTTTTCCATAATCTCGCGATTCGTAATGTTGCGCGATGGTAGTACCCATATCGATGAAATCGTGATATAGCCCAGGTTCGCTGCAATTAGCGGCGAGTTTGTTTTCAAAACGTTTGTCGATGAACCCGGCGCATCGACTTGCGATATTGACGACTTTACCGACCAGATCGGAATTTACACGTAATAAGAAATCATCCAGGTTTAAGTCTATGTCCTGGAAGCTGCCGTTGAGCTTTGTCGCGAAATAATAGCGCAAATATTCCGGGTCAAGATTGTTAAGATAACTGCGTGCCGTTATAAACGTTCCGCGTGATTTCGACATCTTCTGGCCGTCAACTGTCAGGAAGCCATGCACGAAAATACCGCTAGGTTTGCGGAAACCGGCACCCTCCAACATCGAAGGCCAAAATAACGCGTGGTGGTAAATAATATCTTTGCCAATGAAGTGATAAAGCTCATGTTGGCTGTTTTTGTCCCAATAGGCATCAAAACTCAGGTCTTTTCTTTTTTCGCACAAATTTTGGAAGCTGGCCATGTATCCCACGGGTGCATCCCACCAAACATAATAGTATTTACCCGGTGCATCTGGGATTTCAAAACCAAAATAGGGCGTGTCGCGTGAAATATCCCATTCCTGTAATCCGCTATCTAACCATTCATCGAGTTTGTTTGATACTTCAGATTGCAGGTGCTCGCCGTGAGTCCATGTTTTTAACATGTCTTCGAAATTTTGTAACTTGCAAAAGATGTGTTCGGATTCTTTTTCTATTGGTGTCGCACCAGATACCGCAGAGACGGCATTTTTAAGTTCCGTTGGTGCGTAGGTGGAACTGCAAACTTCGCATCCATCGCCATATTGATCTGGCGCACCACACTTGGGGCAATCTCCTTTGATAAAACGATCCGGCAAAAACATTTCTTTAACCGGGTCATAGGCCTGCTTTATTACTTTTCGAGTGATATGCCCGGCATCATTCAATCGGTTATAGATCGTATCCGATAGCTGCTGATTTTCGTTTGAATGCGTTGAGTAATAATTATCAAAGCGAATCGAAAAATCAGCAAAGTCCTGTTGGTGTTCGATAGAATAACGTTCTATCAACTGCTCAGGCGTAATATTTTCTTTTTGTGCACGTAACATGATCGGTGTGCCGTGTGAGTCGTCCGCGCACACATAAATACATTGATTGCCGCGCATGTTCTGAAAACGTACCCAAATATCCGTCTGGATATATTCCACTAAATGCCCAATGTGAATCGAACCATTGGCGTAGGGCAGTGCGCTGGTAACGAGGATATTTCGCATATTACTTTTGGCCTATCTCAAAACTGATGTCGTTGTATTAAAATGTTTTATTAATGTAAGCAATAATAACAAATATCGCTGATTTCGTGAATGAACCCACGCTTAAAGTGAGGCTTTTTTGTGGATATAGGGGCGAAGTTAACAATGCACTTTTTACAGTGTGCTTAGCCTTGCATTTAAGTCACGGATCATACAGTAAGTGTGCGTCACAAGGGAAAAATCGTGTAGAATTCGATTCCTGCGTACTTTTATCTTTGTCGGATGTATGTGATGGCAGCATAGTCGACAGATTGTTGACGAGGAATAAGTGGAGGAGCAATAAATGAGTGTAAGCGAATTACAAGTCGAATTGGCTATAAAAGAGATTATTGACCCGAATCTGGAGCAAGATCTTGTCACAGCAAATTGCGTAAAAAACATTACCATCGCCGACGATACAGTGACAGTTAATATCGAGTTGGGCTATCCGGCGAAAGGTTATCAGGATGAACTTGCCGCAAAGATTAAGGATAAAATTCAAGCCATTGACGGTATAAATGAGGCAAAAGTAAATATTTCCAGCAAGATTGTCGGTCATACCACGCAAAAAGGCGTAAAACCCATCAAGGGTGTAAAGAATATTATTGCTATTGCCTCTGGCAAGGGCGGCGTCGGTAAATCGACCACTGCCGTGAATCTCGCGCTTGCATTACAAGTAGAAGGGGCCAATGTCGGAATTCTGGATGCAGATATATACGGCCCAAGCCAACCGCGTATGTTGGGTGGCGCAGTTAAACCGGAATCAAAAGATGGTAAATCCCTGGAACCCGTTGTACACCATAATCTCCAATCCATGTCGATCGGGTACCTGGTAGAAGAGGAAACGCCGATGATCTGGCGTGGCCCGATGGTGACCCAGGCATTAGATCAGTTGCTCAATGATACAAACTGGCACGATCTGGATTATCTGGTGGTTGATCTACCGCCAGGTACGGGTGATATACAATTGACTTTGGCGCAAAAGGTTCCGGTCAGCGGTGCTGTTATTGTGACAACGCCACAAGATATTTCCCTGCTCGATGCGCGTAAGGGATTAAGAATGTTTGAAAAAGTGGAAGTGAGGGTATTAGGTATAATTGAAAATATGAGTATTCATATTTGTAGCGAATGTGGCCACGAAGAACATATTTTTGGGTCTGGCGGGGGAGGGCGTCTGGCGGATGACGAAAGCGTTGCATTATTAGGTGCGCTTCCTCTTGATAAGCAAATTCGAGAACAAGTCGACGGCGGCAACCCGACAGTGGCTGCTGATCCGGATGGGCGAATTTCACAGATTTACCGTGAAATTGCCCGCCGCGTCTCGGCAAAACTGTCCCTTACTGCGAAAGACCACAGTGCAAAATTTCCCACGATTGTAATTCAGAATAATTAAAATATTATAAATTTAACGACGGCAGACACACGGTTCAATTGTAAAATGCGTGTGTTTGCGTGGTTAAAAATCGGTGGTGAAAAATAGCTCTTTGTTATGTGCTTTTTTTTATGAATCAGTCATTATGAAAAAAGAAAAATACATGTCGTGGCACACTTACTTCATGTCAATTGCGATTTTATCGTCCTTTCGCTCAAAAGACAGGAAAACTCAAAATGGTGCCTGTATTGTCGATGCTAATAAAAAGATAATTGGCATTGGCTACAATGGTTTACCCAGAGGTTGTGACGACAATGATGCGGATTATTGGGCAGATAATGACGAAGATGCGCTAAAATCAAAGCATTCGTATGTTGTGCACGCTGAAAAAAATGCGATTTATAATTGTATGGCGCACGACATGAGTGGTGCGACGATGTATATGACGCAATTCCCGTGTAACACCTGTGCACAAGCAATTATTCAGGTCGGCATCAAAAGCATAATTTATTCTACACGGAAAGATCATCACACAGAATCGAATCAGGCCGTGGAAAAAATGTTTGCAGACGCAGGCGTGAACGCTAAATCTTATCTTGAGTATGAAGCTACAGATAGCAACTTTATCGATTCGTTAGATCAATTAAAATCAATTTACAAATAGCTCATCTATACCCGTGGCGTTTGGGATTTAGGTGTAAATGTGCGTCCTATTTATTTCATGGCAAGGCGAAATGACGAGTAATAGTCGCTCTATGCTCTATTGCGAGGAATTTCAACGCAGCCATGGAATAAAGGGGGCGTGCAGTTACACCTAAATCTCAATCGCTACGGGTATATGCAAGGTAATATAAGTAAGTAAGGCAATATAAAAATTATTGTTGATCAGCCGGAGTAGTCGTAGCCGGAGTTGCCGTTGAATCAGGGAAACCATCCAGTTTATAAATTTTGGCTGTATAGCTGTTTCCTCCCTTTTTTTCCTGACGTATCCATACAGGTAAAAAACCAAACTTTTCAGCACACCACATTGTGACAGTTCGTTTACCATTCGTCCGTGATACCTTGATAGTTTGTAATTCACCAAGTTTAGTACTTATTTTTTCTTTCCCAAGAATAGCTATTGTATAATTTTTTAATTTTCCGCCATCGGCAATAGAGTAGTTAAGCTCCTTTATTTGTTGAATATTATTTTTTTGCAAAGTGTCTTTTTGCAAATCGTGCATCATTACTAGTTGATAGACGAGCTTGTCCAGGGTGTTTGCGTCTATTGCCATTTTCCACGGGTCTGAATTAATGGAGTTAGTTACTTTGTGGTTTTCCCAGTCAAATTTTAGTTCGACATATCGTTCTTTTTTACCTGTGCGTTTATAAACATATTTGATCGGACGAATTTTACCATTGACATATTTTCCGTAGCTTTGCTCAAAAATTTTACCTCCCGCAAATACGCTCATCCAGCCAGTCACTGTTGTGACAGACTGATAGCGGTAACTATTATTTTCTTCCGATGTAAGTGAGATAATTGACTTGCCACTAATGAGCCCCGTTGATGATTGGTAGTATGCAGTAAATTCTGCGGGTAAAGTTTGGGCATGTGTACAAATTGAAACCGAACTTAGAAATAATAAGCCAAAGACATATTGAGTGATGTTATACATGAATTTTGTTTTGGACATTAAACTAGATCGGAGGTTCCTTAGGTATTAAGCTGAATCAATGTCATCAGGTAAGTTCCAGTCTTCGGTCGAAGCGGACTCTACCTCATTTTTATTGTAGATCGTATAGGATTTTATGTCTCCCGTTTCGTAGTAGTTTCGCGAAACCAACTCGCTTAACACGCCAGTTGTAATCATTTGTACTGCCAATACGATGAACAATACGCCAATTAATAAAAGTGGCCGTGTTCCTATATCTTCTCCAAAAAATAATTTCAGTATTAACAAATAGCTCAATGCTATCCCACCGAGTGCGACAAATATAAATCCAATTTTACCGAAAAAATGTCCTGGCTTGGCCCTGTAGCGCATGAAAAAATACACGGACAGTAAATCTAATAATACCCGAAACGTTCTCGAAAGGCCGTATTTGGATTCACCAAATCGTCTGGGGTGATGGGCAACTACTTCTTCCTTGATGCGTGCAGGTGCAGTTTGTGTAGCCATCCATGCCGGGATAAACCGGTGCATTTCGCCAAAAAGTCTGACTGGTTTTATTGTTTCTGCACGAAATGCCTTTAGCGTACAACCATAATCATGGAGATTTACCTTTGTGATGTTACGAATCAGCAGATTTGCCGCGTTAGATAATAATCGACGTAGATAATAGTCTTTCCGGGATTTTCGCCAACCGGAAACCAAGTCAAGGTCTTCGTCTAATAAGCGTTTAACGATACGAGGTATATCTTTCGCGTCGTTTTGTAAATCACCGTCGAGTGTGACAATCACATCGCCTCGGGCAGCATCAAAGCCTGCTTGCATGGCGGCTGTTTGCCCAAAGTTTCGTTGTAGATTTATTAGACGTACGTGGCTACCGAATTCCTGTATGACGGATCGAGCACAATTGTTTGTGTCGTCGGTGCTACCATCGTCAATAATTATAAGCTCCCATGGGTGTTGGTAGTTTGCCAATGCATCGTGTATTTGTGTAGTTTGAGGTGCTATATTTTCTTCTTCATTATAAACCGGGATTACGATCGACAACCGATGAGCTGGTATTGTATGTTCAGATTGATTTTTTATGTTCATAATATATGGCTTGAAAGACAAATTTTAGAAGCTAATTTTTAGCTTCTGCTCATCAGTATGGGTTATTACTCTTTGTTAGAACTGTTTGTTAACACTGTTTTGTTAGCACCGTTTGTTATGACGGGGTATTAATACCGCTATGGCGCCGCCAGCTATGGCAGAGCCAAGTATAATCAAATGTAAATAAATAGCTGCTTGTAGCGCAGTTTCTTTATTGATTATATTGTTAGTAGCAGCGTCCGTACCGTCAAAAGGTAGTATTCCAGCAAGTATGCCGGCTTCATACGTGCCAAAACCCGCAATACCGTAAATAGGTAATACACTGGTAAGGTCACCCATAATCGCACCCATAATGGCAATACTAAAGGATGTATCAAGAAAAAGTAAAATAATCCAGGATGAAACGCCTAATTTTATAATCCAGTTAAACCAGGTCCACAGCCAGGCGTGAATAAAACCGCGTAATTGCTGCGGTAGACTGGTTAAGCATTTTACTAGCAATGCATTAATACGAGTATCTGTTTTTGCATTTAGTTTATTTAAAATGAGTATATTTGTCTTAAACAAAACAACAGGAATAGTCATCCACAATAAGAACAATGCAATTGATGCGTAAATATTGTACATATATCCAGCTATAACAGCTAACGCAATGCTGAGCAGAGTATGTAAATCAAGAATTCGAAAATATAATAATGCGGGTATTGATTTGGCTGTAGGAATATCGAAATAACGCGACATTAGCACAGGGAAGCTAATTTCACCTGTTCTCATAGGCAACAGATTGTTTAGCATATTGTGCTGTAATACCAGCTTTATACAGCTTTTATATGCGCCGTGCATCTCTGAATAAAAATAATCATATATGCGCATGGATCGTGTCCAATAGCTTAGGAATATCAACAATGTGATGATTAGCAAGTCGAGTCCTTTCAAGTGGTGCCACGGAGATAGAATATCGCGCCAGTTAAAATAGTGCTCAACGATGGCAATGAATCCGATGAAAATAAGAGTGCTAATGAGGTATTTGATTTTCTGTTTCACTATTATTTTTCACCGCAAAGGTACGCAAAGTAAAATAGTCATTTATTTTTATATTTTTTATTAATAATTTGAGTTTTTTTGCCTATTTTGCGCCTTTGCGGTGAATTATCGTGAGTTGACAGAGTGGCCTTTATCATAAATTTGTGCAGTCGCAAATTGAGCTTGTTTTATATATATATTTAGTTTGTTCTTTCGGTTCTGCAAAGTTTCAAGTGCCATTTTCTTAATATGCTTCTTCATTTCTTGTGCAGCCTTAGCCAGTCTTGACTGTTGTAGGGCGATTTTATCAACATAAACTTTTTTGAATGTCTTGGACATATTTCCTACTCTATAAATCGCGAATGTCCATTTCTTCAACTTGTTTTCTAACGATCGCAGATCTTTGTAATTTTTTATTGCTTCCTGAAATTCGTTACTTTCGTATAATCCCAGTAAATATTTAGTGTTTTCTGTGACGGGTAATAAATCTGATTTATCCAGAGATTCTGCTCCGTCTTCGATTAATTGTTCCAGAATTGCATTGGTGGTGTGTCCTTTTTTTACAGACTGAATTACTTTGTTTATATGCTTTATTTCGATCCGGTAGGCATCGATTCCTAATTCATAATTTTTTACGGCTTGATCAAATCCACCAAGTTCTGCAAAGGCGAAAGGGACTGCAAGCATAGATTCAAGCACTGTGCTGTCGCTTGGATCGCGTTGCGACAACGTCAGCCAGGCGGCAAGCGATTGTTTGTGATTATCCATTTCGGAATATACCAGGCCCAGGTGCATAAGTGCTTTATTGGCAAGTGGGCTGTTTAGCCTGATTTTCTGGAGATGAGATTTTGCTTTGTCAGGGTTTTTGTTTTTTAGATAGATATAGCCCAGCGTATAATTGGCTTTATCTTTTAATGACTTCATTTCAGGTTCATTTGAATCCATCCGTGAAACGATTTTTAGCTTCTTTATACCGCGTTTCTCATTACCTAATCGGACTAATGTTACACCGAGATTGTATCTCGCATATGCTGCCCAGTCCGAACTCCCGCGTGTATTCTCAAGTTCTTCTACGGCTTCCCTGTATTTTTTCTGACTCATTAATATCTGCGCTTGGAAAACCTCGCGTTCACGTGTAAGTTTGCTGGAAACGATGTTGTCCAGTTTGTATAACGTATCTTGGGCAGCATTAATGTCGCCAGCACGAAAATGCGCTTTTGCTATATCCATCCATAATACATTTTTGTTTCGAGTTTCGTTCGAAGGCATGCGTTTTGGCAACGCATTTAGAATTTTCTCAGCGTCATCGTGCATGCGAAATGAGATGTATATATGTGCCAATAGCAATTCTGATTGCAACTTCTCTTTATCGTTATTACGGTAACGCCTGGAAATCAAACGGCCAATTGCAGATGTGTATTTTTCTTGATAGATGTCAAACAAAACGGCTCTAATATACGGGCTTTTTGTGTCATAAAATTTAAAATTGCTTTCTTCTGCGTTTGATAGGGGAGAGTATACTGATATGGCAAAACCTATAATAATAAACAGCAATGACGTTGCATCCTTTTGCGTAGATAGCCATTGCATGGTTTTACTTCGTATGGATTGCGATTGCAGGCGTGTTTTTAATCCGCCTCGGATAATCCGCTGATTCATTAGTACCATTCCTTTACCGAAAATATGGGCGTGCCTACAAAGCTTACTAGTTTTAACTCAACCGTTTTACGTTCCGATGTTTTTTCAAACTCGAATGTTTTTTTACTTTGGTACTCGCTTTTGCTTCCCGTGCCGCCTGTGTAATTAGCAGTAATAATATGTTTACCTTCTGAAAGATTGGTAATATAAAGACGGTGTGCTCCTCCCTTATGAAGGGCCTGAACTTCTTTTTTGCTGTATTTTCGGCGTTGTACCTTTTTACCGTCTACGCTTAATTCTACTTCCCTGAGAATAAAATCGTCGCTTGTATTAATAGATAAAAATACAACGAGTTGGAAGCCGGGCGGTGATAATAAGCCATCTTCCAATTGTGTCAGTGTTTGACCGAGCACTAACAGATCCTTGCTGAGTACGTTTTTCGATTTACTGGATTTTTTGGTCTGTTTAGTATCAGGGGTACTTATTGAACCTACCCAGGCTAGATCTGACAAAAATCGACCCAGTTGAATAACCTCATCTTTTAACGTTTGTGTGTAATTATCCAGATATTGCATACGTTGGGATGATGGTCTGGCGAGCGGTTTATCCTTGTTGGCCGCAGTATTTGCTGCACCAGCGAAGCTGGTGAAAAGCACGATCGAGGTCATAAATACTATTTTTAATAACTTCACTGTTTTACCTTCTTGTATTCCAATTAACGACAGTGTTTACATAGCAGAGTATTCGGCGGAAACCCGCTACTTAATTTATGTCAAATAACTTATGTCAAATAACTTAAGTCGAATAATTTAGTCGCATTAAAAGAGATGATAACTTTATAAATAATCTGTGCGTGAGGATACCATCAAGCGCTTAAATTTATTAGTAGTGAGTAGTGATAATTTGAATCTTTCATGTAACAATATATTATGTTTTAACATCATTGCTAACACATTGAAAATTGGAGATTATTTGGGTTGCGCAAGCGGACAGTCATCAAGATAGGCCACGTTGTCTTTTAAGATTAATCGGTTATCGGCGAACCAGCGTATTGCCAGCGGGTAAATTATGTGTTCCTGTTCCAATACGCGTGCGCGCAGAGATTCTGTAGTGTCATTTTCATTTACCGGAACTTGGGTTTGAATGATCACGGGCCCTGCGTCCAGTTCAGGTATGACAAAATGTGCACTTGCGCCATGTGTTTTCACACCAGCATTCAGTGCTTGCTGGTGCGTATTTAATCCTGGAAACTGCGGTAGCAAAGAAGGATGTATATTTATAAGTCGACCCAAATAGTATTTAACGAATTCGTCAGTTAGTATTCGCATGAATCCGGCCAGTACAACCAGTTGTGGATTGAACTGGTCAATTAATTTTTGTAGCGCTGCATCATATGCGTGGCGATTTTCGAACTGACGATGATCCAAAACTTCAGTATGAATATTCGCTAATTTAGCGCATTCTAATCCGTATGCTTCGGGTTTACTGCTGATCACAGCGGCGATGTTGATAGGGAGATTTTTTTTGGGTTTTATTGTTGATTGATCCTTCGCGTTATCGTTTGTGGCGATGATGTCCTGGGTTGCATTGTACTTAATTGCATTGCGCTTAGTTGCATTGCTCTTAGTTGCGTTGCTCTTAGTTGCGTTAATAATGGCCTGCAGGTTGCTACCATTACCTGAAATCAATATAACCGTATTCATGCAAAGATGACTTGTTCGTTATGGGTTTGCGTTACGTTACCTATCACGTAAGCTTTTTCACCCTGTTGTTCTAATATATCCATACTTTTATTTACGTCTGCTTTATTTACGATAATGACCATTCCAATTCCACAGTTAAAAGTTCGATACATTTCTTTGTCGGTGACTGACCCTTGTTGCTGTAACCAATTAAAAATTTCTGGACGAGGCCAGGCATTACGCTGAATCGTTGTACTGCAATCTGCAGGTAAAATGCGCGGTAAATTTTCTGTAAGCCCGCCACCGGTAATATGGCAAAGTCCATTAATATTTATTTTATCCAACAATGCTAATATTGATTTTACGTATATTTTTGTAGGTGTCAGTAAGGTTTTACCTAGGCTCGTTTCACCAAATGTGTCTGATAATGACGTCTTGGATATGTCTATAATTTTTCTAATAAGCGAATAACCATTTGAATGAGGGCCGGATGAGGCGAGGCCTATGAGTGTATCGCCGTTACGTATAGTTGATCCGTCAATTAGCTTTTCCTTGTCGACTATACCGACACAAAAACCAGCCAAATCATAGTCCTTTTCCTGGTACATACCGGGCATTTCAGCCGTTTCGCCACCTACCAAGGCTGCGCCCGCAAGCACGCAGCCTTCACTTATTCCTTTTATGATGTCTGTCGCAACATCGACTTCAAGTTTTCCGGTTGCCATATAGTCTAAAAAGAAAAGTGGTTCGGCACCTTGAACAATAATGTCGTTTACACACATTGCGACTAAATCGATACCCACTGTGTCATGAATGCCAACTTGTTTGGCTAAAAGCAGTTTTGTGCCAACGCCATCGGTACCCGAAACGAGTATCGGCTGTCGGTATTTTTGCAGAGGCAGCTCAAATAGCGCACCAAACCCACCCAGTCCGGCCATCACACCGGGTCGATGTGTTTTTGCGGCCAGGGGCTTGATATTTTCCACTAGTCGATTGCCAGCATCGATGTTGACGCCTGCATCCAGGTAACTTAAGGAGTCCTTAGGGGGGGATTTATCTGAGCTCACTGGGTAACCGCCTTTTGTCATTAATACAAGATGCGATATGGTATCTATACTGAATTGTGACTGCAAACCTTGACTTCTCCGTATAGCTCTAATAGCTTGCCAGACATGAATAAAAAAATTGCTTATATATTCGTCTTGTGTTCTTGTTTGCTGTCGTTCGCGTTGGCAATGCCTGTCTATGCTGTTGATATTAAAGGTCTTTATGAAGTTGAGGTGCCGGTATACAGCCAAGCTAAAAAAGCGCGTAAGGACGCGATGCGCCGCGGATTGTTGGAAGTATTGATTAAAATTTCAGGATCCAGTGATATTCCGTTTACGCCCGGTATACCTGGCGTTTTGGGAAATGCAGCTCAGTATGTGCAGCAATTTCGTTATAGCGTCTGGCCTGCGAGTCGGCCTGTTCCACAAGTGCCTGTAGGTGAAAAAATACCCAATAAAATACTATGGGTGAAGTATGACAAACAGGCGCTAAATAAAATTTTACAGAATCAGGGTTTACCCATTTGGGGGCGGTCGCGTCCGGTCGCGTTGATCTGGTTGGCAGTGGAAGACAATGGCGAGCGTTATTTGTTGGGTAACGACAATAATGATGAAATGAAACGTTTGTTTGAAATTGAATCCAAGCGGCGTGGAATGCCAATTTTGCTACCATTGCTTGATTTGCAGGATCAAGTGGCGATACGCGTATTAGACGTTTGGGGTGATTTTCAGGAAGAAATATTGCAGGCGTCCCTACGTTACCAGACCAAAGCAATATTGAGCGGGCGATTATTCAGGGATAGTTATGACGGTTGGTTGGCAAAATGGACCTTGTATGAAGAAAATGAAAGAGTAAATTGGGAATCAACGGGATCATCGCAAGCGTCTGTATTTGGTGATGCAATAGATAAGGTTGCTAACAGGTTATCCGCGCGTTATGCGCAAGTTATTAATGAAACCTCCGAGGATGCATTTTTTATTATTGTAAAAAATGTGAATAAATTATCCGATTATGCACGAGTGAATAAGTACCTGAAATCTCTGGCTTCTGTTGCAGATGCGAGTGCTGTTCGACTTGATTCAAACAATGTAACGTTTCGTCTTGACATTAAGGGTGCTGAACAGGGTGTTGTCACGGCGATTGAGTTAGGCAAAGTATTAGTCGCAGCGCAAGATGATGTGACGACTGATTTAACGACTATAGATTCAAGTAGCACGGATCGAGTATATCGATTATTAAGATGACACGTCGAGATATTCCCAACATCATCAGTATATTACGAATAATGCTGACGGTGCCGGTAGTTATGTTGTTGATTAAAGAACGTTTTGGAGAAGCCTTGTTATTATTTGCTGTTGCAGGTGCATCCGATGGTCTCGATGGTTATCTTGCAAAACGTAATGGGTGGGAAAGTCGCCTGGGAAGTATTCTTGACCCTGTCGCGGACAAATTGCTTCTTGTCTCTTCTTTTTTGGCTTTATCTTGGTTAGGCTTATTACCACTATGGTTGGTAATTGTTGTATTAGGCAGAGATGTTATCATATTGCTAGGTGCCGTAGCATATCATTTTTTAATTGGAGACTACGATTTAAGGCCAACGCTAGTAAGTAAGGTAAATACGTTTTGTCAAATTGTATTAGTACTTGCAACGGTGTTGTCATTAAGCCTATACCCATTACCAGAGTGGTTTTTAATCAGGTTGATAGATGTTGTTTTGGCTACGACGGTCCTCAGTGGAATAGATTATGTATGGACCTGGGGCCGTTATGCGATACCTTCTGCGAAAAAATGGCGTCGGAAAAAATAACGGATATTCATCGATATGAATGAATCACAAAAATGGCTGCTGTTAATTGGTCTTTCCATTATCGGTATGCTGTTGTATCTATTAGCGCCTGTATTGACGCCTTTTTTAATTGCAGCCTTGTTCGCTTATATGGGGGATCCATTAGTTGATCGCCTGGAAAGCTATAAACTGCCCAGATCAATCGCAGTCACTGTTGTTTTTATTGTTATATTTTCAATTGTATTGACAATTCCGTTTATCTTTATACCGTTGCTTGAGCAACAAATATCTTCCTTTTTGTCAAAACTGCCTGGATACATTCAATGGCTTCAGACGACGATTGTACCGGATCTCGCGAAAATCCTTGGTGTGAATGCGAATGATCTTGATTTTAGTCAGGTGCAAAATTTGGCTATGCAGCATTGGCAGGAAGCGGGTGGATTGGCAACGAGTTTTTTATCCTCCGCTAAGCAATCAGGGCTTGTTATGCTTGCGTGGATGGCGAATATTGTATTGGTGCCAGTCGTTACATTTTATTTATTAAGAGATTGGGATATTTTAATCAGCCGTATTCGGGAATTGATTCCTCGCAAATATGAATCCGATGCAGTGAACCTTGCGAAGAGTTCAGATGCAGTGTTAGGGGCTTTTTTACGCGGACAGTTGTCAGTTATGCTTTGTTTAGGCGTCGTGTACGCACTAGGCTTGTGGGCTATTGGTATTGATATTGCGATACTCATCGGGATTATCGCCGGGGTGGTAAGTTTTGTTCCCTATCTTGGATTTATAGTGGGGATATTATTAGCCAGTGCCGCTGCGTTTATGCAGTTTCATGAATTTTTACCGTTGATTTGGGTTGCGTTGGTGTTCGGTATCGGCCAGGCGTTGGAAGGTATGGTGCTTACACCTTTACTCGTTGGCGATAAAATAGGTTTACATCCCGTAGCGGTCATTTTTGCAGTGCTAGCGGGAGGACAATTATTTGGTTTCTTAGGCATTCTAGTCGCGTTGCCTGCTGCTGCTGTTGCAATGGTGCTGATTCGTCATGCGCATGAACGTTATGTCGGTAGTGAGCTTTACTCCGGCGAAAGCTAATAGCTCATAGTTAATAGAACAGGAACAGCAACAGGCGCCTAATTTTTTTTCGATTTATCACCTATGAAGATACAGATTCCGCTAAATATTAAATTAAGTGATGCCTATTCATTTGACAATTTTTTCTCAGATTCCAATAAACAGTTGGTCGATTGTTTGCAACAATTAGTACATCAAAAAGAACGACAATTCATATATATTTGGGGAAGCACTGGGCGGGGGAAAACCCATCTGTTAAGTGCATTATGCCGGTATTATTTACTCCAGGAAGACACAGCATTTTATTTGCCCCTGAAAGATAAGCATGGCTATTCTATAAATATTCTTGAGAATTTGGAAGATATATCATTGGTTGCCATAGATGATATTGATGAGGTAGCAGGTAATACTAATTGGGAAGAGGCCTTATTTCATTTTTATAATTGTGTGAAAGACAGGCACAGCGGACATTTGATTATTTCAGGCAATGCCGGGCCAGGTGATCTTGGTATTAAGTTAAACGATCTCAGTTCCCGTTTGAACTGGGATTTGGTCTTTCAAATAAGTACATTAATCGACGATGAGAAGGTCATTGCATTACAGAAACGTGCTCATTATCGTGGATTGGATTTATCGAATGATGCCGCTAGCTATTTGTTAAAACGCTGCCCACGTGATTTACCTTTTCTTTTTGCTTTTCTGGATAAGCTGGATCTGGCTTCCCTGGCCGCAAAACGTAAATTAACAATACCGTTCATAAAAAGCTTGCTTTAATATCCTCAGTTCGGGTATAAAGTGTTCATACAGTTCGTAAGGTAAATGGTGTGTGGTTTGTCCATAAGCTAGCTGTAAGTCGTTTGTAAGCTATTTGTAAGTAATAAGGTAGCAGCCTACGGAATGAAATAGTAATAATAATAATAAAAACGAAGGGACGAAGGAAGCGAAGTTAGATGAACCGACAATACTCTTTACGGTACGCTTGGTACCCACAGCATAAAGCAGCGGTCGATACCATTGCCAGATGTTTATCTGTTGAAGTTAGCGTGTTATTGCCGGTTTTAGATAAAAAAATAAAACGAAGGCGGCTTCTAGCGATGTATGCATCCAGTGACAATAAACGCTTGTCAAATCTCACTATCTATAATGATGAATGTTATAGGATGAATGGATAAATTATTCTAGATTAACAAATAGATTTTACAGCAAGGTGTTAGTATTTTTAAACTTAAGAATTAAGAGCTTAAAAATGAAGAACTTATAAATCAAGCAACCAAAGATGTTAGAAGTCACACACACACATTCCAGTTACATAAGTTTCACAGCCAATTCAGCAAGTCGTTTCCCTGATGCGATCGATAATCGCTTTTCTTCATCACTAAGCGCTTTATTGCCCTCTGTACCTGCCAGATGACTTGCTCCGTAGGGAGTGCCACCCGATGTTGTATGGCGTAAATCGGCTTCGCTATAGGGCAGGCCTAATAAGATCATCCCATGGTGAAATAACGGTAACATCATAGACAGTAAAGTGCTTTCCTGGCCACCGTGGAGGCTGGAAGTAGACGTAAACACGACAGCTGGTTTGCCCGCAAGGCTTCCGGATAGCCACAGTGGGCTAGTGCTATCGATAAAATATTTAAGCGGTGCCGCCATATTGCCAAAACGAGTGGGACTGCCAAGTGCAAGACCAATACAGTCTTGCAGGTCGTCGTGATTAACATAAGGTGCGCCTGCTTGCGGAATGTCATCTTCTATCGCTTCACACACGGTTGACACAGGCGGCACGGTGCGAATTCTCGCGTGCATGCCATTTACCTCTTCGATGCCACGTGCGATCAGTTGCGCGATTTTTTCTGTTGCACCATGTCGGCTGTAATAAAGAACAAGAATATCGGCCATTAGAAAATACCGAGAACTGATTCTGGCGGACGTCCAATCACGGCTTTACCGTTTGCGATAACGATGGGTCTCTGTATTAATATTGGATGCGCTATCATGGCGTCTATCAATTCATCGTTGCTCAACGCCGGGTTTTGCAGGTTGAGCTCAGTATAAGCTTTTTCATTGGTGCGCATAAGTTGCCTTGGTGACAGTGCTAACAAAGAAAGAATATGCTTTAGTTCTTGATTGCTAGGAGGAGATTTTAAATACTCAATGACCTCTGCTTTTGCAGTTTTGCCGCTTTTTTCAGTCAGCAGCTGCAATGTTTGTCTGGATTTAGAGCAGCTAGGGTTGTGATATATTTTTATATCCAATATGTCGATCCTTTTGATTACTTGTCTTTTGATTATTTGTAAATAGATTGTTTGAAAATGGGTTACTTGGATATTTCCGTAAGAACAGTGGATATTATATAAACTTATTTAAGAAATCCAATATGTTATCTTTTCTATAAATATGTGATAAATCAGCCAGTTTATTAAAGAAGCGCATTAACTAGCCGTTATAAATAGTGTACCAACAGTATAAGTATATATGGGCAAACTATCGAGCCAACGGTGAGGTAAGGCGATGAATACAGCAAAGATTAAGCACAGTATTGGAATGGTTTTGGCCGGTATTATAGCCACTAGCGTAACCGCGTGCGCGAGTTATGAATTAAAAGATAATGGAGATGCAGTACGGATTGATGCCTCTGCTGATACCAATACGGCGCCTGAACAAAATAATGCCCAGATGGCCACCCAACAGCATACTAGCGCCGAGGCGATGGTTGTTCTTAAAGACGCAAAAATGGCAGTAAAACGAGCAGGTGAGCTAGGTGGGTTGTGGCGAGATACGTCGAAATTAATAAAAAAAGCCAATGCTGCGTTGGAAAAAAAAGACAATGATAAAGCTTATAAAATGGCTAGTATCGCAAAAGACCACGCTCAAATGGCTTTAAATCAATCTTATCTTGAAAGAGCCAATCATATGATCGGGCGTGTAAAAGAAATGGCCAAGCCTAGTGATAAAAGGATGTTAGGCCGTATTACCAAGTCCGAAATGGCTTATTTGAATGAACATGGTGAGATGGCTTATGCAATGTCTATTGCTATGTTAGAAGATCTAGAAAATCCAAAGCCCGTATTGTTTGAAAGCTTGCCAGATGTCATTGATCAGAATGATGTTAACGAAAAAGCGAGAGAAACACAGATGAAATCAGCGCGAGCACCTGCCGCTGTTGATGTAAGTGTTACAAGAGCAAGTAAAATGGATATGGTCGACAACTATAAAGTGTCGTCTGGCGATAGTTTGTGGACGATATCCGCCAAACCGGCAATTTATAGTAACCCTTATCAGTGGCCGCTGATTTATAAAACAAACAAGCGAGCAATTCGTGACCCGGATTTGATTCGACCCGGTCAAGTATTGAATATCGATCGTGAAGCATCGCAAGTGGAAATTAATGCCGCTGTTACGCATGCCAGATCACGTGGTGCATGGTCGTTGGGTGAGAAGGAAGTATTTGATCAGGCTTAT
>JAADIM010000011.1 GCA_013151345.1 Gammaproteobacteria bacterium
AAAATAGCCGTTGGTTGCAAATGCAGTGAGTGGCACAAGCATACCCAACGCAAGCACACTTGCGAGAAATCGTAGTTCTAGCTTCATCGAGTTTTCCTCATATAATTAAAAAAATAATAGGTTGATAAAAAAAGCAGATAACCATATCTGCGTATCACTATATTATAATGTATTCCGTTATTTGATCGTTGACAACAGTATTTCCGGTGTGCCGAGTTGTTTTACCTTTCCTTTTCCCTCAGTAAAATAAACTTTCCAAAACTTTTTTAATGGCTCCATCAATTTTGGTCTTATGTAGGCATTTGTATTACTGATGTGTCCCAGTCCGTACATATAAATATCCGCATGATTCCATTTTGCGATGAGTTTGTGTTTCTTTAACTTTTTGATGCTTCTTTTAAGTCTTACTTTTTTAACATCGCCTTTGCCGTGAAAACGTAAATAATCGCTGTTTTCAAGACCATCACTAATTATTAAAACAGTTTGGTGGTGTTCGTCTTTTTGCGCCATAGTTTTATTTGTTAATTGTTGTAGGGAGTACAATAGATCTGTTTTCGGCAGTGTGTGCTTGGTCATTTTTAAAGTGCTAGTTAATATCTTTTTAAATAACGGTTTGAACTGCTCCTTTTTCTTTTGCAGGCATGCGATTAAATTTTTATTGTCTTTCGTTCGTAAATGAAACAGGTACTCTTCCGACGGAATTGGATCGACTGATTCATTGAACATTAATTCTGTAAACTGACCTTTGATATTGGCAGAGAACCGAAGTATTTTTACCCGATCACCATTTTCTCCCCAATCTGAAACCAAACTGATGATATTTTTTTTCATCGCCTTGGTGAGGAGAGGAAAGTTGTTTGATCAATGAAAATATAGAGTGCGCCCAGCTTGTTCCCCGGGTTTTCCAAGTGCAGTTCTTCGTAGCAGCTTTTAATTTTTACTTCTGCGAATGAGATGTTCCCAAAAACAAACAGACCAAATGAAAGTACATATACAAAAACAAACCTGATTTTAGTTGTTTGTTGTTTGCCTGTGTTTTTTGTCTTAAACATTGATATACCTGACGTATTCAAGGATCTAAGCGTTTTAGCGGACAAATTTGCATTATATTTAGTAACTGGCATGCATTTGCGTTAAATCAATAGATGAAGGCTGTAATTGCCTAAGCAAGCCATAAAATCGGCCACGAAGGTCTTATTAAAGCTAGGATATTGCCTGCCGATACGGATAACGAGCGGGTATATCTGATGCACCAAATATTTATTTCCTAAACCCAGGCACTGCTAAATGGATGCTAAGTTAATCAATACTAATATAATTAAAAAAAATTCGTTGATAGTAATTTTAATTTTCTGCGTTGTAATGGCAACAGCTTGTTCTCTAAAAACAAGGAGTCATAACACGAACGCCGCCAGTGCACCGCAAGTCGTAATGATAAACGGCGAAGAGTGCGAGCGGCCAGCCGCGCAGTCTGTCCGGTTTTATCTCGGTTCTGACGTCAGCGACCAAAAGCATGAAACAACACGTGTAAAAAGTACCGGATATGGTGCGCCACCTAAAAAATATTACCCGCAGTATCAACGCGATTTAATGGCGATGCGTGCATCCAAAATCGATGCCTATCGTGCGTTGGCTGAAACGATTAATGGGTTGCACATCTGGGGCGGCACTACGCTCGGTAATATGACTGTTCAGGATGACCATTACCGTGTGTTCCTGAATTCCTATGTAAGGGGCGCAAATGTGGAAAGCGTCAAAAAGCGCGATGATGGTAATTATGAAACGGTTGTGTCAACGGTTATTGATCAAAACTTTCTTAGTTATGCTCTTTCTAATCGACTAACTCAAAACGCAGGTTGTGATACAACAGTCAGTGCATTTGGTGCAAACAATGGTTTGGCCCCTGTTGTCTATTCGGATGGTATGGCCCCATCTAGTTTTTACTATAGCGAATAGCTTTACTTTATTTTTCGCAAAAAAAATTAGAATATTTTATGAAAAAACTCTTGTTATTTTCTTTTTTTGTATTGTTTTCAGTTTGTTTGTCTATGCAAATGGCATACTCGAGAACAGTAGAGGTTGAAGGCAGCGCGGTTATCACAGACGGCGCTGTAAATAAAGCGCGCTTGCAGGCAATCCAGGATGCGATTCGGCAAGCTCTGTTACAGACTTCTGCAAGTGTATCAACAGCATCGATTGTTTCATCAAACGTGATGATCATGGACAGTACAAAAATACGCGCTACTGGCAGGGTGAGTAATGTCGTGATAATCGATGAGTGGCGTAATGAAGATGAAATTCATGTACTAATTCGAGCTAAAGTACCTGAAAACATCCAGCAAGCAACGAACACAACAAAAGGATATCGTAGAAAATTAGCTGTTGTTCAATTTCATGTTGTTGACCGACGTGAAATCCAGGATTTACCAAATATTGAAATTGAATATCCGCGGCGTTTATTGCGCAGAATCGAGGAAAACGGCGGCATTATTGGCATTGATGCCACAAACTATTTATTAAATAGCAAGGCACAGAGCCTGGATCATGACGCCGGGCATCCTGGTAAAGAGACTATCATTAATCTGGCGAGTACACTGGGTGTGCAGTTTATTGTGTCCGGGATTATCCGTGATATGTCAGTGGTGAATCACCTGATAGGTAAGTCAAGACTATTATCATTGGAATTACAGGTATTTGATGGCTTAACGGGTACTTTATTATCGCGTAATGCATACAATAAAAATGTAAATGGTGCTGGTCTAAACGACAGTGATTCGCCCTTTGGAACGCGCGAATTTTTTAACTCGAATTATGGTATTGCTGTTGATAAGTTGTTATCACAACAGATTACCTCTATTCAGTCCGTTATATTCAAATTACCGGTTACTGTCCGGGTAGTGCGCAGTGAAGGAAAACGGGTTTATTTCGATGCTGGTGCGATATCATTAGTGCACGTCGGTGATATGTTGATGGCCTATAAAGTTGATAGTTCGCCGCTGGTTAAGATGGCCAACAGTAGTGAATTTGGATTTCCTGAAAAGCCGGTCGCTACGGTAACAGTGAAAAAAATACAGCCCTTGTTTTCTATGGGTGAACTGGAAACTGATAAAGTGACACTTAAGCCAGGTGATTTATTACGTTTTGGTTGGTAGTAATTAATGTCAATAGTATTGAACTTAAATTCATCAGTTGAAGGCTCCGCTCCTACTCAACGCCCCTTGCCTACGTCCATGGAAGATTCAGATAAAAATCAGACTGACGTTCTTTAAGCTTTCAAAAAATAAACATTCAAAAAATCTGGTACTCCCTAGGGGGCTCGAACCCCTGTTCCCGCCGTGAGAGGGCGGTGTCCTAGACCACTAGACGAAGGGAGCACATGCAAATTTTCCACAATCCGCTTATTATACGTGACCATTTGGCGACTACAATACGTGTGTGGTAAATATGCATAAAAATATAGTGCAACTTTTGCAAGGGTAATGTATGTTTTAAACTAATTTTCCATGAAAATTTAGACGTTTAATTAACAATTTTGTAATAATTAGCGCAGATATAAGGAATGAGAAAATAGAAACCCCGGTAATTCTCAAGCGTAGCGAGCACATCATTTCACGCGACAATATCAGTGATAATGCCTTAAAAGTTTTGTACCGGCTTAAAAATGCAGATTATGATGCATATCTGGTAGGTGGTGGTGTACGTGATCTGTTGTTAGGAAAACATCCAAAAGATTTCGACATCGTAACAAACGCACAACCTGAAGAAATCAGACAGCTATTTGGGAATTGCCGCCTTATTGGCCGACGATTTCGTCTTGCGCATGTGCATTTTGGCAATGAAGTCATTGAAGTTGCTACTTTTAGGGCAGGGCATAATGAAGACGAGGCAAGTGCTCATCATAACCAGGACGGAATGATCCTGCGCGACAATATATTTGGTACGATTGAGGAGGATGCTTGGCGGCGCGATTTTAGCGTCAACGCTCTCTATTACAATATCAACGATTTTTCGGTAATTGATTATACGGGGGGCTTGAAGGATCTGGAACAGAGGAGATTCCGAATTATAGGTGATCCCGAAGTGCGCTTCCGTGAAGATCCGGTTCGCATGTTGCGTGCGGTTCGATTGGCGGGCAAGCTGGGTTTTGTAATCGAAGAGGAAACGGATAAAGCAATTCACCAAATGGTCGTGTCGCTACAAGCAGTGTCTTCTTCGAGATTGTATGAAGAAGTACTAAAACTATTTTTAACGGGCCACGCAATAGTGACGTTTGAATTATTATGCAATTACGGATTGTTTGAACAATTATTTCCGGGCTCAGATGGCATCTTTGAGAAAAAGGACCCAAATATTCCTCTTTCAATGTTACTAAAGGGGCTGGAAAACACAGATAAGCGTGTCGCCGATGGCAAACCGGTAGTACCAGCGTTTCTTTTTGCCGTCATTCTTTGGAACAATTTACAAACATACTTTGAGTATAACTGTTCAATTGGTCGTAGTCCGTTCGACGCATTTCAAAGTGCGTCTAGAAAAGCAATAGAAAAGCAATTATCAGATATTTCCATTCCTCGTCGTATTACCACACAAGTACGTGATGTCTGGAGCATGCAGCTTCGTCTTGAAAACCGCAAAGGAAAGCGGCCATTCCGAACAGTTGATCATCCACGTTTCAGAGCAGCATACGATTTTTTACTGTTACGTGAAGAAGCGGGTGAACAATTACAGGAGTTATGTGATTGGTGGACAAAATTTCAGGACGTAGATGAAGAATTAAAGTACACCATGATTAGGTCACTGCGTAATGTGTCTAAATCAACAAGTACTAAAAAACGCAAACGTGGTACAAAAAAGCACACAAATAAGAGTAGTGTGGCCAGCGAAAATTAACATAGACAGTAAAATTATGGTGAACGCCTATCTCGGATTGGGCAGCAATATGGCAAACCCGTTACGTCAAGTTTGTCTGGCTATCGATGAAATAGCGCACATACAACATTCCAGTTTATTGGCTTGTTCTAATATTTATAAAAGTTCGCCAATGGAAACGATAGATAATATTCAACAAGATGATTACATTAATGCTGTCATTTTGATAAAGACACAATTAGATCCAAATACGTTATTAAATGAATTGAATAATATTGAAAAAAAACATAACAGAGTTAGAAGCGAACAACATTGGGGGCCGAGAACCCTGGATTTGGATATTCTTTTATTCGGCGATCAAGTTATAGAGAGTGAAGAGTTAACCATACCGCATCCAGGAATAAGCGAAAGAGATTTTGTTCTCATACCGCTGGCGGATATCGACCCAGCTTTGTCCATACCTAATTTAGGCAAGCTATCGAATTTGGTCAAAAAATGCAAATCCCATCAGTTAGAAAAAATAAAACACCTTCATTAACGACTTAACCGCGCGCAGGCTGAAGTGAGCTTGCGATAACCTGCTGGAATTCGATTAAATCGTCCATTTTTAACTCAATTTTTTAATTCAAGTAAACGCGCCAATTTTTGGGCTCTACGCGGGTGTGTTTTAACATCTCGTTATTTCAAGTAAAATAGGCTAGTTGTTGGTGGGCGATATTGTTGAAAAAAAGCCGTTTTGCACCATTTTGTATGTAAGGAAAGAATTCCCAGGAGTTTTGTCGAAAAAATGAGCAACTCAAACCATCTTGCCCTTATAGCGGTGGAAGGCCCTATTGGTGTCGGAAAAACAAGTTTGGCAAAACGTCTTGCTGAAACATTTAATGGGGAACTATTGCTCGAAGGTGCTGAAGAAAATCCGTTTCTCGAGCGGTTTTACAGGGACGGCAATAGTGCGGCTTTGCCAACACAGTTGTTTTTTCTTTTTCAAAGAGCAAGGCAAATGCAAGCGCTTCGGCAAGGTGATATGTTTAAACCGATGCGCGCCGCTGATTTTATTATGAAAAAAGATCGTTTGTTTGCTCAGCTCACATTAGACCAGGATGAATTCGATCTTTACGAACAAGTGTATACATCGTTAACACTGGACGTACCTATACCTGATTTAGTGATTTATTTACAGGCACCTATTGAGGTGCTGCATATGCGAATTAAAAAGCGTGGTTTACAGTCCGAGCAGTATATTAAATCTAACTACTTACAACGTATTGTTGATGCTTATGCTAACTTCTTTTACTACTATAATGATGCCCCATTGCTTATTATTAACGCTTCAGAAATTGATTTAGTGAATAATCAGCGGGACTATAACGAATTGTTAAAACAGATTAGTACGATTCGTAGCGGTCGACATTATTTTAATCCGATGCCGATTGCTTTGTAGTATGCGGGTAGTTTTGTAAGAAGCTCTATTAAGACAGAATGTTAAGTACTAAATGTTAAGTACCAACGTTAAATAAAAGCAAGGCCCATCTTTTCTTCTCTAAATATATCAGGAAATGGTGATCGATATGAGCAACCAAGCAATCACGCTAAATACGCTAAAAAAAATGAAACATTCGGGTGAGAAAATTACCTGCTTGACAGCCTATGACGCCAGTTTTGCAAAAGTACTTGAAGATGCTGGTGTAGAAATACTACTGGTAGGTGATTCGCTTGGCATGGTTATACAGGGTCACGATTCAACGTTACCCGTCAGTATAAATGACATGATCTATCATACGGCAAATGTCAGACGCGGTAGCCCCAATGCTTTCATTATGGCAGATATGCCGTTCATGAGTTACGCAAACGTTGAGCAAACGTTAAAAAACGCAGGTAGAATTATGAAGCAGGGCGGAGCACAAATGGTAAAACTAGAAGGGGGAGCGCCATTTGTTGAACGCGTAAAACAGCTTGTCGATCACGGTATACCGGTTTGTGCTCATCTTGGATTGATGCCGCAAACAGTGCATAAATTGGGTGGCTACCGCGTGCAAGGCCGGGATGATAATTCTGCTCAGAAAATTGCAGATGAGGCACAAGCAATGCAAGACGCTGGCGCTGATATGTTGCTGTTGGAATGTATACCTGCTGAGCTTGGTAAAAAGGTGACAAAACTGTTGGACATTCCTGTCATCGGCATAGGCGCTGGTCCTGATTGCGACGCGCAGGTGTTAGTGCTTCAAGATGTATTGGGCATTTCACAGGGGCATCATCCAAAGTTCCATCGGAATTTTCTTGAAGCGGCGGACAGTATCGAAGCGGCTGTCGCAATGTATGTGCAAGCGGTTAAGTCGGGTGAGTATCCGGCTGCTGAACATTGTTACTAACGAATAGTTACTAAAGAACCTCTGACTAAATCATATTATGAATATCCAAAAACACAGCGAAAATGTGCATTCTATTTGTCACCAATGGTGCATAGAACGCCAGACGATTGCATTTGTACCTACTATGGGGAACTTGCACGCTGGTCATTTGAAGCTGGTTGAAAAAGCACAGCAACTTGCGGACAAAATTGTTGTGAGTATTTTTGTTAACCCATTGCAATTTGGTGAAAATGAAGACTATTCCGTTTATCCGCGCACTATTGATGAAGATCGCGAAAAGTTAGCCGATCATGTCGTTGATCTCCTATTTGTGCCTGAAGTACACGATATATATCCTAATGGACCATCTGAATCGACAATTGTGGAGGTGCCCACGTTATCCGGAATTTTATGTGGGGCATCCCGGCCGAGACATTTTAGTGGTGTAGCAACGGTAGTAAATAAGTTTTTTAATATCATACAACCGAATATAGCTGTATTCGGAAAAAAAGATTTTCAGCAACTCATGATCATAAAACGAATGGTAAATGATTTAAATATGCCGCTTACGATTGTTGGTGAAGAGACGATACGCGAGCAAGATGGCTTGGCCACGAGTTCTCGCAATGCGTATCTAACAACAGACGAGAGGGAACGTGCACCATTGCTGTTCCACTCGTTATCCAAAGCAAAGCAACGTATTCTATCCGGGGATAAACAGTTTACTGATATTGAAGACGCAATGAAATTGACGTTGAATCAGCAAAAATTAACTACAGAGTATTTTAGTATTAGAAATGCCACAGATTTGATAGTGGCAGACGTGAATACAAAAGATTTTGTTGTACTAGCGGCTGTTTATTTAGGCAGCACACGTCTGATTGATAATCTGTCTTTTTCTTTGAAATGAGCTAAAATTAGTTTAATATCAGTGCCTTGCACTAGGGTGAGTGCATGGAGTTATTCATGTATAATGTTGGTTTCGCACGCTCATGCGTATTATTACGAAAAAAACATGACGATAAAAACATAGCAATAGAATAACTGTAGGGATTTATTCCACAGTATTAAGATTAAAAAGTGCTTAATAAAATATGGAGTCTGATTAAGAAATATGTTTATTACCATGTTAAAAGCAAAATTACACCGTGCCTGTGTTACCCATGCAGAATTGGAGTACGAAGGTTCGTGCGCTATTGATGCACGATTATTAGATATGGCTGGAATAAAAGAATATGAACAAATCCAGATTTATAATATCAACAATGGCGAACGTTTTACTACTTACGCAATCCAGGCAGAAGAAGGTTCAGGTACCATTTCGGTTAATGGTGCAGCGGCACATAAAGCCACCCCGGGTGACAGAATTATTATTTGTTCATATGCATCTTTAAATCAAAGCGAACTTGTCAATTTTAAACCAACATTAGTCTACCTCGACGAAAACAACATCGTCACTCGTACCGCAAATACCATCTCTGCTCAAGTTGCTTAAGTGCAAAGTCGCGTAATTATACAATCTGTAAATATCGAACCCGTAAATATTGTGTTGGTAAATATTGAACTGAAGTAGGGTGCGCTAGCCAGTGTTTCGCATACCCGCCGCAATTGCGTTGATAGTTCTCAATAATGGCGAAAGCCAGGTATTTTTTTCTTCCTCTTTCAAATTTTCATCACGAAAACGTCTGAGAAGAGTGACTTGAATATCATTAAGCGGATCGAGATAAGGATTGCGACGACTCAGTGATAAAAGCAGGGTTGGGTTATCTTCAAGTAATGTCGCGTTCCCGGTTATTTGTTTTACAAGATCCACAGTGCGAAGATGTTCATCTCGAATAAGATTGTAAATATGATTTGCTTGAGTGCTATCTTTGCATAGTGAAACATACTGATTAGCAATACGCAGGTCAGCTTTAAACAATGCCATTTGCATATTACTGATTAATGCGCGAAAGTAGGGCCACGTATGGTACATGCTTTGTAATTTCAGCAAACCATCTGAGTCATTTCGACATAACGCATCCAAGGCTGATCCGACACCATACCATGCAGGCAAAGTATGACGGGATTGCGCCCATCCAAACACCCAGGCTATTGCTCGAATTGAACCTTTTGAATAATCTCCTTTCTTTCGATGGCTGGGCCGTGAACCAATATTCATCATACCAATTTCATTTACTGGTGTTGCTTCATAAAAATAATCAAAGAATCCTGATGTATTGTCAGTTAGGTCTCTGTATGTGTCTTCACCGGTCTGCGCCAGTTTGCTCATCGCATCGAGAAATGACTGTCTATCTTTTGCGGGTGCGGTGATTAGACTTTGGCTCGCCTCTAATAATCCGGTTATCCCCATTGTGAGTTCATATACGGAGGTCTCGCTATTACTGTATTTTGACGATAAAACCTCACCCTGTTCGGTAAATTTTATTTCACCGTAGACGGTGCCAGGTGGCTGAGAAAGAATTGCTTCATGCGTAGGGCCGCCACCTCGCCCAATTGTACCACCGCGACCGTGAAACAAGCGTATATCTATACCGCGTGCTGTAGTCAGGTTAGTTATTTTTTTCTGAGCCTCGTACAGTGACCAAGACGATGCCAGAATGCCACCATCCTTACATGAGTCCGAGTAGCCTACCATCACTTCTTGTACATTACCGGAAGATTTTAACAATGCCGCATAGGTTTTATTGTCATATAGTGTCGTCATCACCGGTTCGATATGGTCGAGATCGTCGATTGTTTCAAACAACGGTCCGATTTTAATATTACAAAACCAATTATTATCATTGTGCCCAGCCAGGCCGGACAAGGTAGCTAGAAACATAACTTCGACAATATGACTTGCTTCATGAGTCATTGAAATAATGTAACTGCCAAATGCCTTTGGGCTTACTTGTACGTGCAGTTGGTTCATAACACTAAAGACTTCTAACGTTTCTCTAGCCTGGTCTCCAAGCTTGTTTTTATCAAAGACTATAGATGAAATATTTTCAATAGAATTACTTAATAGGTCTAATTTTTCCTTATCCGATAGAGATGCGTAATCAATATCAGATTGGGAAAAAATTTCCGCAACAGCATTAGTGTGAATCGACGATTCCTGGCGTATATCAAGATGAAATAAATAAAAACCAAAGGTTTCAGCTAGTCTGATTAAATCAGTTAGCTCATCGTTTGCAGTCCTTTCGTCGTTGTGGCTAATGAGTGATTGACGCATGATGTGAAGATCTTGAATAAACTCTACTTCAGATTGGTAAGCGTCTGGATGCGGTGAGACATCTTTGTCCTTTATTAAGTGGTGTTTGATTGTAACCAAATTACGTTCCAGGCGGTAACGCATAATGGCAATTTTTCTTCGATAAGGCTCATTGCGAAATCGTCCGGGCTTGTCGGGAAAAGTCGCTGTGGCATATTTTTCATTTTCAGATAGGTTTTGTAGTAGTTGCTCTGACGGGTTGCACAATAGACTGGAGTAAGTAAGAACTTGAGTCAAATTTCTAAGGCGATTTAAATATTGTAATAAAATTTCCTGCGCATGCATGCGAACTGCCATTATGGTCGTTTCAGGTTTAACATTTGGATTGCCATCGCGATCACCACCAATCCAAGAACCAAACCGCATAAAACTCGGTAGAGAAATATTTATGAATTCTTGTTCATAATTATCATTGTTTTCTTTAGAAGATCCGTAAATTCGTTTAATAGATTTTTCCATGTTGCGATATGTTGTTGGTACTGCATCAAATAGACTTTCACGAAAATAAAATAAGCCATTCGAAATTTCATCTTTTACCCGTGGGCGCGTACGACGTACTTCATCGGTCTTCCATAATGTCTGGATTTGTGATTCCAGGTTTTGTATTAATTCTTCCTTATCACTTTTGTTCAGACGAGGATCATCAAGTTTTTCGGCCATTACAAAGATTCGTCTGAGTAACTCCATGATGGTGCGTCTTTTTGATTCTGTAGGATGCGCGGTAAAAACCGGTATATATGCCAGTTTATTTAATAACAACTGCAATTGTTCTTCGTTAATACCCTGGCTTTTAAACGCTCTAAACGTTGCGTCGAATGATCCCGGCCACAATGGTCCACCAGTCCTCACTCTAAGTCGGCGAATTCGATGCTGATAGGCTTCTTCTACAATATTGAGCAAACTAAAGTAAGTGCCAAATGCACGGACCACGTTATCCAGTGTATCCGGATCCAATATACTGACGATTTGATTCAAACGTTTGCGTTTTTGAGGATTATCGTTTTCACGTAAATTTATATGTCCCTTGCGCAAGGTCTCAATCGAAGAAAGAACCCGGCCACCTGCTTGTTGCTCTAGTACGTTCCCGAGTAGATTGCCAAACAGTTTGACGCGATTACGTAATTGTTTGTCATTGGGCGGGGTTATCATTAACTTAAATAGATTAATTTTTTCTGTTGGTGGTTTATTCATTTTATTAGTTTTACTAATTAACTAAGTTATTTATTTGCTATAACTATTTGCTATAACTATTTACTATAAAACTGCTTTGCCAGCCCAAGACGTTTTTCATACGCGTCACGCGCAATCATTACATCTTCAATAAAATAGGGTAACTCTTTCATTGTTAATGCTTGTGGCCCATCTACCAGTGCTTTGTCAGGCGCCGGATGAAAATCAACTAAAACCATATTGGCGCCAGCAATAATGCCCTGTGCGGTCGCTTGCAGGATATCCTGCATATGATCTGGCGATTCAACGCGGATGCCCACTGAGTGAGAAGGATCAATACACACAGGCATGCGTGTCAGGCGTTTCACAACGGGCACATGTGAGAAGTCGACCATATTTCGATGTGGATCGCCGAAATGAGATTTCATGCCGCGCAGTGCAAACACGACATTGCGATTGCCCTCGCTGGCTAGATACTCCGCCGCATTAATAGATTCTTCGAGGGTAATACCAAAGCCGCGTTTTAACAAAACGGGGAACACACGCTGCCGTCCAATTGCCTTGAGCAATTCAAAATTTTGAGTATTTCGCGTACCTATTTGTAACATCACGCCGGTTGGATGGCCGGTCTTCTCCAACGATGCACTAATTTCATCAATATGGCTTTCGTGCGTCACTTCCATCGCAATAACTTTAATGTCATATTTACCGGCAATGTCAAAAACATAATCCAGACAGGACTTACCGTGACCTTGAAATGAATAAGGATTGGAACGAGGTTTGTAGGCACCCATGCGCGTACAGACTTGGCCATTATCCTTTAACGCTTTCATCATTATTTCAACGTGCTCAGGATTATCCACCGCACACAGGCCAGCAAAAATATGTAAGTTGTCTTGTCCGAACCGGACGCCGTTGTATTCAAAGTGCGTGGAACGAGTATCGTTTTTGTGGCGCCCGAGAATTCGATATTCTTTGGAGATCCTCACCACTTTATCCACACCGGGTACGGCACTGATATCATCTAGAGATAAAGAAGCGGTGTCACCCACCAAATACAGTTCAGTCAGTCGTTGTTGGGCACCTTGTTCTTCATGTTCTCTGACCTGGATATTTGGCAGGCTTGATAAGTAATTGAGTAGTTGATGATACTGATCTGATGTTTTCTCAATATCTGGGTCTACGATAACAATCATATTAAGTTCCTGATTTTAAAAAAATCACTTTAGCTTAAAGCTATCTCTCTGATGAATGGAGAATTGCTTTATAAAGGGGGATGGTATTATTGTTGATTAGCTGTAGTTTTTCCAGCCAAATTTGGCTTGTGGAGAAAATTTACCCAATGTTTGGGATTAATCAGCCCGTTAATTGATAAATCGCCGATTTAGTTGCTGATAAGCATCAATTCGCCGGTCTCTGAGAAAAGGCCAAACACGTCGTATTTTGTCCGTTCGACCCAGATCGATCTCTGCCACCAGCACTTCGTTCTCATCAGTACTTGCGTGTGCCAAAATTTCGCCTTGTTGACCAGCGATAAAACTATTTCCCCAAAATTGAATACCCTTTGTTGGATTAGGCGCTTCTATTGGAGCGAACTCAAATCCTGTGCGGTTGCAGCAAATCACAGGAAGACCATTGCTAATCGCGTGAGCACGCTGTGTCGTTTCCCAGGCATCGAGTTGCCGCTCTTTTTCAATCTTGTTATCCACTGGATCCCAGCCGATTGCAGTAGGGTACATAAGTATATCGGCACCTGCCAGTGTCATTAGTCTCGCGGCTTCCGGAAACCATTGATCCCAACAAATCAGTACACCCAGGTTACCCACCGATGTTTCAATGGGGGTGAAACCCAAATCACCGGGAGTGAAGTAAAATTTCTCTTGAAATCCCGGGTCATCAGGTATGTGCATCTTCCTATACTTGCCCGCGATAGAACCATCTGTTTCCAGTACCACTGCTGTATTGTGATATATACCTGGCGCACGCATTTCAAAAATTGAGCTGACTAAAACGATATTGAGATCATTAGCGAGTTTACCTAGTTTGTTTGTAGTTGGGCCTGGGATAGATTCGGCCAGATCAAAGTTTTGTTCGTTTTCTTCCTGGCAAAAATAGAGGCCGGTATGCAGCTCTTGTAGCAGTACGAGTTTAGCGCCTTGATCGGCTGCGCTTTTAATGCCATTAGTTATAGTGGTGAGATTGTCATCTCGATTATTGCTGCAACTGTGTTGTATTAGGGCGACTTTGAGGGTGTCGATTTTGGTCATGATTGGCTTAGGGTTTTAAATTTGTTCGTTTCGTAAAACTGTAGAATAACATATTGTGAATGAACAAACTGCTTCAAACGTTTTCTGTCTGTGTATGAAGTATGAGAGAACCGGATTACGATGGGTTACACTGGAGCATAAAAAAATGCCGCCTGAAGTGAC
>JAADIM010000126.1 GCA_013151345.1 Gammaproteobacteria bacterium
GGCGAAAACACTAGATTACCTTCGGTGTCGTCATCACGCGTTGTACCTTCGAAGGTATCGACATCAATACTTGCCACGCCACTTTGATAATCAAGACCAAAGCTTGCCACCCCATTATCCGTTACGTCGAACGTATAGGTCGCCAATCCATCACCGCCCGTTGCATCAGTAAAGCTGCCATTACCTGTGGTCAGCGTCCAGGTGCCATTACCACTTTGGGTGTCGAGAATTATGGTGCCGGTGTACCCGGTATAAGTACTGCTATCAGCTTGTGTCGCCGTAGCAGTAATTACTTCCGCTAGACAGTTTATGCCGAAACCATCATGGCTCAATACAAAGTGATCCAGTGCTGAACCACATGAATGTGTAGAATTCATGTCGGCCTGAATTTCTGCCTGCGTTAAAACGAAATCATAAATATGTACCTCATCAATGGAACCATTGGCGGAGTTGCCGGTCATCCCGCCGATCTGGTAGGTGCTGCGATTGTCTCCTAAATAAAGGGTGTCCATATTTCCCATTACACCGTTAGTGCCGAAGGTATTTTGGGTGTCTAAATTGCCATTAACATACAACTGTAGTCGATCATTGGGTAAGTCCCAAACGATTGCTATGTGTACCCATACTTCGGCATTAAAATTATTGTTACCGCCTTCAATGGCAAAGTCGCCATCATTACTGTCCTCTAAACCAAATCTAAGACGGCTATTGTTTCTTAAGGTGAGGAAAAAATATTTCTGCCCGGATGCCGTGGTAGACGCATCTAACAACTGGCGATCGCCGTTGTTGCCATCCCAACGCACATTACTCTTGTACCAAAAATTGATGCTACCTGTATTGCCAATATCGCTATCCACATCAACACCCGTATCAATGGCGTCATAAATGTTATTTGAATTATTAAAGGGAATATCAGCATAACCACAGGTGCCAGGATTACCAGCAACAGCCGGGCTGATGCTATTGGGTACTACACCGCCAACAACGGCAGCATTATTGCCGTTACCACTACTATCGGTCACCGAACCCCAGCTTGCTTCATCAAGATGATAAAGCGCCACTGCACTGGGTGGTCCCTCAACACAAACATCATCAACATGCCAATAATCAAAATCTGCACCGCTGCCATCAGTCATTGAAAAGCGGATCTTGAAACCACTGTGCATGGCGCTGGCAGGTAGCGCGAAGCTTCTATTGAATATTTCACCGTTTGTGCCATTGCCGGGGAATGTCTCAAGATTTATCCAGTTGCCTGAATTATTGAAATATTCAACACTCAGGTTTTCATTAGTATCCGGATCTTCACTGAAACTATCAGCACCGCGTCGAGCCCAGAAATTGAGATACGCGGTAGAAATCGTTGAAAGGTCAATATCAAACGAGGTAACGCTAACGACGCCCCAACGCAAGTAGAGACTATTGCTTGCTGAGTTAAAGGTAAACGTGCCTGTACCAGCATCTCCGCCAGCATCTTGTACTTGCCAGTTATTCATTCCATTTTCAAAATCATCACAAAAGGGGAAAACGAACGTCGGCAAACCTGCATTCTCAGTTAACGTGACATCATCGACATGCCAGTAATCCCAATCTGAACCATCACCCCCTGTTTGCATGAATCGAATTTGAAAATTGGCATGCAGTGCATCGGCAGGAAGATAAAAAGTGGGTGTAAAAATCTGACCTGGTGTACCACCACCGGTATAACGGGCTAATTGCTGCCAACTACCCACGTTATCCAGGTATTGAACCATTAGATCTTCAGACCCCACAACTTCTGGGTCTTCACTAAAGGCGTCATCTCCGCGGCGTACCCAGATAGCCAGTTCCGCACCGCTGATAGTGGAGAGATCAAAACTTCTACTGGTAACAGAGACCAACTGCCAGCGAGTGTACAGCGAACGGCTTCCTGAATTCGCTGTTTGTGTGCCAATCCCGGCATCACCGCCACCGCTATTATCGACTGCCCAGTCCGCACCAAGGGCGACACGTTCAAAGTCATCGTTGAAAAGCACATCACCCGGAGCGGCAATAAGAGGAGATGAAAAAAATTGCAGCAACAAAAAAGCTGCCACTGACATCAACAGTGCACGCATATCTATTTTCAGTTCCTGTTTATGCATAAACGTTTTAGCACTGTGTACAAAATAATTTCCAACGACAGACGGGTGTTAAGCACAACCAGGCAATGCACTGGCACGTGTCGCGTGGATCCGAATTTCGTTGCCGCCGTCGGCCATCTTCACACTTTCATAATGAAAACAGGCCAGATCGCTTACGCTACCCGGCCTACATTTAACATTCTTTTTACAACGTGGGCAGCAAACTACCCTAGTGATTAACAGAACCGTTTTTTTAACAGCCAGCGCCGGTTACAGCGCCCACAAGAGCAGGAGTAGGCGCATTAGTTGCCTCAGTATAAGTGAAACTACAAGCACCTTTAGTTATAGTTAGCACAATAGGCGGGCCCGCTACAGTTGCTGAACTGTAGTCATCTGCAGCAGTACCACCAATAGTGATCCCCGCGGCATTATCAATAGTTGCCGCATTCGGATAACCTTCCACAAATGTTATGTTAGTGCCTTCAATTGAAATAACGCCATTTGTCACACCATCTATTATCGCTTGTGCATGTCCAATAGCCATCGCAGAAGCAACCGCACCTCGTGCACCAGCAGCAGAAGCGCCTTCAGCATCCGTAGAAAGATCGGCAAATCTAGGCAGGGCCGTGGCCGCCAAAATACCCAATATAACGATGACCATCACCAGTTCGATTAGGGTAAAACCGCTTTGTTTGTTCATGTTTATCTCCAATTTTACTAATTTTAGTAACGGTTAAAATTAACCTTTTTATCAACTATTACGTGGTGGCACATGCCCCAATATTTCTGGATAGGCTCAATTGAATTAATTATCGGCCCGCTCCCAGCAAAACTTTATATATATTGGCTAATATTTTATTATATAGGCCATAATTCTCTAAATAGTCAGGCTAATTCGGGATTCGATTTTTAGTTAACTGTCACTTATTCATTACGCTCCCAAGATTCCACATGGGCAGGAACACACCCAACGCTAATACTAAAACGATACCAGCGATAACCACCGTTAAAATCGGCTCAATACGCGCACTGAGTTTTTCGATATCGTTCTCGACTTCTGCTTCATAAAATTCTGCCACTTCTGCTAGAAGCGTGTCTATCGAACCCGTTTCTTCACCCACGGCCATCATTTGCATTACCAGCGCATCAAACATGCCGGTCGCTGCGGCAGTACGGGTAATTGATTCGCCACGTTCGATACCGGTTTGCATGCCCAAAATTCTTTCCTCGACATAGGTATTATCCAGCGCCTTGGCAACAACGGTAAGCGCGGTAATCAGGGGGACGCCTGCCTGTGTCGTCATAGAGAACAATCGTGCAAATCGCGCTAAAGTAGCGCGATAAATAATTTCTCCCGCCAACGGTAATTTAAGTTTATATTTATCCCAACGATAACGTCCTTCATCGGTATGAATGTAATGTCGAGTTCCGAATATCCCCGCAATAATAATTCCGAATAATATAGGCCAGTTGGCAACGGTAAAATCTGATACACCCAATAAGATACGGGTTGCTAAAGGGAGTTCTGATCCAAATTTAGCGAATATGCCAGCAAAGGTAGGTATAACAAACAGGTTAATAATGGCGATGGCAATCATAATAGCGACAATCACAAAGCTAGGATAGCGCAGTGCGGATTTTATTTGGTTACGGGTGCGTTTATCTCGGTCCATATAACGCGCCAATTGTACAAATATCTTATCCAATTGGCCGGTGGTTTCACCAATACGTACCATGGAAACATAAAATAATGAAAATATTTTTGACTGTTCGCTTAAGGCGGTTGCCAAATCTCGGCCGGCTTCCAGGCTAGTAGTCACGTTTCGTATCGTTTCTGACAAAGTGGTATTTTTTGTCGATTGCGACAAACCATGCAAGGCACTTAACATGGGCACACCCGCTTTGGTAAGACTGTGCATCTGTCGTGAAAATTGAATGACGTCTGTTTCCGTCACTTTTTCCGGGAACAGTTCACTCAATTTTATTTCTTTGGAAGCAGCACCCCTGGCGGCGGAGATATCAATCGGTGTCATTCCGCCTTCCAGTAACTGTGCGGCGACTGCATCAGAACTCACTGCCTCCATGGTGCCTTTGATAGCATCACCGCGAAGACCTCTGGCTTTATATTGATAAACAGGCATCGGTTGTCGTCCTCCTACTCGATCCATCCGCTGATGCGAATTACTTCATCTATACTGGTAGTGCCTTGTTCTGCCAGCGCCAACGCGCTGTCGACTAACGGGATAAACTGTTTTTGTGCCAAGGCACGTTCTTTAAAAGCGGCGTAATCCTGGTTGCGTAATGCATCGGCTAGTTCGCCAGTGATATCTAACATTTCATGCACAGGGGCACGTCCCTTATAACCTGATTTGCCACATGCCTGACAACCCGCGCCTTGTTTAAAACGCATATTTGTGGCGCGTTCTTCACTCACTGTTTCGCTTAACCAGGCTTGTTGTCCCGCATCCAATGTATAGTCTGTAGAACATTTTTCACAAATGCGCCTTACCAGACGTTGGGCAACAATGGCGTGTACCGCCGAGGCCACCAAAAACCCTTCTACGCCCATATCAATTAAACGTAATGCGGTACTGATCGCGTCGTTAGTGTGTAAGGTGGAGAGCACCAAGTGGCCGGTAATAGACGCGCGCAATGCTATTTCGGCTGTTTCCTGGTCACGAATTTCACCAACGAGGATAATGTCTGGATCTTGACGTAAGGTGCTACGCAGTACGCGCGCAAAATCCAGTCCAATTTTTGGATTGACTTGTACCTGATTGATACGCGGCAATCGATACTCGACAGGATCTTCTACGGTAATGATTTTTTTGGTTGGGTCATTCAAATCATTCAGAGCAGAATATAATGTTGTCGTTTTACCACTGCCCGTGGGGCCCGTCACCAACAACAAACCATGTGGGCGATGGATGGCTTTTTTCAATCGTTCTTTTAACACGGGTACCAATCCAATTTGGTCTAAGCTTAATACTCCCTCAGAATGATCTAGCAAGCGCATCACCACTGCTTCGCCATATTGTGTTGGCATGGTGGAAAAGCGTACATCTACTGATTTGGTTTTGAGTTTGAGATTAAAACGACCATCTTGTGGTAAACGCCGTTCAGAAATATCGAGGCCGGCCATCAGTTTTAAGCGAGAAACCACGGCAGGCGCAATTGCTTTTTCGTCCATAACTTGCTCTTGCAACACACCATCAATACGCCGACGAATTCGTAGCACTTTTTCATCGGGTTCTATATGAATATCCGATGCTTTTGCAGCGACAGCGTCTTCAAAAACGGTTTCAATCAATTTAACGACAGGTGCGTCAGATGAGCTTATGCCTTGATTAAGAGCACCAAGATCGAAGACATTTTCGACCATGTCTTCGCCAATCTCGGTGGCCAGGTTCTGAATCTCTGCGCCATGCTGGTAAACCCGATCCATGGCGGCAACAAGGTCGCCTTCTTTTACCACGGCGATTCTAATTTCACGCTTTACAACTCGAACCAGATCATCATAAGCAAAAATATTGGTAGGATCTGTCATACCCACTAATAAACCTTCTGGCGTTTCCTCCAGTGCCAGGGCACGATAACGACGTGCAGCCGTCTCAGGTAAAATTTTCACAACTTCTGGTTTAAATTCATAGGTGCTGATGTCAACAAAGGGCACGTTTAGCTGCCGCGATAACAAATCCAGCACGTCGTCTTCTTTTACATAACCATTCTCAATGAGCACACGACCCAGTTTATGTCCGGATTTTTTTTGCTCAGTCAGCGCCCCCGTAAGCTGGGTCTCTGAAATTAACTTATGCTCAACTAATAGATCGCCAAGCCGAATGCGTTTTGGTTGCGCCACTAATTATTCCTCAATAAAACCAGCACTGGAGGTTTGAACAGGTATCGTGATAGATAATGTTTGAATACGCCCGGCTACAAATTTATTCACCTCCGCAGACAAACCACCGACGCGTTGGGCACGTTGGTACGAAGCTAGTGCCCGTGCTGATTCACCCATAGACTCTAACGATAAGCCCAGGCCCATCCACCACTGGGGGACACCTGGGCGTACATGTAATACTTTTTGGTAAACCTGCGCGGCTTGACCATGCTTGCCGATACGCGAATAAAATGCCGCCAGTAAGGCATGGTATTCCGGGTCATTTGACACTAAAGGCATTGCGCGTTCTAGTACTGTGATAGATCGTTCAATGTCGCCTTGGTCTACAAGTATACGAGCATAAAATTTTGCCAAGCTCGCTGCGTTGGGCGTTATACGCAAACCATCTCGCAACGTAGCGCTGGCTTCACTAATACGCCCCGTATTTAATAACAACGCAGCTAAAGTTTCTCGCGCTCGGATATGCGATGGATCCACTAACAGTGCTTTATCTAAAGTACTGCGCGCCTTGTCTTGTTGGCCACGACCAAGTTGTAATACCGATTCCTGGAAATGCTGCTGGGCTTGCTGGGCATCAGATAAAGGACGTATACGTTTTTCCATCACTGTAGGCGTTGTTATTGTGTCGGCTGTTTCTACTATTTTGTTTTCTGCTACTTTCTCGACATTCAGATCCAGCGTAGATAATGCGTAATGTTTATCACTTTTCTGCTTAGCATCTTCTGCTTGCGGAATCTGTGACTTTACAGGTTCTGTTTGAGTTGGTTTTTTAACTGCAGATGACTTCTCAGTTGTTGAAAGTGCGGTTTTCGCAAGCGTAGCAGTTGAAGCACTCGGATCAACTTTGTTATTTGTTAAATTATTCGCTAATTGAGTTTTGACCGACTGCATGGAATCCGGGTTACTTGCCACGACTACCTTAACTGGTTTATTCTTGATGCTCGGCACTTCAATTATTTTCGGAACAATCGTCGATGGGAATTGGGACAGGGTCGTTTCTTGATATGCCACGTTAGCACCTTGAGCGCCAAATAAAAAAGCCGCAATCACGACCAGCACTAACATCGCACCCAACAATATATAATTTATTGGCTGGCTTGAATATAACACGCTACCACTTGCACTCAACCCGCCTAAAGGGGATTCTATTACGGTCGCGTTTCGACGCTGCTCAAGATCCTGTAACATTTGATTGATAACACTCATCGACCAATACCGCCAACTTGAAAGGCAGCGACCGCCGCTGCGCTCATGGCAGCCAAAGCAATACCTACTCGAGATAAAGCTGAAGGTTTTACTTTTACCACAGCACCTTCCGTATCTTCAGCTGCCAAGCGAATATGCTCGTGACAAATATTGGATGACCCACGGCCATAAGCAATCATCAACGTTTTATGTGCCAGTATGTTTATCAACCTCGGCACACCATGACTCACTCGATACAGGGCATCTAATGCATCTACTGTAAACAACGGTTTACCATGATAGCCAGCGACCAACAGTCGGTGCGATAAATATCCCGCAAGGCCTCCTTTATCAATTGAGTTCAACTGATAGGAAAACGTGACCCGCTGACGAAGTTGTCGTAATTTCGTTTGTGACAATCGCTCATCTAATTCAGGCTGACCAAACAGAACGACCTGCAATAATTTACTCTTTTCGGTTTCAAGGTTGGTCAGCAAGCGCAAGGCCTCCATACTGTCGTCCGGCAAGGCTTGTGCCTCATCCAACAACAAAACGACCTGCTTGCCTTGTGTATTTAGTTCGATTAAACGATCTGTGATTTGCTTAAGCATACGATGTTGGCCAATATTACGCACATACTGAATACCCAGCTCATCTGCCAGCGCCATGCGCAGTCCTGCAGGCGTCAAACAAGGGTTAGTTAAGTAGGCGGTGAAAAACTTATCATCCAGGGAATTTAGCACTTTTCGACAAAGTAACGTTTTTCCAGTGCCAACTTCACCTGTAATTTTTATAAAGCCCTCGCCACTGCGCAATGCCACCAACAGCACATTTAACGCTTCCTGATAACTACCGTAGTTATAAAAAAAACTCGTATCTGGCGTAATAGAAAAAGGCATTTTCTGCATATTAAAATGTTCTAAATACATAGTGCCTCTTTCGATTCCTGCTTACTGTTTATTATTATTCGGACGCTTCAGCTTCCTTTTCAGGCTGCTGCTTGAATTGTTGACTTAGCTGGGTTAAATCATCGATTGCCCCTGTTGCACGACGCAATTCATCCGACCATACCTTGTCGTTGTCCACCACAATTGGGCGCAACAGTATGACCAGTTCGCTCTTACGGGTGACTTGTTTTTTATGTTTGAATAATGCACCTACAAAGGGCAGATCACCCAACAGCGGCACAGAGGATGTACTATATGTCGTTTTATTTTGCATCAATCCACCGATGACAACAACCTGACCACTGCGGGCACGCACTATACTGTCGGATTCACGAATGGTGCTTTGCGCTAATGGAATCGTAAATTGACTGGTTGTTGTGACATTAATTTGTTTTATTTTCTCAACCACTTCATTCACTGAGGGGTGGATATGCAGGGTGACAATACCGTCGCTGCTGATTTGTGGAATAACATCTAACGCCACACCCGAAAAGAAAGGCGTTAACTCAACATCAACAGATTGCGTGGCAACCGACGATGATGAGGCGTTATTCGTCCTGGAGTTCACATCGGTAACAAAAAATTCGTCAGTACCAACTTTTATAACCGCTTTCTGATTATTTACTGTAGAGATCCGCGGACTAGAAAGTACATGCACATCGCCTTGCGTTTCCAGGAATTCTACAAACCCAGAGAATTCACCGATATTCAGGCTTAGTGCAAACATGCCACCAAAGGCTGACGCCATATCTGAGCGTATTCCTGCAATATTGTTAATATTTAAAGCGTCCGTTTGACCGACAAGCACGCTCTCACCTGTCTGAAAAATCGATGAACCACCAAACTGGCCGCCCACTATCGAATCGCCGTTGCTGCTATTTGATCCGATAGCAGACCAATTAATACCTGACTGGAAACCATCGCTTAGTTCTACTTCAAGAATTTTTGCCTCGAGAATGACTTGACGTTGAATAACATTTTGAGTCACCTCAAGGTACTCTTCAACGGCGCGTAATTCTGCTGGCATTGCGCGCACCACAAGAATACCTGAATGAGAATTGATAACGACCTGTCGCCCTTCGTCTCCTCCGACGATGGCGCTGAGAGAAACCCTTAATTCTTGCCAAAAATCTGATTCAGATTGAGTATTAACTTGGCTGCCATAAACACTTTCCCTGCCTTGTGCACTACTTTTTTCATCACCGTTATCGCTATCATTCTTGACACCAGTCATTTGCCCGGAGCTGACTCGAACACGTGACATGCCAGAGCGTTTCACATTTAAGTAATCTAATGTGAAAATTTTAGATTGCAACTTCGCTGGTAGTACTTCAAAACCGCTTGCAATAAGGCGATATTCGTAACCATATACATTTCGTACGGTCTCCATCACTTCAGCGATCGTGACATTTTTTAAGTCTAGAGTTATATTGCCCTTCACTGATGGGTGGGCCACCATATTGTAGGGTGTATCTTTAACCAAGCTCATGAAGAAAGACCGTGCAGGGGCGCTATTTACTGTGATATCAAATCGTCTCTCTACTGGTGCTTGACCCACACCCGAAAATTCTACATTTAATGGCGGCAATAAAGCAGCAGCGACTTCGGGTGGTGTAGTGAGCGGTTTGTTGGTAACAGAGGAAGACTGTCGTTCACTTTCTTCCAGGCTTGTCTTGATATTATCTGCAACCGAAGCGCCTCTAGGTGGCATGCCTTGGCAGGATGTCAATAGCACTGCACTGAGCAATGTACTAAGCCATTTACTAAGCGACGTACTAAGCCATCGACTAAACAATGCACCCGCCGGTACCCGGCCTCGTTGCGTATAATTTAACTTGTACTTTCTCATTACTATTTCCTTTACTGCTGTATCGGCTGTCTTGACAGCGTTTTTACATTCTTTTTCAGCAATACCAACGTTACATCATTGCCACCAGATCGCAGATGCACTGTGGATGGCTCTATCTTAACGACAGTGGCACCAGCAACGCGATCACCTAAAACAACAACGCGATCATTAATCACTGCTGCTCTGCGCTCTGGTGATACTAATGTAGAACTTAACACCCACCGTGGCCCTTTCTTCACCATACTTGCCGGGCGTGCAGGTACTGAATTCAATCCAGGCGGCCTTGTTGGGTCATCAATTGCTGCTAGTGTTGGCAAAACCTGCGCGAACATTAGAATCCCAATGAGCATTACTTGTCTAAACACCAATCCATCCCTCATCAAGACTCAGTGTGTGTACCGTAATCACCACGCGTGCCACGGGATAATCAAGCACTTGGTATTCCACGTTGTCCCAATAAAATCGCCATGGCATGGATTCCAACGCCTGCAAATAATTCAAGGTGCTGTTAAAGTCACCTTCTAACTCCACGCGCATTCCATGCTTATATATGTTGGGGCGTTTTTCTTGTGTATTTTCTGATGGAGATATCTCCTGTGAAGGAAACAAGGGCTCCACGCCCAAACTTTCCAATCGTATTAACGTTAATTTTGTTTCATTGCTCAACATGTCACGTAACACTGTTGCCATTTGCTCGGGTTGAATAAACTCAATGGCTAACCTTTGTTGCTTGTGTTTAAGATCTGATAACAATCCCTGAAGTTCATCGATACGCATCTGCACACGCTGTGTCTCGCCGCCGCGCAATTTCTTTGTTATGACATTAACCTGGGTGCTGATTCCCTCGAGTTGTTGATTCACGCTAAGCATCTCGCTTACAATATTTTTTTGCTTCACCTCCTGGGGGCTTAATACCATGGCGTCCCAAGCGAGAGACATCAGCACAACAACTGCTGCAAATATCAGTCCGCGCTCACGTAACGAAAATGCCTCGTAGCGTTCTTCCCACTGACTTATACGATCTTTCATTGCGCCACCTCTTCGGGAGGCTCATTGCCTGTGTACACAGTGAAATCCACATAACGGGTTTGAGATTGTTCACGCTGAATCTGTAATAAACCAAAATGAGTACCCGATAAAGTGGGCTCAACGGATAACTGTTGAATAAAAAGCGGCACCAATGCCGGTTTTAATGAACTGCCACGAATAACAACCTCGTCACCACCAGCCTTAACAGAAAAACCCGTTAACCAAACGCCTTTCGGCGCCTGACGGGAAAAGCTTTCCATGTATCCGGATACACCGCGAGTATAGGATTTACGCACTTGGGTCAGCGCATCCACGACCTTCTGCAACGCAACCAGTTCCTGTTCCAGTTTCGCTAGTTCTTTTTGGGGCGCGGTGTCTACATTCATGGCGGCCAAGTTTCTATCTAACACAGCAAATTTTGCGTTTTGATGCTCGAACTGATTCTTTATAGATGCGAGATTAGCCTTTATTTGCCAGGTCTGCGCCTGGCTCCAACCGAACATCAGTACTAATAACAACAATACAGCCCCGCTGCCTTGAAGCAGAACGCGAAAAGACAACAGCTTCCGCTCCTTGCGGAAAATAGGTTGAAACAAATTGACTTGCTGAATGATCACGAGGGCCGTTACCCTTGGTTAGTTACACTTTCCAAAAATGCGCCACCAACTGCTTAAACTAGGTTATCTAAGTGCTAGGTTAACTAAAGTGGTGATACACGTTATGTTATTGAACAAATATGAAACACAGCAAATTCCATGCCGCACCTCTTTTAGCGGCAAAATAGAGAAAAGACTTGAGTTTCAAGCGTTAACCGCTGGTTTCATGGGGATAGTAGACTCTGTGGTGTCTACTTAACGATTATTTCCGAAATTGAATGCAGCACTGAAGGCCATTCTTAGCAAATGCACGCAATGGTAACTAAGTGTCTTCCGGCAACCTGGGGATGCTAGCAAAGTTAAGCTAACATATTGAAGTAAATAATATTAATAGACAAAATCGCGAGGACAAAAATAGAGTAAGTACCATATCGATTATAAGACTATATCTATTATTAGATGGCCCATTCGATTTTAAATAGTCGATTTAAAACAGATTGAATTCAACTATTAATTTTTGATTGCTCACTGATATTGAATTTAATGTCGATTTCGCCAACTTATGCTTTACGTTGTCGTCGCGTAATTTGTAAACCGATCGAGTAGACATAACGTTAACAACCACCTTTTGAGCTAAATCTTTTATGGTAGATTGATATTTATTCTGGATTTTATCAATATGCATTTCATTTATTATAGGGTCTTTTAAATAAAAACTGCCTTCCTCTTTGTTGTAACTCAACGACCCCACAATATTTACATTTCCCGTCCCCGTCATTCCACCGGGGACACTTGCTTCTATATTTGCCATAACACTGACTTTATCAGGATTTTTAAGAAATTTGACAATTGGATCTCTGATTATCATGGTTAAAAATAATTTCTTCCGTTCTAACGGCATCATGGCTGAAATTTTTTCTTGTACTTCTGCTTCAGTGAACTCCAATGTAAAAGCATTTGCGATTCCTGACAATGTAAGCAAGTTAATAAATAGTATTACTCTAATCATGTTTGGCAAGCACTCTGTAATTATTTATTTCGTGAATGATGGTGGATTTTATTTCTATTCTCTAATTCTACTTTGTCACATTTAAAGCGATGAAAGGAATTCCAGGGGACACCGAGGACTTAAGGACTTAACGAAACTGAGAAAATAATTTATCTACAATGTTTTCTTAAGCCCTTAAGTCCTCGGCGTCCCCTAGATTCTTGACATGCCAAAGCTATTTTTTACGTTCACGTCTAAATTGCATCAATTCATCTTGACGAAACTCACGTGCATTTGGATCTGATTTTGCAGCAATTCTAATTTCAGCATCGGTCATAGACTTGACTTTATTCCATATGGTAGCACCTCGTAACTTCTTTGCTTCAGAAGCCTTTACTTTTCTTATAGCCATAGTTCTACTTCTCCTTTTTTTCTGATTTAATACTCTTAAACTTCTTCAATTCTTCACCTGTCGGTAAGGCTGAATCTGGATCATCTTTCGCGGCTTTTTCTATTTCTTCATCAGTTAATTCATCCACCTGGTTCCAGTCCGTTTTCCCTTTAATTTTTTTTGCATCCTCAGCAGATATTTTTTTGATAGTCACAACTCACCTCAATATGTAAAATTGGTTGTTATCTAAAAACCTCGTTCATAAGTTAA
>JAADIM010000117.1 GCA_013151345.1 Gammaproteobacteria bacterium
AAAAATTCAGAGCGTCGTTGCGGCAACAGATATTGCAGCTTTTTTACCTGGTGCAAAAAGAGGTGATGCCAGTAATCAAACGGAAATTCCACAGTTTTTACAGTGTACTGATGTTTATTTTCCTAAAATCGAAGCTAATCTGGGTATGCAAGTGGTTACCAGCATGAACACGGATGGTAGCAATGTCGCAGCTTCGGCTGCGGTGAATAATTCCTGGCTTACCTATGTGAGTTCTACACATCTTTACATGGCTGAGAGCAGTAACAACTGGTTTTGGGACCAAGCCAATATCGACCAAACCGCAATTCATAAATTCTCCATATCCGAAAACAAACCCCAATATTTAGCAACGGGTTCGGTAGATGGTTATGCCAATAGCGCTTTTAATTTTAGCGAGCATAATGACGTTTTGCGAGTGGCTACTACGCAAACCGTTTATGAGAAAATAGATGACTCCACAATGGGATTTTGGCAACCAATATTTAAAAACCACCTGACCCTACTAAAAGATGACAATAACGGCAAAATGAACACAATTAGTGAAATACGTGATATAGCGGTCGGAGAAACGATTCGCGGGGTGAGATTTTTGGCTGATCGCGGTTTTATTGTTACTTTTCGTAATGTTGACCCCTTGTTTACCTTTGATTTATCTGACCCAAATAATCCGTTGCTGAAAGGGGAACTCAAGATTCCAGGTTTTAGTAGCTATCTTCATCCATACGGTGACAATCATCTATTGACTGTCGGACGAGAGGGTGGCGCAGGTGATGTTGGTCTAGGTAATGATGTGCAATTACAATTGATTGATGTCTCGGATTTAAGTAAACCCAAAGTTATTCACAAATATACACCTGACTTACCGCAAGGCTATAGTTGGAGTGCGGCGCAATATGACCACCATGCATTTACTTATTATGAGCCCGAAAATTTGCTGGCGATGCCCATTCAAATATCGCCTAATGCCAGTTCGATTTCGCCCTTTAGCGGTGTTATTGCTTTTAAGGTTACGCTAGACAACGGCTTTGAGGAGCTTGGGCGGGTTGATCATGCTGATTTAGCGGAACAATATTATTGTGTGGATAATACCGTTATCGATCCACTCATTGGCTACTGTAGCTCTGGTTATTATGGGGATTGGGCAACACCAAGGAGATCGGTCGTTATGACGAGTGGGCCAAGTGTTTATCTTTACACTATTTCTGACGTGGGTTTGAAAGCCAATGAAGTCAACGATTTTAATACCACCCTGGGGAGCCTGTTATTTCCACCGCAAATCTATCCTTGGGATGTAGGCGGAGTTGGGGTTGATAATAATGGTAGTGGTGGACCCGTGACTATAACACCAGCGAACATTACCAATACCCTGTAAGAAAATAATGTAGTAGCCATATTATACGAAATGAAAGCAGCGGCATCGGGATCCCAGTAAACCCACCTTAGTCAATAGCCCAAACAAATTCGTCGTCCTCAATAAAAAAGCGGTGTCAGAGAACAATTGTTGTTAATAACAGAAAATATTTTTCTCTGCGCAATTATCCTGCAATGTTTCTAAATGTAAAAAAGTAGTTGTGTAAATGAAACTATTTTTTATAATAACCCGTCACGTTAATTCATTAGAAACCAGGCAATTGGTACGGTAAAAAGGGGAGCATTATGTCTGAATCATTATTTGAAAAAATTGGTGGCGAAGCAGCCGTTGATGTCGCCGTCTATATATTTTATCAAAAGGTCCTGGATGACGATCGGGTTAACCGATTCTTCAGGGGGGTCGATCTTGAAGATCAGGCAAAAAAACAAAAAGATTTTTTAACCTTTGTCTTTGGTGGCCCAAACAACTACACAGGAAAAAATGTGCGCGAAGGCCATGCACGCCTAGTTGCAGAAAGGGGTCTTAATGACGAACATTTTGACGCTATCATTGAACATCTGGGATCAACGCTTGTAGAGCTTGGCGTTCCTGGAAAGCTCGTTGCTGAATGTGCCGCGATTGCGGAAAGCACCCGTACAGAGGTATTAAACCGAAATGTGGGAGACACCGTAACCTAATAACTTAAGGGCCTGAAAGTGATGGGGTATGGTTCCCTAACCGGGTGGGTATCTGGTGGATCAGCTTACGCCGCCAACGAAAGCTGCGATGGGATTCCAGCAGTTTCCAATATTATTTCCTCCTTTTTGGTTTTGTAATTAGGTTAAAAAATAGGGTAGGCCTTACATTTCACAAATTGTAAAATGTAAGGCCCTAAAAATTAGCCTCCGCAAACACGCCGAATGCCTTTTCTTGGCTGCAGGGAACGTCAACCTAAATAAATCAGTTGAATCTACTGTGGGTGCCTAACGCACTGAGTCTAACGCGTTTTTCCATTTTTTAAGACTCCCCCGTAGAGTGACTACGTGATCGCCTTAAAAAATGGAAAAACACGCTATCTTCAGCACCCTCGCTACGATTTGCCTACAGGACGTAGGCAAGGGGCGTGAGCAGGAGCGGAAGCTTCAACTGATTTATTTAGGTTCAATTGAATAAGTAATTGGATCAAGCAGGAGGCATGGCAAGGCTAATGCTGTTATTCAATTATGCGGAAAAATATGCCAAAAATGTTTGCCGATCCCGATTATCTTTAAAAATATTATTTTTTGCATCGCCGCAGGTTGTTATTGATAAATCGCGCCTAAAATTCTATTCCAAATGGCCTGATCATTGTTTTTTCCTTAGCGAACAGTGAATTAAGTATTTATGCAGGCAAACGACTTACAGGTGACTTAAAGTAGAGTTGATGTAAAATGTAATGTCTAGCACTTTTCTTTTTGGTGGGAAATGAGAGTCCCGGTCCTCTGGGTACCTCTCTGTTTCTTAATATGTTCGCATTGAAGCGGCTGGGAAAACGCCAGGGTAAGAAAGATCGCCATATCCAGAATTCCCCGCAGATTTAACAAAGAAATAAATGAAAAAACTAATCAGCTTGATCATTGTGCTCATTATATACCCGTAGCGCTTGAGATTTAGGTGTCAATAGCGTACCCACTTCATTCCCTGGCGGCGTTGACATTCCTCGCAATAGTCCCGCTATTACTCGTCATGTCGCCTTGCCATGAAATGAAGTGGGCACACTCTTAACACCTAAATCTCAAACGCTACGGGTATATGCACGCCCACTTTTGCAACGCCATTGCATCATCCATCCGGACCCAACCTTAGCTATGGCACAAATAAGTAACAGTCAAAACATAATGTCTGATATTACAAATCCGGCCGCTGGCGCAGCGGTGTTTACCATAAATAATGGTCACATTCGGTTTGGTGTGTTGAGTTCAGTTGGCGTAGGTTATGAAATTGGGGATGTTGTGAACCTAGTAACCGAAGTAGATAACACCATTAAATTTTTCACCAACGGAATAAGCGGAGATAACCCACAACTAAATATAAGGCCAGTTAATACCAATTTATCGGCGTCGCAAAACGTAGCCAATGTTCTTGCAGATGTGAATGCAATAATCGCGGATATAAATACCTTTATGGGTAATCTCCAAAAGGACGGCTATTTCAAAGCGTTTGCGTCATTACACGCTCCTACTATGCCCTTGATAGTGTCACATGAAGCATTCTCTGGGAGTTTTGTTTTTGATGTCAATAAAAGTAATGTAGCATTAGCTTCTTTTTTATCAGATGATATCGGGCAACTTTTTCCAACAACAGCTATTTTTTTGCAAGTGCAGGCAGCTGAAGGCGGTGCTGAATTGAGATTGGGGGATGTTATCTCAAGCGATACAGCTGTAGTTGTAAAAGGTACAAGCGTTACAGAATTGTCATTAGGTTATAGTTTATCTAAGTGGCAATCTAATGAGGGTCAATTATTCGCTGGTATACGCACAAATTTCTATAAAGTTGAGTTAACACGCGCTGCGCAACTTATCGACAGCTCAACCAATGAGTCGTTAAAAAGCATATTTGATAACAATAAAGATAGCGACCTCATCGATAGCACGGGGTTTGGTGTCGATCTTGGCGTACTCTGGGTTAGTGAGCATTATCGTGGTGGTGCAACACTAAAAAATATAAATAAACCTAGCTTTGATTTTAATGCAGTAGATACAAGCGTATTTACAGATCCAGTTATACTTGAGGAACTGCAAAAAATGATAAATATGAAATGAAGCCACAAGTACGCTTAGAAGGGGCGCTTTTTTCTTCAAACCAAAACTGGGTATTCGGGGTTGCGGTGGATGCAAATGCTATCAACGACCCAATTGGACAGGAATACCAATGGGCGACGGTCAGCGCTGCTTACGCCACGGATAGTTTTTTGCGGCCGGGTTTTCGTGTTGGTTACCGCGCCAATCTTGCTGGCAACAAACTGAGTTACATAACAACGGGGTTAACACTGTTTAAGTCATTTAACCTCGATATCGCTTATGGCCTTGAAGATGTTGAAATAGAAAAAAATGATTTAACTTCTGTAGACGGCACTGTGGCGAGAAGCATCATCGTAAATATAGGTCTGGAAGTTACATTTTGAATCATTGTAGCGGCTCGCCCATACAGAGAATATGCAAGGGGTAGGCCAAGCCACGTTCAAAAAAATATAAAAAAACTACTCAAATCACGGCTTAAACACCCCCTTTTGATGCTAAAAAGAAGCGTTTAAGAAATAAAGAAAATTGTTTATTGCTTGATAATTTTAACTTCTCCTTTTTGGTGTCAAAAAAGCGCGATTAATCCATAAAATCGTCTATTATTTTATAGGCACTGGTGTGTTCTGTGCGGTGAGCGGCAGATACAGGAAGCATATCGCAGTATACACTATAATAATTAACAGGCCTTTTGCTACTGGGGTATAAGGCGGGTTAATTGAAGCATTAGTTCATTACTACTGGAAAATTATTGAAAATTAGATCAATATTTATGTTCTATATATTTTATTTACTGTTAGGAGAGAAATTTTATGTTTGGTAATAAAGTGATTTTAAATTCATTTTTGGCGGCTGTTTTCGGTGTTGTATTGTTAGGGATGGTGGGAAATGCAACTGCTAGTGAAGCCAAACACAAGCTGGTTATTCAGGTTAGCAGCAATGATCCTATGACACAAAAACTAGCCTTGAACAATGCTGTTAATCTGCAAAAAGAGTATGGATTGGATGATGTGGACATAGAAATTGTCGCTTATGGTCCGGGCCTGGGTATAATGACCAAAAAAAGTAAGGTAGCCGAACGTGTTAAAAGCCTGGCACTGCAAAACATCACATTCAGCGCTTGTGGCAATACTATGGCAAAAATGGAAAAGAAAACCGGTAAGAAACCTCAATTAACGGAAGGGGTTGGCGTTGTTAAATCCGGTGCGCAACGTATTCTGGAGTTACAGGAACAAGGTTACGCTTATTTGAGGCCTTAATTTTCTAGCCATAAGGCGAGGAGGGAAGTGGTGCCATTCGTGTCAGAGCACAATTGTTTCTAATATTAGAATGTGTGTGCTTTAACAGCTGTTATTTGAGCGGTGCCGTATAAATTGGCTCTAGAGTAGATTTCTTGGTGAGAAGGAATCTGCTTCCTGGAGGCTTTCAGTTTCTTTCACTACGCTAGAAAAGAGTTTATCCGCTTGAGTAGGACCCAGATAAGTACATGACCAGAGATAGATTTCATGAATAATTTTCGCCATCGCGCTCTCTGGTGTTATATTTTCTATATCCTGTTTCCCCGCATGTTTACACCATAAATGCAAATTAGCTGAATTGGCTTTTCCAATATCCATCGAAGCTATTTTGTCAACCAGATAGTCATACATCTTTTTTTCTTTATTAGGGCCTGCCCTGTGAATGCCACGGCACAATCCAGTCAACATCGCCCTGAATACAACCATTTCGTTAGTCGCGTCAGACTGCCCAACAGAAACAGAGGAAACCATTCTTGATGATGAAGGGGCCTTTGGAGATGCGCTTCCATATGATTGCATTTCCTCCCATGGGTCAGCACCGGTTGGGGCTGGGCCATAGAGTAATTTGGTCAATGTGATATTAAGCGTAGAGCGATTATCCCCAATATCTATGACCTCAATTAACTCATCAAGATATGCGAGTATAGAAAATGAAGCTGCGACAGGAAATTTATTTTCCAAAATCCATAATGCCTCTATACACGATTTTTTTGGTAAAATATCTTTCAATGCAGAGTAAACAATTGCCCGTCTTTTAGGTCCATCAATAATATTTTTGGTATTCGTTTCTTTTGGCGTAATATCTTTCAATGCAGAGTGAATATTTGCTCGCTTCTTAGAAATATCAATAATATTTTTGGTATTCATTATTTGGTCATTCCTTTCTTTTATGCAATGCGTCCTGCTGAAATTCCGGGTAACCCAGTTCGTAGTGTTCTGTATAATCCAAGCCACGCTGCTGATCGATAGTAATAGCGCGTAACCCCATAATTTTATCAATTATTTTGAATAGAATTAATGCAACAAAGAAGGTCCAGATAAAAGCTGCGCCGATACCTGTTAACTGTACCAATATCTGGTCTATATCAAAGAGATTTTCGCTGTTAAATATTCCAGCGGCTAAAGTGCCCCAGGCACCACATGTGCCATGAACGGACACTGCGCCGACTGGGTCATCCCATCTCATGGCTTCCATAAATTGTGTACTAACAACTAAAACCATGCCTGAAATAAGACCGGTAATGACCGCGTACATTGGATCCATCACTGCGCAGCCCGCGGTAATGCCTACTAGACCGGCAAGCCCTGCGTTAATGGTATTCGTCATTAATACTGGTTTACCCAGCATTAATAACAGCATGATACTGCCTGCTACGCCTGCTGATGCAGAAAGATGCGTGTTAAGTATGATCTTGCCAATATCAACACTTGCGCTAAGTGTGCTTCCGCCATTAAAACCAAACCAGCCTAACCATAAAATAAATCCACCTAATGCGACCATAGGCAAATTATGACCCGGAATATCTCTTGGTTTACCCGTATCAGGATCGTATTTTCCCAAACGAGGACCAAGCACAATGATGCCTGCCAATGCACACCACCCGCCTACTGAATGGACCACCGTTGAGCCGGCAAAATCTATAAACCCCATTTCTCTCAACCAGCCACTTCCTTCGTATAGGCTGCCCCATACCCAGCTTCCATAAATAGCGTAGACAAATGTCGTTATAAAAATTGAGACTACAACATAGGCAGAAAAACGTGCCCTCTCCGCCAGGGCGCCACTTACTATCGTGGCAGCAGTAGCAGCGAACATTGTTTGAAAGAATAACATGGTAAATTCTTTTGGATTTGTTTCTTCTCCACCCAAAAAGAAGTGATCTGTGCCAATCCAACCAGAAGGATTGGCACCAAACATCAGACCATAACCAAACATCCAAAATACGAGTGCGCCAAAGCACATGTCAGTGTAATTTTTCATAACGACATTAACCGTATTCTTTGATCTAACCATGCCACCTTCAAGTAAGGCAAATCCCGCTTGCATAAAAAATACAAGTGCGCCTGCGGTGACTACCCAAATTGTGTCCATTGACCTCTGTATTGATTCGAGGCTTGGGGGGGCTGCAGCAGCATTCATGCTAATCAAGGATAACAACGCGGCTACCAGACAAAGAAACATTTTTTTATTCATTACAACTATACTCCATTACGTTAATTATTTATTTTTGTTTTTTGGGGGAAGAGGAAATATTGGAGTTTTTTATATTAAACTTTCTAATTATTAATTTTATTAAAATTTATGTTTGTCATGGTAAAAAAGAGGGTGAGAAATATTTAGGATATACTTTCATTTGTATTTGCGCCGTTAAAGCGCATTCGAAGCGCGGTGTTCGTGAGGGTCAGAAAGCACTACACAATATTGCTCCAGTCTGCCCCGTCCAATTAATGCTGCTCGTTTCACTACGTCCATGGCCACCGTTCAAGCATTAAACCGAGGTGCAAACCTGTATGACCTCTTTTGAGGCGTGGTTTTTTTGAAAAGATTTATAATAAACATAAAATAAAAAAATTATACGTCTTATATCAAATAATGCTTAAATTAAAGTTAAATTAAAGTAATGCACAAATATTCACCTCAATTTGATGGCTTGCATCTACATACAAGACTGTCCTCTGTTTCTACTTTTGTTTACACTTACACTTACACTTACACTTTGCTAGCTGCTTATTTTCAGCTGGTTATTTCTACCCCCTTTACTTTTAAACCTTAAGTCGTATCGCATTTATGAATATCGCACAACGTATTACTAGTCGCATTGCAGAAGACATTAGCGCAACAATTGCACAAGTTAACGCTGCCATCAATTTGCTTGATGAAGGCGCCACGGTTCCATTTATTGCTCGCTATCGTAAAGAAGTGACTATGGGGCTTGATGATACCCAGTTGCGTAATTTAGAAGAGCGACTGATTTATTTGCGTGACATGGAAGATCGCCGTACTGCGATTATTAAATCGGTTGAAGAACAGGGCAAACTCACCGACGAGTTAAAACTGTCACTGATGGAAGCGGATACTAAAACGCGATTGGAAGATCTTTACGCACCTTATAAACCCAAGCGACGCACTAAAGCACAAATTGCCCGTGAAGCAGGCATTGAGCCTCTGCTTGATTCATTACTTGAAAACCCTGAGCTATCACCGGAAGTGTTAGCTAAAGATTATTTTAACGAAGAAGCCGGTTTTGCTGACGAGAGTTCGGTGTTAGAAGGTGCGCGTAATATTTTTCTGGAACGTGTTGCTGAACAGGCTGATTTGGTCGGCAAGTTGCGCGACTATGTTTGGAGTAATGCACAGCTTGTTTCAACGGTGGTAGAAGGTCAGGAAAACAGCGGCAGTAAATTTAAAGATTATTTTGAATACACGGAAGAATTAAAAAAAATCCCATCACACCGGGGATTGGCTTTGTTTCGTGGTCGTGGCGAAGCGGTGTTACGCTTAAAACTCTTTATTAAAGGCCAGGATGATCTGGAAAAATTTACTGATATGGGTATTTGCGATTCGATGGTCGCCAATCATTTTAATTTCACTGCGCAGGGTCGAGCCGCTGACAACTGGTTACTGGAAAGTGCGCGCCGTGGCTGGCGAGTAAAAGTTTCGACGCAATTAGAAACCGAACTGTATATAAAGTTGCGTGACAGCGCAGAGGTAGAAGCGATTCGTGTCTTCGGTGATAACCTGCGCGACTTGTTGCTCGCTGCACCTGCGGGCACTCGTGCCACTATGGGGCTAGATCCGGGATTGCGTACCGGTGTGAAAGTGGTGGTATTAGACGAAACCGGCAAGCACCTGGAACACGCGACGATTTATCCTCATGCACCGAAGCGGCAATGGGATCAATCTGTCGTAATTTTAGCCAAATTGTGCGAGCAGCATAAGGTTGATTTAATCAGTATTGGTAACGGTACTGCATCGCGTGAAACCGATAAGCTGGCAAAGGAGCTTATACAGCGTTATCCCAAGTTACGTTTAACCAGTATAGTGGTCAGTGAAGCTGGTGCATCAGTTTATTCTGCCTCGGAGCTGGCGGCAAAAGAATTTCCTGATCTGGATGTATCCATACGTGGCGCTGTTTCTATTGCCCGCCGCCTGCAAGACCCGTTAGCCGAGCTGGTAAAAATAGAACCCAAAGCCATCGGTGTTGGCCAATATCAACATGATGTAAATCAATATCAATTAGCACGAAAACTGGATACCATTATTGAAGACTGTGTAAACGCGGTCGGTGTAGAAATTAATACCGCCTCGGCTCCGCTGCTCACTAAAGTTTCTGGCCTTAGCGATACTCTGGCAAATAGTATTGTTGCATACCGTGAACAACATGGTGCCTTTAAAAGTCGCCAGCAATTACTCAACGTCCCTCGACTAGGCGCTAAAGCATTCGAACAAGCGGCCGGTTTTTTGCGTATTCAAAATAGTGACAACCCGTTGGATGCTTCCGCAGTACATCCTGAAGCCTACCCGGTGGTTGAAAACATTATTAAGAAAAATAATAAAACCATTACCGGCATTATTGGTGACAGTAAATTTCTTAAAACATTGGCCGCCAATGACTATACCGACGCCAATTTCGGTGAATTTACTGTACGTGACATTATTAGCGAGCTGGATAAACCGGGTCGTGACCCACGTCCTGAATTTAAAACAGCTGAATTTAAAGAGGGTGTTGAAACCATCAAGGATTTAAAACCTGAAATGATTCTTGAAGGCGTTATTACCAACGTCACCAACTTTGGTGTTTTTGTTGATATTGGTGTTCACCAGGATGGTCTGGTGCACATTTCAGCAATCACTAATAAATTTATTAAAGATCCGCGTGAAGTGGTTAAAACCGGTGAAGTGGTAAAAGTAAAAGTGATGCAAGTGGATGCGGCACGAAATCGTATTGGTTTAAGTATGCGACTGGACGACGAGGTGGAGCGACATGTAGAGAAAGATGCTAACAAAGCTACGCAGCATAAATCGAGCATTACTAAAAACCAGAATCAGAACCAGAGCCAGAAAAAAAAGCGTGGTCAAAATAATACAACAGCCGAACAACCTATTACTGCAATGGCAGCCGCTTTTGCCAAAATGAAAAAGTAACTCCCAGAGAGGGCGAAACCCGGGCCTGGACAAGGCCAACAATCGCGATTATTCCCTCTTAAAGCATCCATTTTTGGTATAAAATCAGCAGTGCAAACGTTGCTCGGCTGGTGAAATGGAAGCTAAGGAGTGATAAATGTACGATTAGATTTAGGGTCACCGTCTAAGAATGAAAGATAATTTATGACAATCGAAGCGACCACCCTGCCTGATCCCGGGGTGACCTGCGCAAACTGCGAGGCCTGCTGTTGCCGTTTAGAAGTGTTGCTCATTACCGATACCGGCGTGCCGGATAATTTTATTGAGATAGATAAGTGGGGCGGGAGGACTATGGCGCGACTAGATGATGGCTGGTGCTCTGCCTTGGATCGAAATACCATGAACTGTATGATTTACGAGAAACGACCAAAGATTTGCCGTGAACTTGAGATGGGAGAATACGAGTGTATTTCCGCACGAGCCAGTTAAGTGTGTCCAATAAATTAAATGTATTTGTTGTGACATATTTATTGTTCCTGGCTATTGCTAGTTGTGCTTTTACTGATGTTAGTAAGGCAGCAATAAGTGAAGACTCGATAAGCATACATATACTTGGAAGTGCTGAGCACCCAGATCCAGTTTTAGAGAAGGTTAGGGAGCTTGAAAAGAAAGGAATACTCCAGAACGTAATAGTGAGAGAGTCTTTCCCTGTGCAAATAGAAGTCACTGGACCAAGGAGTGTCATTAAAGAACTCCAAGCAATACCAAAAAAGGAATCTCCAAGTTTCCAGTGAAGAATATCGGTGTCCCATAACCCTACGCATTTTTCCTTAAACTAAAAGCACAAAATGTCAAAAACAAAGTGCTACTTGAGTGCAAAATATACTCTTCTAATATATAGGAGAGCAAGATGAGCAACAATTTCGAAAAAACATGGGAAACATATACTTCTTCTTGGAAAGTTGAGTCTTCTGATGATAAGCGAGCAATCTTTGAAACATGCCTCGATAGCAAATGCGAATACAATGACCCATTGGCCAAAGTGATAGGATGGAATGAGCTTGCAGCCTACATGCTTGATTTCCATAAACAGATTCCTGGAGGTTATTTTGTTACAAACTATTTTCTTGCTCATAACAATCAAAGCATAGCAAAGTGGCTAATGAGGAACGGAGAAAATACTGTTCTTGGTGAAGGGATTAGTTACGGTAAATACAATGAAAAGGGAAAACTGATTTCAATGACCGGTTTTTTTGAAACTCCCGGAAAGTAGCTAATAAGGTGCACTATCTAAAACAAGTCCAGATTGGCATTGATTACATTGAAACCAATCTGGATTTTGATATTACATTGTCACAAGTTGCTAAAGAGGCGGGTCTTAGTCAGTGGCATTTTCAGCGAATATTCAAAGCACTGACTAATGAAACGCTAAAAACATACATTCGATCCAGGAGACTTGCGAATTCACTAGATAAGCTTCTCACTACTAACTTAAAAATTATTGATATTGCAGTATCCGCTGGATATGAGTCACAGGAGAGTTTTACACGGGCCTTTAAAGCTACCTTCAATTTGACACCTAATGAATACCGGAAGATGGGGAATAAAAGCTTGTTTCTAAAAAAGATCGAATTCGATGCCGAATATTTGAGACATATCAATCAGAACATCTCTTTGACACCGGAAGTTTATACACAAAAAATAATGCATCTGGTTGGTTTACAGACCCGCTTTTACGGTGTTGATTCTGAGAAAAACAATATTGGTGAAAAGTTACCTGATCTTTGGGCTGGTTTTTTGGAGCGAATAAGTGAAATTCAGAATGCAGTCACGGGTATTTGTTACGGTGTCGTTCGGCAGATAAAAGATAACACAGATGAACTCAAATATTACGCAGCTATTGAGGTTCGCGAAATTGAGTTTCTGCCAGAAAACATGGTGAGTATAGATATCCCTCCATCAAATTATGCAAAATTTACCCATAGGGGAGATGTAAAACATACAGATAACACTGTTAATTATATATATTCAAGTTGGCTACTTAACTCAGGTAAGCGTCACACATCTGGCCCTGATTTGGAAATTTATGGCCCGGAATACGTCCCCGCATCTGAAAAATCAGTTATGCACTATGCTATACCTATCAGATAAAGTAGCTAAAGCCTCTCATTTCATTTCCCATAA
>JAADIM010000058.1 GCA_013151345.1 Gammaproteobacteria bacterium
CCTTATTTATTATAATAAATATATACAAAACGATATTATATACCGTTTATTCAATTGCTTAGGAATTTGACCAACGCGGCTAAACAATAATGATTGTATCTTGACACAATTACTTTATTATTTTAATATATTATAATTTTCTTATATGTAATTTTAATTAATAAACAAATTAGGAGATCACTCTATCATGAGCGGATTAATTCCCAACTTTCCCCACAATGGAGTGGTTACTGTCAATCGCGTCATATTAAAACCGAAATATACCGTTGAAGATCTGGAAGAACGGGTTGCGTTATTGTGCGAAAACGTTAAAACCTATCATTCCACAACCGGTTTCATAGGCGGTTTGGTTTGTTTAAATAGCGGTCAAATATCAAATGAAGGCAGCACCGTCGGCCAGGCTATAGACAGCTCTTTAAAAGGTAAAGAAGCGCTGATTGTTACTTTCTGGAATTCGTTTGATGATCACGAAGCATCTCACCGTAGTGAAACCTTTCAGCCCTTATTCGAACAAGTCCTGGAAGTTTGCGAAAATGGCAATGAAGAAATTGCTTACGACATGCTTTGGTCTGGTGCCGCCTACAGCAAAGAAGATGCAGAAAAAGCCAGGGCGGCAAAGCAGTAAAAATCTGCATGACATTTTTAACTTTAACAACTTAATTCGGCTAATGTAGGATTAGAAGCAGGATGGTTCCAATGTCCTGCCGAGAGTCCTGCTTAAGCACCCTGTTTACGTATTCTACTTAGTGATTGGATATCTGTCAGTTGATCAATCACCTAACACCTTTATTATGAAGCCAAGTGCAGGCTTCTTCATATCCGCCCTCACACGACGAGCTTACTATTTCCATTCCTTTTATTGTATCGCGGTTAATTGCCATGCCTTCAAAATACATCAGCCCTAAAAGATGGCAATCTTCAAGCTTTGCATTGTTATTACACCCCTCTTCCCCCATCTGTAAAACCCGCTGAAGATAATAATTCGCTTTTTCCTCGTTTTTTTCTACTTTGTTGAGCTTATATTTACCCAGAGAATAAGTATGTACCGCGTTCTGACAATCAAACATCGACCCACGCTCACATTTTGTTTCAAATTCAAGCAGCCATTTTGGCGTAGTCGCCGTAGTAGCCGCCAATACGGGTGAAAAAATTCCAATGCCTGCGATGACAGCTGATAGCCCGGCAAATAGCGCAACAGTCGAGAAAAAGTAACTGCTTAATTTAGACCCTGCACCTTCTATTTTTTGTCTCATTTTTTACATTCCCATCTCAACGACTCAACTTATGTTTACTAGGTTACTCTCCTATTATTGTTATTGTTAAGAAACCTATATTTAGAAAACCTTATTCAGCTAGAAGCCCTCCCGAAGAGCCCCGTTAGAAGCCCCTTACTTTAGCAAACAAGCTTTAGCAAACAAGCACCTGAACCTTAAACCCACAAAACAACAAGTTACTAATATCTGCTGTCATAACTTTTAATACGACAAACATCTTAAATAAACCAGACTTTGTAAGCCAAGCTTAATTTATAATACACAAACAAAAATTATAACCTAAACAATTCCACACTGTAATTACATTTACCCATTTCTTTACAACGTGATTTTATTCACGGCATGAGTCAATTTATTATGTTAAATAATAACGATAGCATTTCGCTTATATTTTGAGGCCCTTACTTTTCAGGACCTTATTTCTGGGATAGTGGAGAAATAAAATGGTTAAAAATAGCATTAATATCATTAAGTTATGCTGCATAATATTTTTTATCGGCGCCATAATGCCCGCAACGGCAAATGAATACAACGAAGGATTTTTAGCCGCTGAATCAGGCAATTACGATACCGCAATTTCAAAGTGGGGGCCGTTAGCAAGCTCCGGACATCCGATAGCACAATTCAATATAGCGCTTATGTACCATGGCGGGCTGGGTGTCGCGGCGAATGAAGCAGAAGCGGTGAGATGGTACAAAATGTCAGCAAATAACGGCTATTATGCTGCCCAAGAGTATCTCTCCGCCGCCTACAAAGAGGGTTGGTTTGGACTACCTCGTAATCAAATACTGGCTAAATTCTGGGAAGAAAAGGCTGAAAACCAAAATTAATTTTTGTTAATTGAAACGCAAAATGCATGGACGCTTGTTTGCTTTCATTATATCCCGCCGGATATCCCGTATGGTTTGACCAATTCGCTTTTTAGCCGCCATACTCCATTAACAAGCCCCTATACAATTAGTCCAATTCTTTTTGTTAGAACCCGCTAAACTGTCTATAACAGTTAATAAGCTCACTAATGTACCAGGATATTATTAATTCAGTTAGCAGGCGAAAACAATAATGAGATTACGCAGCATAGTATCCATAGTATCGCTCTTTGGGCTGGTCTTTTTACTCTGGGGTTGTTTTGGCGGACCAGCTAACCAACGGGATATTAAAAAACCTGACTGGGTAACAGGCGAAAACGCGCGTTATTCATCCAACCGCTATATCACAGGACGAGGACAATACAAATATCTCAGCAGAGCTAAAAACCATGCCCGCGAAGATATCGCTGAAAAATTTAAAATTGTCATTAATAAAGAAACTATTGAGCCCCTATTAGCTGACAGGACATATACCACAAGTACACCTGAACTGTTAAAAGCGATCCACATCGTTGATGCATGGGAAAACCCTGTTTCGGGGGATCAGCATGTTTTTGCTATTCTGGCCCGTAACAAAACTATCATTGCTCTAAATCAGAAAATAGCGAGATTGGACGATAACACACGAAGCATCATTAACAGCACCATAATTTCAAACGACAAACTTGAAAAAATTGCTTTGGCTCACCAGGCGCTAGACACACAGATTGAGCGATTTGCATATCAACAAGTTCTCAGTAAAATCTACCCTACCGGGCAACCCGTTCAACAAGTCTGGCAGATTTCCAAACTAAATAACGACTTTAAGAAATTGTTGAGTCGAATTCGTATTAAACCAGATATAAGTATCGCAAATGACGAATCCAATAAAATTGAGCAAGCGCTAGTAGAAGGACTAAAGCAGTCTGGAATAACAGTAGATTTTTCCAGATCTGCTGATTTTATATTGCACGCAACACTTGCTCTTGATGACTACAATAAATTAATCGATAGCCAGTATGTTACCAATGGCAAATTAAAATTAAGTTTAACAGATAAAAAACAAAACATTCGCGGGACTCATACCTGGCCAATAAATATTTCTGCAGAACGCGCCAGCATGACAAATCAAAAAATTGGAAACCTGGCGCTACAAATTTTTAAACTTCAATTACGATCAATACTTGCTAGTTTTGCAAAAAAACCGACATAACTACATTTTAACAAAACATTGCTCTTATTATGAAAGTACCCGGACTAGTTGCCCATCGAGGCTACTCAAAAAATTATCCTGAAAATACATATATTGCGCTAGAAACAGCACTAAAAAGCGGCGCGCTATATGTTGAATTCGATATACAGTTTTGTAAAGATGGTGTACCAGTGGTATTACACGACAGCAATCTTAAAAGAACAGCTGGCATAGACAAATCCATATTCGATATGCACTCAAAAGAATTACACCAGATACCAGTAGGGGAGCCTGCAAAATTCGGAGACAAATTTAACAGCGCTTTTATTCCTACCTTGGAAGAAATAGTGAGCTTGATAGGCGCGTGGCCCAACATCACTGCGTTCATAGAGATCAAGAGAGCAAGTCTGAAACAATTCAATAAAGATGACCTGATAAATAAAATTATTAATGTCATTTCACCGGTAAAAAACCAATGCGTTATTATTTCATTTGACAAACACGCCGTAGAAATAGCGCGAGAATCTGGCGCACAACAAATAGGCTGGGTTTTCGAACCATGGGATCACCATCATGAGCACACCGCAAGGAATTTAGCACCTGAATATCTTTTTACTGACTACAGCAGTTTTCCTAAAAGACCCCATTCCCTATGGTCTGGCCCATGGAAATGGGCGCTTTATGAAATTAACGAACCCAAATTAATATTGGAGTTTGCACACCTTGGCGCTGATTTAATCGAAACAAACAATATTGGTGAATTAATTAAAAACCCACTATTAAGAAAACATGCATAAGCTTACATCCAAAACTTATGATATTGCGATAATAGGCGGTGGCATCCATGGCGCTGGCGTCGCACAAGCCGCTGCAGCGGCCGGCTACTCCGTTCTATTGTTAGAACAAAATGAAATAGGTAGCGGCACATCCAGCCGTTCAAGCAAATTAATACACGGCGGCCTTCGATATCTGGAATCAGCTCAGTTTTCACTGGTAAAAGAATGCCTGAAAGAGCGCAGTAATCTTATTAGCTTGGCTCCAAATTTGGTCAAACTCGTGCCATTTTACATTCCCGTATATAAAGACTCACAACGCACTGCATTAATAATTCGCTTAGGGCTTAGCCTTTACGCCTTATTGGGAAAATTGAGAGACAATTTTTTATTCTCAAAAATTTCTCCGCAAGGCTGGGAAAACACAGATAAGATTTCAACCAAAGAGCTTATTTGTGTTTTTCAGTACTGGGATGCACAAACAGATGATCAAGCGCTAACAAACGCGGTCATGCATTCCGCCAGAAGCCTCGGTGCTGACATAATAAGTTCTGCAAAATTTACGCATGCAAAACTGGAGAAAAATAATTGCGAATTAAATTTAATCATTAATAACCAGAAGTTAACAGCAGATTCGCGTTTTCTGGTGAATGCCTCAGGTCCATGGGTAAGTCAAACATTGCAAACGATCACGCCAACGCCACCAATAACGCCTATCGATTTGGTACAAGGAACACACATTTTGGTTGACAGGAATCAATCTCAAGGTATCTATTACCTGGAATCACCAAGCGATAAACGAGCGGTCTTTTCCATGCCATGGAAAAATAAAACACTCATCGGCACCACAGAAACAATTTACAATGGCGACCCGGCTAAAGTAACACCTACTCAAGCAGAAATAGACTACCTGATTTCGATATACAATCACTATTTTCCTACGCGTTGTATCGATGAAAGTCATATACTATCGTCTTTTGCAGGCTTGCGGGTACTGCCAAAGGATGCACAATCTGTTTTTTCACGCAGCCGGGATACATTTTTTTCAACATACCCTAACAATAACCCAAAACTGCTATCTATATATGGCGGAAAATTAACTACTTATAGATCGACGGCGCAAAAGGTACTCAATACAATAAAAAGCACGCTGCCCAAACGGAAAATAATTGCTAACCCAAGCAAACTTAAACTGTTTCCACCCAACACCAGCACGGTGTAGTTGCACAGAGCTATGCGCAGAACAATGCACAGAAATATCATTCTAAAAAACAGTTAAGTTATTGCGTGCACGTTCCTAACCACCCGTCATCGACATAAAACGTACAACTTGCCCAGGTTTATCGTTGAAAAAGTGGCGCTCAGGTTTGAGCGAAATCGCATGCAAAATAACATCTCGCAATTCATCATCACCAATACCTTTACGAAGTAATGGCCTTAACTCAACTTTATCATTTTGTCCAAGACATAAATACAAGATACCATCGACCGACAACCTAACCCTGTTACAACTTTCGCAAAAATGCTGTGAAATCGGTGTTATAAATCCGATACGCAAATCAGTCCCTGCAACCTGCATATATTTTGCAGGTCCGCCGCCCGGCATGACACCGGACATCATGTCGAATTTTTCTTCCAGTCGACTCTTAATTACATCCAGACTGATATAATGATCCGTTGCACTGCGACCAGTATCGCCTATCGGCATGGTTTCAATAAACCGAAGTGTAAAATCATGATCAATGCAAAATTGAACCATATTATTAACTTCGTCTTCATTTATCCCGTTCATCATAACCATGTTAATTTTGATCGGCTTAAAGCCTGCCATTTTTGCGGCTTGCAAACCCGCCAAGACCTTTTCAAGTTTACCGCCAGTGATAGACTTAAAACGCTTGGGATCCAGACTATCCAGACTCACGTTGAGACGAGACAACCCAGCCTGCTTTAGCGATTCTGCATGTTTACTTAATTGAACAGCGTTAGTGCTAAGAGAAAGGTCATTCACACCCGGAATTCGGTGAAGGCGCGAAACGAGTTCCGGTAGGTTTTTGCGTACCAACGGCTCACCACCAGTAATACGAACACGGTTCACACCGAGATCGCTGAAAGCAGCTATAACCCTGATAATTTCATCGTACGTCAACCAATGCTCAGGCTCTTTAAAATTCTTAAAAGCTTTTGGCAGGCAATAAAAACAACGCAAATCGCACTTGTCTGTTACTGATAAGCGCACGTATTCGATTTTTCGTCCAAATGGATCGACCAGTGACTTGTCTATATTCATGTCTAAAAGTTTACCACGGACGCCTGAGTGGTTGTAGGCATTCATAGAAAATCAGAATACAAGTTGCTGAAATTATATTGTCTGATAATACAAGTTCTGTGGATGATTTGCCTGCGCAAAGAAAAACCATCGCTCAGCTAATAGTCCGATATATTGGAGGATAAAAGCCATATAGAAAAAGTATGATAAATCACTAACCAGGCCAATCACTACTAAAAGAGCGGGTAACGGAAACGTTAATACCAGGAAAATCCACTTTACGTTTTTAACAAATACTGCGGATTTACCATGAAAAAACTCCCGGGTATTAAATGAACCACCCATTGCACCTTGCGCTTTTTGCTGGATATTACTGTGTCTTACACCGATTGCGCTTTGCAGTGTTGATTTAGGTTTTAAACGGCGATTACGCACCAACGACGCCACCCGAAATATAAATGCGATGAAAGTTAATATGATAGCCGTATCGGCATAATAGTTGAGATTACCTGGTACGCTAAAATTTGCTAATGGCGTAACCAACATATATCCGGACGCCATACCCAACAGAGTGAAATTAATGGGCGTTAACACCGTATGCCACTCTTGCAAGAATTTCAAACACGCATAAATCATTCCGGTACAAATAAATAACGCAAAACACAATACAGCACCGATCGCACCGACGATAAATGTCACATCACTCACTGGATTGGCACCCACTAAATTTTTGTGAAATCCAAAATAATGCAATGCGCCATAAATGATGACCGTTAACGTAAACATAGGCAACACGATAACTTCGCGAGATAACCAGGAAGTACGCCACATCGCCGCCGAACGCCACGCCCTTTCCGGGTGACCCAAATGAAAAAACGAAGCAAACAAACCCACTACAAGAAATAATACAGAAATTAAACTGCCCACTGCATAAAAATGACTATCCTGTTGCGGAATCAAATTCGTCACAACTGAAACTTGACTGAAAAATAAGGCCAAAAATAAACCTTGTCCGGCACCAATTAATGTCGTTAGAAAAATAACTGAAAAAGCAGGATGCATTTAATATAACTCCAATATATCTCTTTACCAATCTCGCACCAAGAACAACAGTGGCGCAGTCTTGATGTTACAAGACCACCAGCAGCATGAATGTTGTCGATGAGCCTACAGGAACGTATTCGCGGCGAGTCTTGTCACACCAGACTGCGCCATTGTTGTTCGCCCACTACCTACCACGATGTCACATCTTCCAAGAACGGCCCGCCCTGATCAGTTTGAGACTCACCTTCTTTCTTCAACGGATTATCAACTCGCACCAACTCATCTTCATGTATGTGTCTCTTGTTCTTGCGTCGCGGTAAATAATGATTGGCCGGTTGCGTACCCCATTCAGGCATCAATGCATATCCACCGCTTTCCCTGATAGCGACAGATGCGTCCGAATCAGGATCATGCACATCACCAAAAATTCTTGCGCTAGTCGGACAGGAAATCACGCAAGCGGGTTTACGCTCACTTTCCGGCAAATTCATATTGTATACACGGTCAACGCACAAGGTGCACTTCTTCATTACTTTTTCAACTTCATCAAACTCTCGTGCGCCGTATGGGCAGGCCCAAGAACAGTACTTACAACCAATACACTTATCATAATCAACTAAAACGATGCCATCTTCTTCACGCTTGTAGCTGGCACCGGTCGGGCAAACGGGCACACAAGGCGCATCTTCGCAATGCAAACAACTCTTGGGAAAATGCATCATCTCGGCGCTAGGAAATTCACCTACTTCAAAACTCTGAACTCGATTAAAAAACGTGCCGGTTGGGTCCTTGTCATAGGGGCGCTGATCAGTCATCGAACCAGCAGAACCTGAAGTATTCCACTGCTTACAACTTGTCACGCAGGCGTGGCACCCCACACAGACATTCAAATCAATGACCAGGGCTAATTGCGTCATTTTTTATTACCTTTAAATAAGCCTTTTGAACCACCGCCAAGTCCGGCAAAATAGCGAAGTACTGACTTGCGTACACCTTCACCCGGAACCGGGTTCATCACACTAAATTGCGGGGAAGTAACTTTTTCTTCGTCCGGACCCGCTTTATATACTTTCACCCTAACATCGTACCAACCCGCCTGACCTGTAATAGGATCTGAATTGGATATATGATCGCCCTCGTCCATTTTGGGTAATTCTTCGGAAATTAAATGATTAAGCAAAAACCCTTTTTTAGATTCATTTGCCTCAGCTGTTAAATTCCATGCACCTGCCGCTTTACCAATCGCGTTCCACGTCCACACGGTACCCGGTTCCACTGTCTCTGAAAACCGGCACATACAACGAACTTTACCGTGCATTGACTCGACCCAAACCCAGTCACCATCATTAAATCCACCTTCGACTCCCAGCTTCGGGCTCATATACAAATAATTATGCGCATGTATTGGCCTTAACCACGCATTTTGCGAATCCCAGGAATGGTACATCGCCATCGGACGCTGGGTAATCGCATTTAACGGGTACTTATGTTTATCCGTTAATTGCCCCTCCAGCGGCTCATAATAAAAAGGCAGCGGATCAAAATAAGTTTCAATGCGTTTTCGTAATCTATCAGGCGGTTGTTTGCCGGGATATTTACCTTGCGCAGACAAACGAAACTTCTGCAATACTTCTGAATAAATATGAATATTGATAGGGTCGGTATAACGCGTCATATGGTGCTTCTGCGCCCACAACAAATAACCTTTGTTCCAGTTACGCATGTATTGATACGACTTGGGCATCTCATAATGAAAAACACAATTGTTCTTTTCATACATTTCCCATTGATTTGGGTTGGGCTCGCCTTGTAAAAATTTCTCGCCACTTTTACCACGCCAACCCGCGAGAAAACCAATACCAGAGCCTTTTTCGGTTTCATGATTGACAACAAAATCAGGGTAATCGCGATATTTTCGTGTACCATCTTCGTTTGTGAACGCAGGTAAGCCTAATCGCGCGCCCAACTCGATAATGACTTCCTGGAATGGTTTGCATTCACCTGTCGGTGGCAACACCGGAATGCGCACTGAATCCACAGGGCCGTCAAATTCGGAAATGGGCCGATCTAGCATTGACATCACATCGTGACGCTCAAGATAGGTTGTATCCGGTAAAACCAAGTCTGCAAAAGCAACCATTTCAGATTGAAACGCATCACATACAATTATAAATGGAATTTTATATTCGCCATCTTCATGTTTGTCATTAAGCATCTCACGCACTGACACCGTATTCATGCTCGAGTTCCATGCCATGTTCGCCATGAAAATTAACAATGTATCAATGGGGTAGGGGTCGCCACGCCAAGCGTTGGTTATTACATTGTGCATCATGCCATGTACAGAAAGTGGATACTCCCAGGAAAAGGCTTTATCAATACGTACTGGCTCACCCTTGTCATCAACAAATAAATCATTTGGATCAGCAGGCCAACCTAAAGGCATTCCACCTAGCGGTGAATTCGGTTTCACCCCTTGTGGACCATTAGGTGTTTTCGCACACGGAGGGATAGGCCGTGGAAAAGGGGCTTTATGTCGAAAACCACCGGGACGATCTATCGTGCCCAAGATGCTCATTAAAATGGATAAAGCACGAATGGTTTGAAAACCATTTGAGTGCGCAGCCAGGCCACGCATGGCATGAAATGAAACCGGATTTCCGGTTATCGCCTCATGATCGTTGCCCCATGCATCCGTCCATGCAATCGGCAGCTCAATCGTATCGTCGCGGGCAACCACACCCATTTCATGCGCAAGCTCAATAATAGTATCAGCCGGAATACCGGTAATGTTTGACGCCCACTCGGGTGTGTAATCTTTTACCCGGTCTACCAATAACTGAAAAGCCGGTTTGACAGCAGTACCGTCATCCAATACAAAATCGCCGAGAAGAAAAGGATCCGCCGTTTTTGTATGTGTTCTAACCGCTTTGTTTGTTTTCCTGTCCCACCACAACTGATCTTGCGGATGGACAACGCCGATATCTTCATCGACATCAGTCCGCACAAACAAGCCGAATTCATCTTGTTTGTCATCATCATTCACCAATTGCGCGGCATTACTGTATTGAACTAAAAACTCCCGGTCATACAATCCTTGCTTAATAATTTCATGGATGAGTGCCAGTATAAGCGCACCGTCCGTTCCCGGTTTAATTGGCACCCATTGGTCGGCAATCGCGGAATAGCCTGTTCTGACCGGATTAACACTAATAAACCGGCCACCATCGCGTTTGAATTTGGAAAGCTCGATCTTCAGTGGATTCGAATGATGGTCTTCTGCGGTACCAAACATAATAAAAAGCTTGGAACGATCCAGGTCGGGGCCACCAAATTCCCAAAAGGAACCCCCTATTGTATAAATCATGCCGGCCGCCATGTTGACGGAACAAAACCCGCCATGAGCGGCGTAATTCGGTGTACCAAATTGCTTGGCAAACATACCGGTAAGCGCCTGCATCTGGTCACGACCGGTAAACAGGGCAAACTTCTTCGGATCCGTTGCGCGCAAATGCTTTAAGCGTTCTTCCATCATGGAAAACGCTTCTTCCCAGGAAATTTCTTCAAACTCGGCGGCACCGCGGTCACTGCCTTCTTTGCGCTTAAGTGGCTTAGTCAAGCGCGCGGGCGAATACTGTTTCATAATGCCAGAAGAACCTTTGGCACATAACACACCTTTATTAAGCGGATGCTCCGGGTTACCTTCAATATATCGAATTTCGCCGTTGCGCAGTGTTACGCGTATGCCACAGCGGCAAGCACACATATAACATGTGGTTTTCTTAACTTCTATTTGTTCGTTTTCAATTACAGCGGTCTTGTCAGACATCAATTCATCCAGAAGAATAGTGGGGAAAAATCATTATACATTAATAAGTTAGCCAATTTCTAATCAGCACTGTTAAGTATATCATAAGTTATTTATATTCTAATGTTCTTCACTTGTTGGCGGTATGTCGACTGTATTTTTATAGCACCACAGCCGCTATCGACAGAGCAATCAATGTCGTTGATAAATATAAAATATGTTTAGTAGGGCGGATTTCACGCACCCAATACAGCGCACTAACAAATAAGAAATTTTTTGGCACAGGCGCGCAATTGGCGCGTAAAACACACTACGCGGGTAACCACCCCCAAGCAAGCCAGGGAAACCATCTAAACTAAAGAGTAGCCTACATTTTGGGTTTCTATATTTCAATTTCATGTATCAACCAGACTACCTCACAAAAATAAGTCATCTTTATCGATGCCCTGATTTTACTGTGTTGATTTTATGTCGTAAAAAGCTCACCTTTGACTATTATTAACAAGGATCTTTGATTAACTAAAATTATTAGTAAATAAAAATTGTTAGTAATAATTTGTATGTATAGATAGAAGAATAAATAGTTGAAGTGCACCGTCTCAACATGAATAATGCAGTCGGTAAACTTCATATGCATTTGATTTGGCAGACCCGGCCGGAGGACATTTATCTATGGGTGAATTGATTGCGACAAACGAAACCATTCTGGTTGTGGGCGGCGGTATTAGCGGTATCACCGCAGCCATCGAAGCAGCAGAATGCGGTAAACAAGTCATCCTTATCGAAAAAACCCCGTCCATAGGTGGTCGAGTCTCTCAGCTCTATCGCTATTTCCCCAAAATGTGCTTTCCAAGTTGTGGACTGGAAATAAATTTACGCCGCATCAAAGCGAACAAAAATGTGCGCATCATCACGATGGCAGAAGTCGCCGATGTCGGCGGAGAGGCCGGCAACTATACCGTGTCGGTCAAGATATCACCGCGTCACGTGAATGAAAATTGCACAGCGTGTGGCGAATGCGAAGCCGCCGTACAAAGTGAATTTGATGACGAATATCACCTTAATCTAAAAAAACGCAAAGC
>JAADIM010000096.1 GCA_013151345.1 Gammaproteobacteria bacterium
TTTTCTGGCTATCTGCAATAGTTTTACTTTTTGAGTACCGTGCGCAGGTAGGCTATGACGTCTTCAATTTCTTGTGCAGAGATTTGTTCGCTCCAGATTGGCATGACCTCGGAGCGACCCATGGCCTTGCCGCCATTAGTAATAATCATGCGCTTGTAATCATCATTTTTGTCACTCGTGGTTAGGTTAGCGGGTGGTGGATTGTATAGTTTTGCCGCCCGCCCTTTTCCATCCGCGTTAACGCCATGACAGAGAATACAATTGGTTTTATATACCACCTCACCACGGTGCTCGGGATTACTAACAACATTCAGATAAGCGGCTACATCATTGATTTGCTCGTCAGATAGCTCGTTCTGCCAAGGTGGCATGAATTCTGATTTTCCTAATTTCCCACCACCTAAGCGGATGATACTGATATAGTATTCCAATTTTCCAGGATTAATGTTTAAGGGAATCTCACCATAGAGTTTGGCCGACCGGGAATCGCCATCGCCACGTTGGCCGTGGCATAAGGTGCAGTAGTGCTTAAAAACAATACCGCCGCGGATAACAGGTTTTGATTGGGCCGCTTTTAAAGCCCTGCGGTTGTCAGCTGCATAGCTGTTGGATGCGGTAATCACACTTAAGCCCAGTATCGTCACAAGAGGCCAGAAAATTATTTTCATCATTTTACTGTGACTTCCATGTACATCTCTGGATGAATGGCACATTCTACTTCGATCATACCAGCCTTATCAAAGGTAACGGTTTTTGAATCCCCTTTGGGAAAAGATCCCAGGTCAAATGTCGTGTTATCCGATAGGGAAAAAATATTGTGAAAGAAAGGGTCTTCATTCTTAAAACGAATGGTGTCACCTTTGTTCATTACCAAAGATTCGATTTTTTTTCCGTTTTCCACGAAGGACTTATTTTTTTGGTCGACTATGTGTTCAGTCGCATATACGCTAGTGGCGGCAGTTACCGCAATCGAGAATAATCCAGTTTTTAATAATTTAAATTTGTTCATTTTAGTTTACCTTGCAGTTAATTAGTTAGGGGTTTTTTTTATCTATCCTTATTGGGGTAGTTGTGGGAAGGTGATTTGTAAAGCCTCTCCTGTGAGACTTTTTAAAAACTCAACCAGATCATGCTTTTCGCCTTTGGCCAAATTTAATGGTTTTATGTTCGGAGACCGGTTTTCCTTCTCATCACCGCCGCGATCGTAGTGCGCAACGACTTCTTCCAGGGTAGCGTAGGTGCCGTTGTGCATATAAGGCGCGGTTAAGGCTATATCTCGCAGTGTCGGTGTTTTAAAAGCGCCGATGAGTATCTTCACTTTGCGGATCGCGTAGCGTCCCGCATCCCGAGCATCTTTCAAGCCAATGTTGTGGAAGCCGTTATCGGTGAAATTGAATTCGCTGTGGCACTTTACGCAATTCCCTTTGCCTTCGAAGACTTTAAAACCGCGTAATGCAGCTGCAGTCATAGCGGCTGTATCACCCTTGATCCAACGGTCAAAAGCAGCATCTGTGGAAACAACGGTGCGTTCAAAGCTGGCAATAGCCTTGGCGATGGTTTTTTTACTGATACCTTCACCTGGGTAAGCTGCTTCAAAAGCATCCCGGTAGCCCTGAATAGCTTTTAATTCTCCGATTGCTTTGTCCAGATTCTGGTTCATCTCACCGGCGTCTTCGATGGGCCCAATAGCCTGATGTTCCAAGCTGCGGAAGCGTCCATCCCACATTTGCAAGGGAATATAGGCCGTATTTATAATGGTGGGTGTTGAACGCCCTAGTATTTTTTGGCCATCGCCGATGGCAGTGGGGAGTCCGTCTGACCAGCCTAAAGCCGGGTTATGGCAGGTGCCGCAGCTGATCCAGTTAGAGCCGGAGAGACGTGGATCGAAAAATAACATCTTGCCTAGTTCCTCACGTTGGGTGGTGCTGAGATTGTTTGCTGGCTGGGGAACCTGGCCCGGTCGTAGATATTTTCCGAGGTCTGCAGCAGTTGCGGAGGCAATAATGCCAAAGTAGGCTACCAGTATCGCAACGAATTTTAAATTTTTGAAGAAATAGTTATGAATATTCATATTTGTCCTCTGTTTTCGTTTTTAAATAATTTAGGTTAGGTATTTAATAGATAAAACAACACTCGGTAACTCGATAATTTACAATCTAAACCGGTCTACAACCTTGTTGAGATCGTTTGCTGCATGTTCCAGGTTGAGAGATAGCTCATTAAGTTGATCAGTCTCAAGATTGGCATCACTGGAAACATCGAACAGGGATGCGACGGCTGAGGTGATTCGTTCGACAGCCTGTTTTTGTGTATCCACTAGCCCATCTACTTCGAGCATGCTTTGGCGCATTTCCTGTACCCGTTCACTGCTATTTGTTGCCTCGCCGGCAAGTATCGTTAGGCGATCGATGTTCTTTTTTGCATCTGTCACACTTGCCTCCAAAGCATTTACAGTGCTGCTGACATTGCCTGATATTCCCCCTACAAGCCCTGAGATTTCAGCGGTTGCCTCTTCTGTATGTTTGGCCAGTTGTCGTACTTCGTCAGCAACAACTGCAAAGCCCCGGCCATGATCGCCAGCGCGGGCGGCTTCGATGGCCGCATTTAAGGCGAGAAGGTTTGTTTGGGATGAGATATCACGAATGGTATCTGTGATACTTGTGACTTTATTGGCAGCTGATGACAACTCGCGCGTTAATTTGACAGAGCTCTCCATGTCTGCTTGAAAGCGCTCAAATTCTTGTACGGATATGAGGAGTTGATCGGCGGCATTTTTACTGGAGATGGACGTGTGTTGTGCACCTTCCGCAGCCTGACCAAGTCGGTTGGCAACATCTGCAGTGACTGTGTTCACGAGGCTTGCATCGTCTTTTATTTTTACTACACTGTCATGCAGTTTGGTCGATACCGCATTTACCGTGTGCGCCGAGTTACCAATTTGCGTTGACTGTTCTCCCAGCAACATGGCGCCCGAGTGGATTTTGGAAATGAGGTCGTGCAGACTTTCTACTGTCATTGTAATAGCTCTGACAGTACGACCAATTTCATCGGATCCTGCCTGCTTCAGTGTAACCCTGAGATCTCCATTGGCTACAGCGGTCATGGTTTGTTCAACCATTTTCAAGGGTCTGATGAGCATACGCGTCGCTAGCAGACTAATGGCGATTGCAATGATGAGTCCGATGCCGCTCAACAAACTAATGAACTTGATTTTATCAATCCCCCGCTGGCTACTGGTCTGATGAAGCGCGTTCAACTGTGTTCGCTCATCGTTTACCAATTGTTGAGAAAGTTCGTCAATGGCCTTGGAGTCCTTGGTGATGGAGTGCATTTTCTCCATCGCTTCATCATCCTTGTTTTTCCTTGCAGTCTTGATGACCTGTATTTGTATCGGACGTATTTTTTCTGCCAGCACCGCGATGTTCTCAATCTTTTTACTGTTCGGCAAGATGGTGGACAGAGTTTGAATTTGTTCATCCAGCATGGATAAGGAACGGATTGCCTCCACCGCCTGCAGCCGAATTTCCTTGGGCTCGACTGCGGCAATCACGCTCGCAAGAGCCTTGCCCATTTCAACGATTGAAAGACGGGCATTAGCAGCCATTTCAACCTTTTCCTGCGATCCTTGGATAATCGTTTTTGTGGATTGGTTTTGTTCATGAATGGTGAATCCTGAAAAGACCGCTGTAACCAGTACCAACAATATATACATGGCAGATAAACCTAGGATTTTCGTGCGCCATCCGATATTTGACAGAATTTTTTCCAATCCCACTAACATTTCATTTCCTCATTAGTCTTGGAGAAATTACAGGATTTCATTACCAAAAAATAATCGACGAAATCTTGCATTAGTTTTTGCTATCGGCGTGAGATACCTAGACTTTAGTAAGGGTGAGTGCAGCAATGCCATTCGGGTCAGAGAACAATCATCTAATATAGAAGAGTAAGGTAGGGATAAGTACTTGAATTTCTATATTAGATTCAATTGTTCTCTGGCCCCCTGGCCCGCATCATTTATTTGCGTCTGAAATGTAAATATAAATTAACATTTCAAGTTCGTTTAATTTCTATAACGTATCAATTCTGCAATTGAACGGCCGACACATAATAGTGACTCATATCGATATGACTCATGTACCTATAGAGGCACCGAAAAAAGAAATTGTGGGCATGAATAACGTAATAACTCAGCCGCAATTGTTGATAGATCGTAAGCTGGTACTCTTTCTTAATGAAATTGCGTGTCTTTAATGTAAGGTATCTGTAAATGAACGCCGCTCTTAGCAAAGGAAAAAATTCAGAAGCCGAAAATGCGAAGCGGGAAAATGAACGGCATTGGGTCGATTTAATACATAACCCTATAGTAGCTTGGATTATTCTCGCAATTTCATTGCTGATTACCCTGGTTGCATGGACTATTTCCGATGATTATGCAGAAAAACGTGCCAAGGAACGCTTTGAGTATCAAATAGAGGAAGCTCAAGATGCTATTCAAAAAAGATTCGTCAATTATGAACAAGTACTACTCGGTGGTTTAGGCCTATTTAGAGCTTCATCTCTTGTAGAACGTAAGGAATGGCACGAATATATTTCAACACTGCAAATCAATAAATTTTTTCCAGGAACGCTGGGGGTAGGTTATTCATTATGGCTTACTCCTGATCAGCTTACAGGTCACATTGAAGATGTTCAACAGCAAGGGTTTCCTAATTTCACTGTCCGCCCAGAAGGTGCACGTGAATCCTATAGTTCTATCGTTTACCTTGAGCCTTTCAACGAACGTAACCAACGCGCCTTCGGTTATGACATGTATTCAGAGCCCGTGCGTCGTGAGGCTATGACGCGAGCTAGAGATAGCGGCAAAACCGCGGTGTCTGGCAAAGTAACACTCGTTCAAGAAACTAATTCAGGCGTTCAAGCAGGATTTCTTATTTATGTTCCGCATTATTCACAAGAAGCCAATACAGTTGAGGAGCGAAGTGACGCATTGGTTGGTTTTATTTATAGTGCACTGCGCATTGGTGATTTAATGCAGGGTATTCTCGGCGTTGGATTGCCAGAGCTTGATTTTGCCATTTATGATGGCTTTGCTATTAACAAAAATAATTTACTCCACGATTCAAACGTACAAACACAATCCACCAGGAATAATTATCAATCACGCTTTCAACAGTTACAGATCGTAACTGTTGGTGGCCATACATGGACCACCGATTACCGGACAAATTCTACTTTTGACACGGCTACTTCAACTAGCCAACCTGCATTAGTAGCAACGGGTGGCATTATTATTGATTTTCTTTTGTTTAATATCATCTTGTCATTATCGCGATTACGTAAACGGGCACAAGCCTTAGCTGATGAGCGCATGAAAAAACTTCGTGAACGAGAGTTGCAATTCAAAGCAATTACAGACAATGCCAACGATGCTATTATCTCTATCGATGAACAAGAAAAAATAAGTTACGTCAATAGTTCTGCACAGCTGTTATTTGGTTACGCAACAAATATGATCGTTGGAAAACCTATAACCATGTTATTTCCTATTGCAGCTCAACCTGTTGTCAAAGAAGCATTTGATATAAAACACATAGATAATGAAGTGCATTACAGCAATAATTTGCTTGAACTGGAGGGGATAAATAGAAACAGTAAGGTGTTTCCTTTGGAGTTTTCGCTGGCTCATTGGCAATCAGGAAATAAAACACATTTCACCGCAATTGTGCGCGACGTTACTGAACGAAAAAAAATAGAACGCATTAAAAGTGAATTTGTTTCAACTATTAGTCATGAGTTAAGAACACCTTTAACAGCAATAAACGGCTCGTTAACGCTAATAGAAAATGGCGTTACTGGCACTGTGAATGAAAAAACCCTGGGGCTGATAACAAATGCAAATCGTAACGCCAAACGTCTAGCTGCATTGGTAAACGAACTATTAGATACTGAAAAAATGGCTTCTGGCACAATGAAATATGATATGCAGGAATGTGGAGTAACTGAGCTAATTAACAAAGCATTGGAAATTAACGAGCCAGTAGCAAAACAATCAAATATATCTCTTTCCTTTTCAGAACAGGTATCGGTCAGTGTTTATGTTGACCCGAACCGCTTTATCCAGATAATGACTAATTTGCTTGCGAATGCAATAAAATTTTCTCCTACTAATAGTACGATAAAAACTAGTGTACAGCTAATAAATGATGAGGTAAAAATTGCCATTACAGATCATGGTAGCGGTATACCAAAGGAATTTCGTTCAAAAATATTTAATAAATTCGCTCAAGCAGACTCATCGGATACTCGAAAACATGGTGGAACAGGGCTTGGTCTCAGCATCGTCAAGCTCATTATTGAAGAATTCAAAGGTCGAATTGATTACACTTCTATTCCTGATAAAGAAACGATTTTTTTCTTTTTTATTCCGATTATAAAATTAGATTAAAGTACTCGGACAATATCTCGAAGAAATTAAAGAGCTTACTGGCATAGGGATGGGATCCTGAGGTATCTAGAGGCAACCGTTATACTGCCATGTCGAGTTTATCGCCATTCAGCTAATCAGATTGTCTACATTTGTTGTACAAAGTGCTTTGACGGATTACGCTGTGACTGTTTAAATCGATTCCATACCTGTTCATGAAAGTAGTAAGCAACAGTGTTGATGGCGGGTTCGACCAACGCAATGGTGCCGCCGACCAGTAGGCTACCGGTCATCAGGTAGCCTACAGAAAAGGCCACTATGAAATGCACTGCTGCGAAACTTATTGTCTTGCTCATCTCTTTTTCCTCCTGCAATCTAAGCAGAATGCTGATTTAAGGAAGGATTATCGGCCTTATTCCAAAATTGGTGAAATCGTTTAAAACAATAAAACTAATAGAAAAAGACTATTCATAATATGGATATGAACCATAATACGGAGAATTAATCATAGTATGGACATAAAATGTGGTAAATGTTACAAGTCTGCTACTAAGATGATGGGATTGGATGGATACAGTTCTTTTACTTCATGATAATTTACGGTTAATCTTTAGCAGAGATTACTAAGAAATCACTAATTGGAATAGATAAATGCAATTGACTCAACCTGGCATACTTGCAGAAGAGACCAAACTGGCGCGTTATTTGGCTTTTACGATAGATTCAGAGGCCGATATTGCTGCTGCGTTGAATGCGCTAGCCGCAAACACCGTTTTGGACGATATGGTAGTTGGTTTCGGGCAGTCGTTGGTGAATTTTCTGGGTAAGGACGTGCCGGGCTTATGTACATCACCGGCGCAAGCCGGCAGTGGCATCGACATACCTTCAATACCCACTGCGCTATGGTGCTGGTTACGTGGCAATGACCGCGGTGAAATTTTTCATCGTTCACGTCAGATTGAATCGATGCTCGCACCGGGTTTTGCGCTTAATGAGGTCATCGACTCCTTTCAATACGACCAGAATCGTGATCTTAGTGGCTATGAAGATGGTACTGAAAACCCTGAGGGTGATGAGGCGATTCAAGCAGCCATTGTCCAAGGCCAGGGGGTAGGATTAGATGGCAGTAGTTTTGTTGTTGTGCAACAGTGGTTACATGATTTTGATACTTTTAACACGATGACAGCTGATGAGCGTGACGACGTGATCGGTCGTCATGTGAGTGATAACGAAGAATTTGATGGAGCACCCGACTCTGCGCATGTCAAACGTGCAGCACAGGAAAGTTTCGACCCAGAAGCTTTTATGCTTCGCCGCTCCATGCCATGGGCGGAAGGCATGGATGCCGGGTTGGTTTTTGTCGCCTTTGGTAAATCGTTTGATGCCTTTGAGGCAATACTCAATAGAATGCTCGGTAACGAAGACTCAATTAGTGATGCCTTGTTCACGTTCACGCGCCCAATCAGTGGGGCATACTATTGGTGTCCACCGCTCAAGGCGGGCAAGCTGGATTTGAGCGTGCTAGGTTTCTAAGTCAGGTCTTTTAGTCAGATTTTTTAGTAGGTCTGAGTTAGTAGGTCTGAGTAAGTTAGATCTTTACGTTAGATTTTCAAGATTTTTTCAAAGTTTTGTGCGTCTTCTTATTACCGTGTTTTTTCTTGATACGTTTGTTTTTGGTGCTTTTACTTTCGGTAAGGGGATACACCGTATTGGGCAGATATTCAAGGATGATCTGCGCAAAAGCATCTAATGCCTGTCGTCGTGGATAGCTTTTCCTGAAAACGAGCGAGACACGACGATGGGCATCTTTGAAGTTCAGCTTGCGCGCAACAATGCCACTGCCGCTTGCCCAGGATCCGCGCATAGCGAGTGCGGGAACGAGAGTCAAGCCAAACCCGGCGCTGACCAGTTGCAACAAGGTCTCCAGACTTGATGCGCGCAGGTCAGCCATTTCACCTTGGTTTTTACGTTCCTTCAGGCGGTAGAGTTTCATTGCCTGTTTTGCCAGGCAGTGGCCTTCTGATAACAATAATAATTCCGTTTCATCCAGATCTTTCCGGGAAATTTCGTCTTTATAATAAAACGGGTGTTCACGCGGGTGGGCTAGCCAGAAGGGCTCGTCGAATAAGGGTATCACTTCCAGATCTGGTTCATCGACGGCTGTCGCCAGCAGTGCGGTATCGATCTCATGATTGTGCAACCTTTTTAGTAGGGTATCTGTCATTTCTTCAGACAATACCAGTTTCATTTGTGGGTGCTGTTTTGTCAGTGGCAACAGGATCAGCGGCATTAAATAAGGACTCAGGGTTGGAATGGCACCGACGCGTAGCGGCCCGGCCATCGGGTCCTGATGAGCGAGTGCCAATTGCCTGATTACATCGGCTTGTTCCATGATCTGCCGGGCATGAGCCAGGATGGCTGCGCCGATAGGGGTGGTCTCCACCGAGCGATTGGTGCGCTCGAAGATGATTACACCCAGGTCTTCTTCGAGCTTTTTAATTTGTCCGCTGAGGGTCGGTTGACTGACAAAGCAGCGTTCGGCGGCCTTGCTGAAGTGGTGAGTTTCGGCTACGGCAATAATGTACTTCAGGTCTCTCAGATTCATGTTACCCTCGGATTTTCATCAAACTTATCAAACTTATCAAACTTAAACTTAAGAAACTTACACCAAATCTATCAACAATTATTAATAGTCAATATCTATAATTATAATAAAAATAAACGATTATGACTATTATTAATTTTAAACTATTGTTAATACATTCCCGGTGTTAAACCGGGTCTTTAACAAGCCATAAAATGGCTAATACTATGGAAATTAAGGAGCAAACTATGAGCAATAAGAAAACCGTTATGACGACTGTGGCCGGTTGCCCGGTGGCGGACAACCAGAATTCCATCACTGCCGGTGCTCGTGGTCCGGTTCTGATGCAGGATGTGCATTTGTTTGAGAAGCTGGCGCACTTTAATCGCGAGCGGGTGCCGGAGCGGGTGGTGCATGCCAAGGGTGCCGGTGCGTACGGTACATTTAAAGTGACCAGTGATATTTCAAAATACACCCGTGCCAAACTGTTTGAAAATGTTGGAAATGAGACTGAAGTGTTTGTGCGCTTCTCCACCGTGGCTGGTGAGTTGGGTTCGGCGGATACTGTGCGTGACCCACGCGGTTTTGCAGTTAAATTTTATACCGAAGAGGGTAACTGGGATCTGGTCGGTAACAACACGCCAGTGTTTTTTATAAAAGACCCAAGCAAGTTCCCGGACTTTATACATTCGCAAAAACGCCACCCGGCAACTGGTTTACGTGACGGCACTATGCAATGGGATTTCTGGTCTCTGAGCCCTGAGTCGCTGCACCAGGTGACCTGGTTGTTTGGTGATCGCGGTATTCCCGCTACCTTGAGCAACATGGATGGTTTTGGCAGCCATACCTTCAGTCTGTGGAATAACGATGGTGAGCGTTATTGGGTGAAGTGGCACTTCAAGACGGAGCATGGTATCAAGAACATGAGTGTCGAAGAGGCTGCGAAGATTGCCGCTGAGAATCCAGAATATCATCGTCAGGAATTATATGAGGCGATTGCGCGTAGTGATTATCCCAAGTGGATTTTAAAGGCACAAATTATGCCGGAGGCTGATGCCGAAACCTATGACATCAACCCGTTTGACCTTACCAAGGTTTGGCCACATACAGACTACCCATTGATCGAAGTGGGTGTGATGGAGTTGAACCGCAACCCGGTTAATCACTTTGCTGAAGTGGAACAGGCCGCATTTGGTCCCGGAAACTTACCGCCTGGTATTGGTGCCTCACCTGACAAGATGTTGCAGGCGCGTTTGCAAGCGTATCCGGATGCGCACCGTTATCGCATTGGTGTGAATCACGCAGCGCTGGATGTGAACAAACCACGTTGCCCGGTCCATACTTATCATCATGATGGTCAGACACGTTTTGACGGTAATGGTGGTGCGGCGCCTGTGTATCAACCCAATAGCTTTGGTGGTGCAGAGGATGATGCTAGTTATAGTGAACCTCCATTGCGTATCAGCGGAGATGCGGACCGTTATGACCATCGTGTGGAAATGGATTACTACACGCAAGCCGGTAACTTGTACCGCTTGATGGATGATGCCGCTAAGGCACGTTTAATTAGCAACATTGTCGGTGCCATGCAGGGTGTGCCAACTGAAATACAGGAACGTCAGATTGTTCACTTCACTAAGGCAGATCCCAGTTACGGTGCCGGTGTTGCGAAAGGACTTGGTATTGAAGTTGGATGAGGTAATACCTTAGGTAAAAAAAGCAAGGTGTCGATGAGATACCTTGTTTTTTAATCTTGATATTAAAATCGATAGAGTGCTAAAAAATCCATTGTAGCAGCCACGCCCACATGCACTATGACACCACCCAAGATGGAACGTGTCCTTTGCGAGACTTCGCCTAATACCAGGCCAGCAAATATAGCACCAAAGGCTTCCAGGGGCGGTTTATGAAAATGCAACATCACGTAAGGCACCATGGCTACCCATATTGCCAGTCGCCCAAATTTTTTTTCTAATCCTAATACTAAAAAACCTCTGAAAAAAAACTCTAATGCGATAAATGTAGAGAGATAAGCTATTTCCCAAACAATTATATTGGATAATGGTGCGTTAAATGCGCCACGAAAGAATGGATATACAGCTCTGAAATCTGCACGTGTTGACGCATAGATAACAAAAGGAAGCACAATTAAAAACATGGCCAAATAAAGGAAAAGATATTGGCGTTTTATTTTTAGATTCAGGCCATAGTCGGTCAATCGGTGTTTTAAGACGAACTTTACGATAAGAATGGGTAATATCAAAAACAACAGGATTGTCCAACTTGCCCACCAAAGTAACGGATAGAGGCCAAATTGTTCATTTGCTAATTTGGGAAACTGTTGAATAAAAAAATCAGTACGTCCGAAATACTCGAGAACGATTAATGCCACGACGGTGTAACCGAGTATAGTTGCGCCTTTTATATCGTTGGATTGAAATTTTAGGGCGCTGAGTGTCCATATTTCATTCAGGTCATTTTTGTTCATTTATTATCGCTAACTTCAATATTATCGGGCATGTTTGTGTGGTGTGTGTGTTTTAGCCAGATGAACACTGTGTGGCAACCATATGATAATTATAAATATTATCGGCTTTGTATATATAATGTGTAACTTTAAATTGCTAAAATATTTATATTTCTATTTGTTCTATGTATAGTGCTTTTTATTCTTTTAAGATATGTGGCAGTTTATTTATATTAGGCACTTTGAATTTTCATAGAGATTTTTTTATCTATTAACAATAATTATAGAAGAGTGCTTGAATGATGGAGGTAAGTTTAGCCAAAGGACTTGTAGCAATCTCTTTTATTTTATTTATTGGGGTAGGGCTTTCTCACGCAGCCAGAATCTCTGATGTCGCAAATACCAAACACAATTTCTCCGCCGCTTTGTCCCCCGATTTGTCTGCTGGGCAAAGCCGTAGCGTTGTGGCAACATCTGAGTCGCAAATTTGTATTTTCTGCCACACCCCCCACGGTGCTGCAGAAGCGCCTGGCCCATTATGGAACCGCGCACTGTCTGGTGCAACGTATGATACGTATAGCTCTGGTTCATTAGACTCAGCACCTAGCCCGGGCGCCTCTCTTCAACAACCTACAGGTACCTCGAAACTCTGTCTTTCATGTCATGACGGGACGATGGCCGTAGGTGCCGTTAACGTCTTAAATGGGTCTTTCACAGACCAAATTGGTACCACCGAAGACATTGCGATGCAGGGCACTAGTGTGGATGGTACAATGGCAGA
>JAADIM010000072.1 GCA_013151345.1 Gammaproteobacteria bacterium
TACAGTGGGTACGGCAATCACATTTGATGGTACGGGCTCAACCGACTCCGATGGCATTATCGAAACTTACGAGTGGACGTTTGGTGACATGGGTACAGGCACTGGCGCGACTACAACATATACTTACGCTGCACCCGGTACCTATATGGTGACACTCACGGTCACCGATGACCTTGGCCTAACTAATCAAGCCAATGTAACCATCACTATATCGGCTGGTACCAATCTACCTCCTGTCGCGGTAATTACTGCGCCACCCACTACAGGCACAACCGGTACCGCGGTGACGTTTAATGGAGCCAACTCAACTGACGCAGATGGTACCGTCGAAACCTACGCCTGGGATTTTGGTGATGGCGGCACAGGCACCGGCGCAATAGCCAGCTATGCTTACACGACAGCAGGAACATACACCGTTGCGTTGACTGTGACAGACAACACCGGAGACACGAATGAGGCCACTACTAGCATCATTATTTCAGCTGGTGCTAATCAACCTCCTGTTGCGATGATTAACGCGCCTACAACGGGTACAGTCAATACCGCAATTACGTTTGACGGAACAGGCTCCACCGATGCAGATGGCAACATCGCCTCGTACGCCTGGGATTTTGGTGATGGGGGTACGGATGTCGGTGCAACGGCCACCTATGCATACACGACAGCGGGAACGTACACTGTTACGTTGACTGTCACTGACGATGCCGGAGACACCAATGCGGCCACAGCCAGCATCACTATTTCGGCTGGTGCTAACCAACCTCCCGTTGCGGTAATCACTGCACCACCGACTACAGGCACAACGGGTACGCCAGTGACATTTAATGGAGCCAACTCAACCGATGCAGATGGCACCATCGCAACCTACGCCTGGGATTTTGGTGATACAAACATGGGTACCGGTGCAACCGCGACTCATACTTACACGACTGCGGGAACATATACCGTTACGTTGACTGTCACCGATGACGCCGGGGACATGAATGCGGCCACGACGAGCATCACCATTTCGGCCGGTGCTAATCAACCCCCTGTTGCAGTAATTACTGCGCCCACAGCGGGTACAGTCGGTACCGAAGTAACGTTTGACGGAACGGGTTCCACCGATGCAGACGGAACCATTTCCACGTACGCCTGGGACTTTGGCGATACAAACATGGGTACCGGTGCAACCGCGACTCATACTTATATGGCGGCGGGAGCGTATACCGTTACGCTAACAGTAACCGACGATGCAGGCGACACGAACACGGCCACAACGACTATCACCGTTTCTACTGCCGCTAACCAACTTCCTGTTGCAATGATTACTGGCCCAACTACGGGTACGGCCAATATCGAGCTCACATTTGACGGAAGCGGTTCAACCGATGTAGATGGCAATATTGCGACATATGGCTGGGACTTTGGCGATACAGTGACAGATACAGGCGCCACGGCCCTGCATACTTATAAGGAAGCTGGCACTTATACCATTACGTTGCTAGTGACTGATAACGCCGGTGGGACGAATAGCACAACGGCATCCATCGTCATTGATCCTGCTGCAAATCAACCACCCGTTGCCATAATCTCCGGACCGACCACAGGCACAGCCGGGATGATGATCACGTTCAGTGGCGCGGGCTCTACTGATCGAGATGGCACGATTGCATCTTATGCTTGGGATCTAGGAGAAGGCACCACGGGTACTCTGGTAGACATCACCAGCTCTTTTGCAGTTGGAACGTATACCATAACGCTGACGGTGACTGATGACATGGGTGTAACCGGCAGCACGACTGCGAATATCGTGATTACCGCAGCGGGCGCTCCTCAACCTCCGGTGGCAGATGCAGGCGGGCCTTATACTGGCGTGGTCGGTACAGCAGTATTATTTGATGGTAGTGGGTCAATGGATCCCGATGGCACGATAGCGATGTATCAGTGGGATTTTGGTGACAGTATCACTGGTGCAGTTATGAATCCAACTCATACGTTCACAGCAGCGGGCACATTCACAATCACGTTAACAGTAACGGACAACGACGGCATGACCGGATCAAGCACCACGACGGCGGTTATTGATCCGGCACCTGCACCGCCTACGCCTCCCGCGCCAAGCACTATGGGAGAACAACTGTATATCGCTAATTGTGAACGTTGTCACGGCGCCAACGGCGTTGGTGGACGAGACGGAGATGTCGTAGGTGAATCAGCTTCAGACACCAAAGAAGCCATTGAAGAAGAGTCGGCAATGAGTTCTCTTTCCGTGTTAACCGATGAAGAGATCATGCTGATCACTGCCTTTCTTGCAGAGAACCAAATGGGAGCACAATTGTATAGTGCTGATTGTGAAAGTTGCCATGGTCCCGGCGGTACTGGAGGAACGGCGGAAGAAGTCGTTGGCGAATCAGCTGAAGACATCGCGGAAGCCATTGATGAAGAGCCAACAATGAATTCTCTTTCCGTGTTATCCGAGGAAGAGATCGAGATGATCGCTGACTACCTGGAAAGCTATGAACTGGATGCCGTTGAGTCTGACTCTATTCCGGCAGAAGAAACGTTGTACATCACCTTTTGTGCTTCATGCCATGGCGCAGGTGGAACAGGTGGTGCTGCGGCACCAGTGATAGATGCGTCATTCGTTGATGTTAAGGACGCGATTTCCAGAGTAACGACGATGAGGGCCCAGGTAAACATAGTGAGCGATCAATACATTGCTGACATAGTGAAATTCCTAGACCAACCTAACCCTAACAACGGGGGCGGTGGCAACATCGACAAGCCTACAGGCAACAATGCTGTCGGCGATGGCGGTGGTGGCTCACTACTGTGGCTAATCGGCTTAGTGACGGGTGCCTGGGTGGTTACGCGTCGAAGACGCTGATAGTTAGGCGGTAACTTCGAGCAAGTGAAAGAGGGGGCTTAGGCCCTCTCTTTTTTTGCCCAAGTTTTATTAAGAATTTTTTGTAGGCTGGAGTGACTAGTACAGGGATCTGCGTAGCTTGAGAAATCCATGAAGGCAGGACACCCGAAAGTACGACACCATGAATGGAGGAGATAGAATTGCGTCTGGAGCAGCAATCGAGAATAAACCTAAATAAATCAGTTGGATCTACTGCGGACACCTAATGCACTGAATCTAACGCGTTTTTCCAGTTTTTAAGACTCACTCGTAGAATGACTACGCGATCGCCTTAAAAAATGGAAAAACACACACGCTATCTTCAGCACCTTAGGCACCCTCGCTACGATCCAACTGATTAATTTAGGATAAAGCAGGAGCAGGTATCAATGATACGAAAGTCCAGACACAAAGCATTTTCAAACACGCAAAAAAAAGCCAACTGCCTGAGTTGGCTTTTTTAAAATTTAATAATGAAGCGGTTTAGGCTGCTAATACATTCTTTAATTTTTTGATGGCACTGTTTTCCAGTTGACGGATGCGTTCAGCAGAGACGTTGTATACTTTTGCTAGCTCGTGCAAGGTTGATTTTTCATCTGATAACCAACGTTGCTGCAGAATATCCCGACTGCGCTCGTCCAGACTTTTGAGTGCTGTGTGTAATTGCTCAGAACCTTGCCCATCCCAATCCTGTTTTTCTATTTCAGTAGCCGGATCCATGGAAGCGTTTTGTAAATACGCCGCAGGTGCCACGAAATTATCTTCGTCATCCATATCTGCAGGTAAATCGAAAGACGTGTCTTGGCCGCTTAATCGAGATTCCATTTCCAGTACGGTGGCTACCGGCACATCTAAATCTTCGGCAACTGCCTTTACTTCCGCGTCGCTAAACCAGCCGAGTCTTTTTTTAGAGCTGCGTAAGTTAAAAAATAATTTACGTTGTGCTTTGGTTGTGGCGACCTTAACGATGCGCCAGTTTTTCAAAATGAATTCATGAATTTCTGCACGAATCCAATGTACAGCAAATGAAACCAGACGAACGTTTCTTTGAGGATCAAATCGTCTTACCGCTTTCATTAAACCAATGTTACCTTCTTGAACAAGATCCAATAAAGGTAAACCATAGCCGCCATAACCGCGCGCTATATGCACTACAAAGCGCAAATGAGACATAACAAGCTTCTGCGCTGCTTGTAAATCGCCGTCTTTTTCTAAACGTATTGCTAAAGCAAGCTCTTCTTCCGCAGTGAGCATGGGAATTTGGCGAACGGCGCTTAAGTAGCTATCTAAATTACCGGCTACAGCTGGAACCGTAATTGGCATGTTTTTGCTCATTTATGAACCCTCTTTTAACTCTTTAAATAATTAACGTCCGTTTAGATACATATGTTAGCACTCAACACATAAGAGTGCCAAATTATAGAAAAGTTCAAATGGCTATATATTAAGCATATTTTATTTATTTCGGCTCAATTTCGCGAAGATGGCGACGCACAGAGACCCAGGAACCCAACCAACCCAAAAATATACCTATCAATATAATGGTTATGGACTCGTAAACACCCAACCCAATCAATGTAAAATCGCTACTATAGAGCACAGATAGATTTTTTACTGGCTCCTTTAGCATGTGTAAAGATACAAAAATAAGACCCCACGCTATGACACCACCAATCAGACCATACCAAATACCACCATACAGAAATGGACGCTGGATGAAACTATCCGTCGCGCCAATCAATTTACTGACTTCAATTTCCTGACAGCGATTTTGGATTGTCAGACGAATCGTATTACCAACGATAACCAGTATCGCCAGCCCAAGCAATAGCGCGACAATGAATAAGCCTCGTTGGGCAATTTGAATCATACCGTTAAGGCGTGCTAGCCACTGCATATCCAACTGTGCCGTATCAACAGATTCTAAATTACTTAGATACTCCATAAGCACGTTCACTTCCGCTTCGCTGGGGTATTGGTTGGCCAGGGAAATCACCAGTACAGACGGTAACGGATTTTCCTCTAGTAATGTCAACGCATCATTGAAGCCGGATTTTTCACGAAACTCTTCAAACGCCTGCGCTGCGGATATATAGCGGATATCGCTTATGAGCGAATAGGACTCTAGTTGGCTTAAAAGTTCACTTGTCTGCGCGCTTTTTACATCGTGTTTAAGAAACAACGAAATTTGTGTGCCGTTGTCCCAGCTCGAACTTAGGTGCTGCACATTTTGTAGCAAGACGAAAAGCCCGGCTGGCAATGCCAATGCAATGCCAATGACGGTAGTCGTCATCATTGTTGATAGTGGCGTACGATAAAGGCTGCCCAGCGTAGAAACTAATGCCCAAACATGATTGGCAAAATAGCTAGCAAATGTTGAATGCTGCACTGATTTTCTTTTCGCCCTGTCATTCGCCTTGCTCTCACCTGAAGAAACACGCGACTGAGCGGATTTAGCATCGGAACTTTCACGTTTATTTTTCGTATAATGTGAATAGGTGACGGGTCGATTTTGCTGGCGGTCGTTAAGTGAACTCATTAAAAAACGGCCTCTAAACTAGTGACTTTTGATTCGATCACGTTTGAACGAATTTTTATCAGAAATAATGCGACCATTTTCAAGTGCCAGGCAGCGCTCCCCAAATTCCGATACCAGGCTTAAGTCATGTGTCGCAATTAACACGGTTACACCGACTTGCTTAAATTGTTGAAATAACAACATCACTTCTTTAGATAGCTCAGGATCCAGATTACCGGTTGGTTCATCTGCCAACAACAATGGTGGCCTGTTAACTACCGCGCGCGCAATGCCAACACGTTGTTGTTCGCCAGTAGATAGAGTAAGTGGCAACGATGTTTCTCTACTCAATAAACCTACCTTATCTAATGAAGCCCGTACTCGCCTGCCAATCTCTTGGTGGCGATACCCCGCTATTACCAACGGTAACGCGACATTATGAAATACGCTACGGTCTGTTAACAAGCTGTTATTCTGAAAAACAATTCCAATATTTCGCCTTATCTCGGGTATTTGGTGGCGTTTACTGTTTGTTAAAATTTTTCCAGCGACATAAACATTACCACGCGTAGAACGCTCTATAATAGCAATAAGTTTAAGCAGCGTACTTTTACCCGCACCAGAATGCCCAGTAAGAAAAGCCATCTCTCCATCTTTGAGATGAAAACTAACATTATTCAAGCCTTCATGGCCACTAGGATATCGCTTACTGACATGATCAAACCGAATCACTTTACAACTCCATTACTATATAGATGGCTTGCATATATGGCACATTTTAAACGGGTATTTTTTGGCATTATCTTTTGGCATTATCTTTTGGCATTATCTTTTGGCATTATCTTTTGGCATTATCTTTTGGCATTATAATAGACAATAAACAATAGACAAAACGACCGCATGACAAAAGTACTCTTAACAAAGCCTTTAAACAAAGTGCCCTTATCAAAGTCCATTACGATCAAGCAGCGCATCGACAAATTCAGCAGCATCAAATACGCGCAAATCATCAATACCTTCGCCTACACCAATAAAACGAATCGGCACACCCACCTTATTTGCAATTGCAAATGTAATACCGCCTTTAGCGGTACCATCGAGCTTAGTCAATGTGATGCCTGTTAACCCGACAGCGGCGTTAAATTGTGCTGCTTGCGCCAATGCATTTTGGCCTGTCCCTGCGTCAACAACTAACATTACTTCATGTGGTGCAGTTGGGTCGTGTTTGTTGATGACCCTTTTAACTTTCTTCAGTTCTTCCATCAGGTTAGTTTGTGTATGCAAACGGCCCGCGGTATCTGCGATAACGATATCAACACCACGTGCTTTCGCCGCTTGAATTGCGTCGAAAATGACTGAGGCCGAGTCTGCCCCGCTATGTTGCGAAATAACAGGGATATCATTGCGTTTACCCCATTCCTGTAATTGTTCCACCGCTGCTGCGCGGAAGGTGTCTCCGGCGGCTAATAATACCGTCTTTCCTTGCGCCTGAAACTGCTTAGATAATTTCCCTATGGTGGTCGTTTTACCGGCGCCATTGATGCCCACCATCAGGATAATAAATGGAGAATCTGACTGCGGAATTGTCAGTGGCTGATTACATAGACTGAGTAAATTCGCCATATTTTCCCGTAATGCAGAAAACAATGCTTCAGCGTCATTAAGTTGCTTACGTGCCACTCGTTCAGTTAAATTCGAGATGATCGAATTGGTCGCTTCTACACCTACGTCTGCCAATAGTAACAAGGTTTCGATCTCTTCCAATAACGCCTGATCTATTTCTTTTTTGCCTAATACCAGATCAGAAAGGCCGGCCGTTAAGTTTGTTCGGGTGCGTGAGAGGCGATTTTTGAGCTTCGAGAAAAACCCCTTGCTTGGTTGTGACTCTATATCACTTTCTATATCATCCGCATTGCCTGCGTTATTTTTTAGCTCAACGGGCAAATTTTGATGTTCATTATTATCCTGGACTGAGCTGTTCTGAACAGAGCTGTCCTGTACTGGCAAGTCCTGAGCTGGCTGATCCTGAACTGATTTATTTTTTTTGAAACCAAATATCATATTTTACTGTCGTATATTTAAATTTATATAGATTATAAGTTTGGATAGTTTTTAGAGGTCAAATTTAAGGTACACTATCCTACCATTTACACTTGGACTTCGTCAGGCCAATGTTAGGTCTAATGTTAGGTATTTAGGTAAATGTTAAGTAAATATTGAGGGTGCTCACCCTGAGTATTGCAAAAAACTAGCCAAGTATCCGGGGTATGCAGCTTAGCCAATAAGCTGAACCCATGTAAGTGAATAAGGCAGTGGCCGCAACCAGGAAGATATGCACTTTATGCGAAAAATTATACAAAAAAACAGGCTTCTCTGTTTAACAATCAAAATCTTAGCGGCACTATTACTTGTTATATCGCCAATTACGCAAGCACAAGTACATGAATTTAAACTTGACAATGGTCTAAAAGTAATCGTAAAGGAAGACCACCGCGCACCCGTGGTGGTTTCACAAATCTGGTACAAGGTAGGCAGTAGTTATGAGCACAGCGGAATTACCGGTGTCTCTCATGTGCTTGAACACATGATGTTCAAGGGCACCCAAAAATATGGTGCCGGCGAATTTTCACGAATTATTGCCGAGAATGGCGGCCGTGAAAATGCATTTACCGGACAAGACTACACCGCCTATTTTCAACAGCTTGAAAAAAGCCGCCTGGCGACCGCTCTCGAACTTGAAGCAGACCGCATGCGCGGGTTGCTATTACAACCTGAAGAATTTGCCAAAGAAGTAAAAGTCGTTATGGAAGAACGACGTATGCGTACTGAAGATAACCCCAGATCACTCACCTACGAACAATTTAAGGCGACCGCTTTTGTGAACAGCCCCTACCATAACCCGATAATAGGCTGGATGGAGGACTTGAAAAGCATGCACATCGATGACCTCAGGAAATGGTATGACGCCTGGTATTCACCGAATAATGCAACACTGGTTGTGGTAGGCGATGTTAATGCGTCCGAAGTATTTGATTTAGCGAAAAAATATTTTGGCCCGATTAAAAAACGCCCAGTCCCAATATTAAAACCTCAGCGTGAAATAACCCAAAAAGGGTTACGACGCGTTAACGTACGAGTCCCTGCCGAATTGCCCTACATAATAATGGGTTATAAAGTCCCGGTGGTCGCGACAACAAAACAAGCTTGGGAACCCTATGCGCTGGAATTATTGGCAGGTGTATTAGACGGCAGCAATAGTGGACGCTTTGAAAAAACCCTGATCAGGGGCAAACAAATCGCAGCAAGCACCAGTATCAGTTACGGCCCTTACTCTCGCATTACTGATATGTTTGTAGTCTCCGGGACACCTGCTCAAGGAAATAGCCCGGAAAAACTGGAAAAATCGTTTCTAACACAAATAAAAGATGTGCAAACAAATCTTATTCCGATTGAAGAACTTGATCGCGTGCGTGCCCAACTCAGGGCTAGTAAAATATATGAGCGCGACTCAATTTTTTATCAAGCGATGCAAATTGGTACATTGGAAACAGTCGGCCTGCGCTGGACATTAATGGATGAATACCTAGACCAAATTCAAAAAATCACCCCTCAACAACTTAAGCAGGTTGCCAATAAATATTTGCTCGAAGATGCGTTGACCATTGCTGTTCTGGATCCTTTACCGCTTAGTAATGTTGCACAAGCCAATACGGAGGACGGCGATAATGTTAAATAATCTCATTTACCTTTCTGCATTTACTAAAGTTGTAGTTATGAAAAGCCTGGTATTTTTAATTTTATCCTTAGTTGCCACAGGTGTAATTGCTTCGCCCACTATTCAACATTGGGAAACCAAACGTGGTGTTCGGGTATTTTTTGTAGCAACATCTGAGCTGCCTATTGTTGACATCCAGGTTGTTTTCGACGCTGGTGCGGCACGTGACGGCAACCATCCAGGACTTGCTTTGCTGACAAACGCGTTATTGCCTGAAGGCGCTGGCAAATTGAATGCAGACGCTATTGCAGAAAAGCTCGATGATCTCGGTGCAAAATTTAATAACAGTTCTCACCGGGATATGTCCGTCTACAATATTCGAAGTCTGTCCAATCCAGAGCAACTAAATCCGGCCATTGATATTCTAGCCACTATACTATCGCAACCCAACTTCCCGGATGCTGCATTTGATAGAGAAAAAAACCGCATGCTGATTGGATTGCAAGCGAAAAAACAATCTCCCGGTGCCATCGCTGAAGAATCATTTTTCAAGGCGATCTATGGGAATCACCCTTATAGTAATATGCCGTCTGGCAACGAAAACAGTGTTAAATCTCTCACACGCCAAAACCTCGTTGATTTTTACAATAAATATTATGTTGCAAAAAATACAGTTATTTCCATCGTTGGCGACCTGAGCCGCAGCAAAGCAGAATCTCTGGTAAAGCAATTAACCGGCAAGTTAAAAAATGGTCAACGCGCCGATGATTTACCCCAGACAAATACACCCGACCACGCCAGCCTGAAAAAAGTAAATCATCCATCCACACAATCTCATATTCTGGTAGGCCAACCGGGTATAAAACGAGGGGACCCAGACTATTTTACACTCTATGTAGGAAATCATATATTGGGCGGCAGTGGCTTGAACTCCCGACTCAGCAACGAGGTAAGGGAAAAAAGAGGTCTTTCCTACAGTACGCGTAGCACTTTCTCACCAATGCGAGTTCAAGGTCCATTTCAAATTGGCTTGCAAACACAGAATAGTACAACCGACGAAGCACTGAGCGTACTGCGTGCCACCTTGGATGAATTTGTATCCAAAGGACCGACTCAAAAAGAACTGGATGCCGCCAAGAAAAACATCACCGGCGGATTTGCACTGCGTATTTCCAGTAATAAAAAAATTATGGGCTATGTTTCCGTGATTGGGTTCTACGGATTGCCTCTAGACTACCTTGATACTTTTAACAAGCACGTCCAGTCTGTATCATTAGAGCAAATTAAAGAGGCATTCAAACGTCGTATATTTCCAGAAAAAATGGCAACCGTTATTGTAGGGGGAACATCATAAATGCAAACTGCTGATGCATCGAACGAAGCACAAGAAACCACACCTGAAGCAACCACATCTAAAAGACAGGCAAAAGAAAATAATCCATTGCAACACAACATCCAGCTTAAAATACTTGATGAGCGTATTGGCAAAGATATACCAATGCCCAAATATACCACTGACGGTTCAGCCGGTATGGATTTGCGAGCATGTCTGGAAGAAACGCTGGAAATCAAGCCGGGTGAAACGCACTTAATTCCCACCGGCATTGCCATTCATATCGCCAACCCGAATATCGCAGCAATCATTTTGCCTCGATCAGGCTTGGGACACAAACATGGTATTGTTTTGGGAAATCTGGTTGGCTTAATCGACTCCGATTATCAAGGGCAATTATTTGTCTCTTGCTGGAATCGTAGCGATAGTACATTTAACATCAATGTCGGAGACCGTATAGCGCAACTTATGTTTATACCAGTCATTCAACCGCGGTTTGATGTAGTGAAAGAATTCGATGAAAGCGAACGCGGGGAAGGCGGTTTCGGACACTCTGGTAAACATTAATTTTAGAAAAATAAAAAAGGAACAAGCTAATGGCAACCTCAGGGAACATACCCGCTGCGATATTCAAAGCCTACGATATTCGAGGCATTGTTGACGAAACGCTGACGACAGATATCGTTTTTGACATTGGCCGGGCCTTTGCAACTGAAGCAAAAAGCCGTGATCAGCATATCGTTGTGATTGGTCGAGACGGGCGACTTTCCGGGCCAAAATTAATTGACGCATTGATTAATGGTTTAAGAACATCCGGTGTAGATGTTATCGATATTGGTATGGCGCCTACACCGGTTATTTATTTTGCTGCGCAACACATCGGCACAGGCAGTTGTATCGCATTAACAGGCAGTCACAATCCACCCAATTACAATGGACTCAAAATGGTCATCGGAGGCGTAACGCTTTCTGGTGACACAATACAAAAATTAAAACATAGAATTGAATCTAACGATTTTGCTGAAGGTGAAGGACAACTTGATACCAAGGACGTGATTCCGCAATATATCAATCGAATCGTCAGTGACATAAAGTTAAACAGACCAATGAAAGTTGTTATCGATTGCGGCAACGGCGTTGCTGGCGCAGTCGCGCCTGAATTATTAAATAAGCTTGGCTGTGAAACCATTGAATTATTTTGTGACGTCGACGGAAATTTCCCCAATCACCACCCGGACCCCAGCAAACCGGAAAATCTCAAAGACCTGGTGCAAGCAGTAAAAGAAAGTGGCGCGGATATTGGCCTTGCCTTTGACGGTGACGGTGATCGATTAGGCGTCGTGACACCGGATGGCGATATTATTTGGCCGGACCGACAAATGATGTTATATGCCAAAGACGTTCTGCAACGAAACCCTGGCGCGCAAATTATTTACGATATAAAATGCACAACAAATTTAGCCAAGGTTATAAAGGAAAATGGCGGAGAACCGCTGATGTGGGTAACTGGCCATTCATTAATAAAAGCGAAACTGAAAGAAACCGGCGCGCCGTTAGCAGGCGAAATGAGTGGCCATATTTTTTTCAAAGAACGGTGGTACGGGTTCGATGATGGCACCTACACGGCAGCCCGTTTATTAGAAATATTAGCCAAAGACAGTCGCTCAACGCAGGAAATATTTTCCAGTCTGCCCGATAGTGTCAATACGCCTGAATTGAACATTTTGATGGAGGAGGGTGAGAATTTTCAATTCGTAAAAGATTTAGTTAATGGTGCAGATATTGATAACGCAAAGATCACAACTATCGACGGATTGAGAGTAGACTATGATGATGGCTTCGGCTTGGTGCGAGCGTCAAATACAACACCATCATTGGTAATACGCTTTGAAGCGAAAGACCAGGCAGGCATTGTCCGAATCCAGGAAGAATTTCGGACTTTAATGCTAAAAATCAACCCAGATCTGCAACTGCCGTTTTAAAAGCGATTCTACCGCGGTGGGACAGGAGAGACGCTGGGTAAATTATTTAAAAACCAGTAAATACTTAACATCGAATACTTACATGGTTGCAAGTGTTCGATGTTAAGCTGATTTTTTATTTATTTAGGTTTAACCTAGCTCCCGTGGTTAAACCCCGGCCTACGCTAATCGCCAGACTTCATAATGTTTTTCAAGTCGGCGGAAAAATACTCTTTCAAACAAATACGATACACCGCCTATCAATACAATACCCAATAACACCTGTCTTGAGTTACCGATTTCGCCACCCATGGAAACCATCCACCCCAAACCCTGTGTTGCACCGATCATTTCTGCCGCAACCAAAGCACGCCAAGCCTGGCTAAATCCTATTCGAAGAGCCGCAGTAACAAAAGGTAAACTTGCGGGCAAATAAACATAAAGAAAAAGCTGCCAGCGTTTTGCGCCTAATGCACGGGCGGCGCGCACCTCGGTACCCTGTATTGTTAATACACCTTCCATTATTGTTAAAATCATTGGATTAACAGCAGAGATAAAAATGACAACAACAATAGTGGTGTAACCAATCCCAAAAATGATCAACATCAACGGTGCCCAGGCAATAGGCGGTATCGCCATAAACAAACCATTTAGCGGCACAATATATTCACGAAATCCCTTATAAAAACCGGCCATAAAACCACAGATAATAGAAACAACTATCGCCGCTCCAAAACCGCCAACTTCCTCCAGAAAGCTTGCCCACAAGTGCCCATAAATAGAACCATCGGCTATCCAGTCGTAACCTTCTTCAGCCACCTCCCATACTTGCGGTAATATATAGCTTGGAAACTGCGTCGCAACCAACATCCAAACAACCAACCAACAACGAGGGAATGGATAGCCATGACCAAGAAAATTGTGGTATCAGGCTGCGCTTCTTTTTAGCTACGACGTCTTCGGCTATTACACTCATCGTAAAATGCACTCAATAAAAATATTGGGTAGACGGGCTCATTGCATCGCCTCTTTCGCTAGACTTTGGTCAAACAAATCATTCACATCAAGAGATTCTTTGATATAACCAAGAGCAAGAGAATAATCCATTAACCTTTGTATAAAATCCTTGTCTTTATCAGTAATATTCCATTCTCAGCCCAGTCGTTCGCGTGCCTTTGCTACAATGTCAGTACCAGAGTATTTCACACCTTGTTCATCAGTGACTTCTTCGAGTTTAAACACGCTGGCAATAATATCGTTTCCCGCATCAGGACTCGAATTGAGATAATCAACTGCTTTTTTATGGGCACGTAACGCTTTTACTACAGCAGCTCGCTTGTTTTTCAACGTATCGGGTAATGCCATAATGATATACCACGGATATTTAGGTAAGGCTTCATTCACATCAAAAATAACTTTTGTTTTGCCGCGCAATAAATACTGGCTAGTGAAGGGCTCCCATATAAACGCGGCACCAGTCACACTTGCTTCAACAGACGAACCCATGTTACCCGGCGGCATTGGCACAATTTGTACGTCTTCATCCGGCTTCAATTTGGCTTCCTCTCCAAGCACAAAACCACGCAATAAAACATCCATACCACTGCCCTTGCGCACACCGGCTAGCTTGTTACCTTTTAAATCTGCGAGCGAGTTAATGCTCCCCTCTTTACGTGTTAATACTGCTGCCTGGCCATAATTTACTTTGGCTATTATCTGGCTCTTCAATCCGCGTGAATACCAGTGATAAACGGGCGGCGAACCAATGTAAGCCATATCAAGTTCACCCGCAGCCAACGCCTGATGAACAATCGGACCACTGGTAAACGACAAGAGATCCACATCAAGACCTTCTTCCTTGAAATAACCTTTTTCTTTAGCAATCAACGCTGGCGCATTCGCCATTGCGAAGACCCAGCCTATACGTAACTTAATAGGCTTGGCTTCCATTGGCGTTGCTTCCATCGGCGCTATTTCGTTCGTTTCAGAAGAAGAGCCGGATTTATTTTCGCTGCATCCCAATAGAAAAAATAATGACGTTGCCAACAACACAAACAGCATTCTATAACATATTTTTTTCATACTTAGCCTCCTGTCGTATTTTGAATATGCGCAAATAGAAATAAAACAACCTAGTTACGCTGGGCCGCTTCTTCCACTTGTTTTTTTAGTGCCTAAACTTGAGAGATATCGTCGATAAGCTCTTTTTTATACTGCCAAAACAAATCGGTCGTTCGTGTAGTAGGCCCACTCCTCGGGCGTGGCAAATCATTCTTTAGCTCTTTATATACGCCATTTGGTGGTAAATTTAATATTAATATGCGGTCTGACAGATAAATTGCTTCATCAATATCATGCGTAATAAAAACGACTGTCTGACCTAAGCTGTCCCACAAGAGCAACAACTCATCATTCATAGTCTCGCGAGTTATAGCGTCCAGCGCTCCAAAAGGCTCATCCATTAATAATAAACGAGGCTCCATCGCCAAAGCCCGCGCAAGCGACACGCGTTGCTGCATACCGCCAGAAAGACGCATAGGCAAATAGCTCGCAAAACCTTTAAGGCCATCCATTTCCAGATAATGTGCTGCTTTTTCACGACACTGTTGAGATGTTAATCTTCCTTCCATCTTTAATCCAAATTCGACATTCTCAATGGTAGAAAGCCATGGAAAAAGAGTTGCAGCCTGGAAAACATAACCAAAATGAGGGTCCTCGGGAGCAATCGGCTTACCGCGCAACTGAACATGTCCCTTATCTGGTTTAAGAAAGCCGGAAAGCAAGTTTAAAAAAGTTGTCTTGCCACAACCGGAAGGACCGATGATAGATAGAAATTCACCGGGATTAACTCGAATAGGCAGGCCCTTAAATATTGGTACAGAGCCATAAGAGAAATAAACATCCTCT
>JAADIM010000049.1 GCA_013151345.1 Gammaproteobacteria bacterium
TGGAAATTTAAACTTTTAGAAGAAATATATCCGGTAATCGGAATAACCATAACTATGGAGGTAAGGGGATGAAGAGCTTGATTTTATGCCTTGTTGCTGGTATGACGACAGGTATGGGCAACGGCAGTGTATTTGGTGCTACTCTTATGTGCTTTTTAGGTCGAGGAAAATTTGAAGATTGGGGCGGTTGGGGTATGGATGCTTACGATCCCACTACGTTCACTGGTTTTATCGACTGGGCCATGATTATTTTTGGTATTGCGTTCTATATCATTTTGCATATGGCTGTACTTAAACACGGCCAACTGGAACAAGCAAATCAAGGATAATAAACGGACAAATTCCGTAATTTAAGGGGGATCAAAAAATGACATTATTTGCATCGATTTGTGGAATTTTGCTGGCTTTTTCCAGCATGTGGTTTGCTTATTACCTGCTAATGCCGAAAGATCGTGGTTAGTCAAAAAATAATGAGAAATAATTTTCATGGCGGAGAGGAAAATTACAAATGTTTAAATATCTTTTAGCGAGAGAGGAAGATATTCCAGCAGGTTCAGCTGCGATATTTTTTGGTTTTTCATCCATTATTTGGTTTGTCGTGGGAACGGCACTAGGTTCATTTAATGCGGCAAAACTGGCATTCCCAGATTTTGTTACCGGCATCGAAATGCTGTCATTTGGCCATATGCGCCAGGTACACGTACTTGCCGTGATTCTGGGCTGGATTTCCATGGCCTTTGCCATGGCAATGATGTACATCACGCCAGCACTAGGTAATACCAAACTTTGGTCAGAAAAACTAGGTATCTGGAATTGTTTCATATGGAACATTGGATTGAGCGTAGGTCTGTGCGGGTTGTGGTTCGGTATTACTTCCGGCCGTGAATATTCAGACATGCCTTTTGTTATCGATGTCGTCATTATCGGGGGACTTCTCATTCCGTTGTGCCTTAACGTAATAATGACCATTAAGACACGACGTACACAGGGTATATATACAACTAACTGGTTCTTCGGTGCAGCGACGTTCATGGTCATCATTGTTTTCGCTGTGGGTAATTCACCTGAGTTCTTCCAGTTGACTGGTCTGACAGAAGCGTACCTGACTTGGTGGTTTGCCCATAACGTGTTAGGTTTATGGATTACACCGGTTGCAGCGGCGATTTCTTACTATATTGTACCGAAAGTAACAGGTAACCCATTATATTCACATCGTATTGGTCACTTGCACTTCTGGTCCGTTGTTGTGTTCTACTCAACACCGGCTGCGCATCACATTATGTCTTCTCCACTGCCTGAATGGCTTAAATCATTCGCCTCAGTGGAAGGGGTCTTGATTCTGGTACCGGCGATTGCGTTTGTATCTAACCTGCTGCTTACCATGACGGGCAAGTGGAACATGTTCATTGAAAACATTGAAATCAAATTCACCATCACAGGTGTACTGCTTGCGATTCCGCTGAACATGCAAGGTGGTTTCCAGCAAACCCGTGCTATTAACTGGTATATCCATGGTACTGGCTGGATTGTTGCTCACGCACACTTGGCATTACTTGGTTTCTCAACGTTCCTGGAAGCGGCTGCGGTTTATTACGGACTGCAAACCTTGTTACGCAGGAAGTTGTACTCATTGGCTCTAGCGAATTTTCACTTCTGGATGTTGCTGATCGGTTTTGCCACCTACTGGATTTCCATGACGATTGCCGGTTTGATTCAGGGTGCGGGTAAAATTTATGAAGTGCCATACATTGACGTTGTTATCGCTGAACATCCCTACATGATTGCGCGTTGGGTTGGTGGAACAATGGTCTTTCTGGGTAACTGTGTGTGGATGTTCAATATGTGGAAAACAATACGTGTTGGAACAGTGATTCCAGATGGACGTCTGCCACATGAATTGGCCTACGAACGGTAACTACTATATTTAATTATTAAGGGGAGGAGTTACCGTGGCGTTTAGAGAATATAAAATAGGTGCACGTATGTTCGGGCTCGCATTTGGCTCGTCTATGTTTATCACCTTGTATATGGCTGCAGTCGATATATCTTCTGTGAGCGTGAGTCAAATTGGTTTACACCGGCAATTGGGATTTGGTCGTGCAGGGGGATTCAGTTATGAAGACCCCTTCCTGCGTGGTTGGGCCAAACCTACTCAGGTTATCCTGGCAGTGGATCCAAAGACGGGCGCTGCAATAGATCCTGTCACTGCTTATGTTTATGAGAAAGACGTTCCGTTTCCAAATGGTATTCGTCACCCGAGAATTCTCGGTGATGGACCTCGTGAACTGAGTGAAGGCAGAGGCCGAATTGGTGAAGCTGACGATGCCGTAGGTGCGGTGTTCCTGACACATGAAGTCGAAGTCAATGGTGAACTGGTGCCTTACATTGAAAACGCGACAGCAACACGTGGTTGGATACCAGCCGAAACTCTGGCGAAAGTACCTGATAACAAACGGCTGCAGGTTGGCAAGGGCAAAATCATGTTTGTTCGTGAAGGCTGTTGGTGGTGTCACACCCTGTTACCAGAACAAACCCAGGATTGGCAGTACTTTGGTGCCCCACCAATGTTGGGTGACTTCAATGGTGAAAGTCCGACTGCCTTTGGATCAGATCGAAAAGCACCTGATTTGACCCATGTCGGTTCACGCAATTCATCCAGAGAATGGATGATGATCCATTTCTTTAATCCTCGATTAGTACAGCCGCATTCAATTATGCCTCGCTATGATTATCTGTGGGGTGACAAAGATGCTTCAGGCAACACTATTGACTATGACGGTTGGCGTTCGGCATATAATGAATATGCTGCTGGCAAAAGTATTGTTCCACCAGATGTGCCCGTGCCGCATAAAGACAGCGAAGCACGTGCGCTAATCGACTTTGTATTAAACTTAAAATAAGGGGGGTTAGGAGATGGCGTGGAAATTTGACAATCCTTTGCAGACATTGACAACAGAAGATCAGAATCAGGCTGCAAGAGATCTGTGGGAAGGTGAAAGTCTGGGGGGTATTAAAGAAGACAACAACCGCTTGCCACAACCCGTTGTTACTCTGTTGATTTTGACTATTATAACGGCGTTTATGATCACGTTTCCGCTTTGGGGCCAACGTCCAACTGCGGCAATCTATGAAGAATATATTGCGCTCATGGATGATCCCAATGTCCAGGCGATGTCTGATGAAAAAGCAATGAAATACATTGTGAATACAGTCAAGTCACAGGGGTCCAAATGGGCGGCGCTTCAGGAAAGACATCCGCTTGAAATGGATGATTTGAGAATGATCAAAGACCAGATCATCGAACTGCAGAATCAAAGCGCTTACATGCAAGATTATACGGTGGTGGGTGACAAGGTTGTGATTGCCAACTTTGAAGGAAATTATCGTGCAGATGGTACTCGAGAAAGACACCAACCCTATTGGGATAAAGGTTACACTATTGATATTTTCTTTATCGTGATTTTCTGTGTATCTGTGATTATCGCGGTTAAACGCTTGCCAAACTATAGCTTTAAGCCAGACCATAGCAAGCATCACTAACAACAAGTATCACTAAAATATTAGGTGGATATTTCAGGAGAATTTGGAAATGATTGATTTAGATAACGGTCCTTTAGTAATGTTATTATGGATTCTTGTGGTTTATACGTTTCCTTTCATCTACAGCTTTGTAGTTGACAAAACTGATGCGGACAAGCCAGGAATCGATACTTACTCAAAATAATATGCTGTCGTCGTAATTAAAGACAGGACAGTGCAACATTTAAGAGAGCTATGCCTTTGAGCTATGCCTTTAAAGCTATGCCTTTAAAGCTATGCCTTTAAAGGCATAGCTCTTTTCGCTTGTGGCATGTTATGTTGACAACTCTTTTGTATACATGTGCTTAGGCTGCATAGAGTTGTATTCCGGGATACACTGGAAATTCTTCTGTAAATCTACCTGCTCTGAGAGGCACTACGAGCTTAAAACTGGTAAAATATTGCAACATAGCAAGGGCTTTTTCAGTTTTTGAGGCCTAAGGGTTTAGCTGAATTACATTATATGTTTGATTTATCGAATTTTATTAGTTTTTCGTTTTCTGTAGTCGAGAATACGGGAAGACAAATTGAAAGACCTTTTGGGCTCGATATGAGTATCGATGCCATGCGGGTAAATAGTTATAGTGTTGGAATTTTTATTTTTTTAATTATAGGCATATTGGTGTTTTTGAGTGTTGGTTATTATTTTATAAAAACTGACAGAAAATCCAAGCTAAAAAAAGGCGAGATATTTTTATTGATCTGGATTGTGTTTGGGGTCGTTTTTGCGATTGGTATGGGCGCAACCCAATTACTCGGTGGAATTCTTTTATAGCTATTTTTTTAGAGAAGGTTTATTGGAGGGCATATGGGTGTAGGTGAATATTTAAATTCGTTGGAAGATGGCTGGACCATCTATTTGTGGTTGGTTTCAGGTGTCTTGATTGTTATTGCTGCTATTTTTGCAATTCGTTGGGCGGCCCGTAATGATCAGTTTGATGAAGACATAAAGTACGTGGTGTTCGATGAAAAAGACAAGGATAAGATGGATCCGGAAGAATTTAAAAAAGCGATGCGGGTTAATAAGGAACAGGAAGAAAAACGTGTTGAAGCCCTAAAAAAAGAACGTGAAGAAAAAGACAGAAAAGTTGCCAACAACAAATAGTCAGATTTGAAAATAAATAATTGGGTATGAGAATAGAGGAGAAAAAAATTTTTGTCATCATCGGTGTAGCAATTGCCTTGGTTGTCGCCGTCAAAGCTATATTGGGGCATTACAATACAACTGATGACCCGGGTATCCCATTCTATTCAACTGCATCAAAAGAAGTGTCAAACAAGGCCTTGCTGATCTATAAAAAAAATGAATGTAAAAATTGTCATACATTATGGACACAACGCAACATTATGCAAACTGTACCGGCACCGCCATTGGATGGTATTGGTTCGATAAGGACGGAGACGTTTTTTTATGAATATTTGTCCGCCGAGGATCCACAATTGATTTTGCCAAGCCGACTGAAAAAAGAATTTCAAATGCCTTCTTACGCACATTTGCTGGACGATGACAGAAAGATCCTGGCAGCTTATATGGCTAGTTTGAAGGTCAAGGACTGGTACCTCGAGGAGACCAGAAAACGGGAATACGAGAAATTAACGGGTAAGAAATACAATCCATGATATATCCCGGGCACCGAAAACCACGTACCGCCTTAGGCGCCCTGGCCATTATGGTCGGTTGTTTGGTGCTGTATTTGGGTAATAAGCTTATTGGCATCAGGATAGAGCTATATTACGGACTGGATACATTTAATATTTTGTGGTTTTTGGAGTTATTTATTTTACCTTTTTTTGCTGGTGTTGTTGTGTCATATATATTTGGCTTCGGAGGAAAATGGTTGGCGCACTTTCCTCCCTTGATTATTCTTGGGGTCCAGTATTTTGAGTCTATCTACCTGATAGGTGTGCCAGAGCACGCTTCCTTAATACCTATGGGGTGGTGGGGGTTTTTTGTTATTTTGGCAATCGAATGTAGTGCCGCAGGGGGGGTCGCCGGGGAAGTCTGGTTTAAAGCCTATTATAAAGAGAGCGGCCCAGATGTAAAAAGAGTGCAATCCAAATAAAGACGGCATTTTTATAGTTTTAATTCAATTCCTTACCTAATTCAAAAACATGTCAAATCAACCAGCGGATCTAAATAAATACAAACCTCGAAAAATAAGTAAGGCAGAGCTGGAAAAGCGTAAGCGTTATCTGGGCGCGACGGTTATTACCTGTATTGCTGCAGCCATGATCTTCGGCGCATCACATGTTGTAAAACTGGGCTCAAACCGTATGGCTGACATGCGAAATCGTGTGACATACAATATTGAAGAAGAATCAAGTCGCATTCGCGCCGCAGGTGAAGAAATTATGAATCATGCTGTCCATGAAAAAAATGAAGTCGCATCATTATCCACTTCAGTTGTGCAGGTTCAGGGCATGATAAATGAGACAAAATGGGGTGAACTAAACCGACTGATATTTATTCCCAAGGGTTTATTTTTTATGGGTACAAATTTATCAACGTCAAATGAACATGACCGACCTATGCATAAAGTCATGTTGGAAGAATATTATATTGATAAATATCCTGTTACCACGGTTCAGTTTGCCAAGTTTCTGGCTGCTACGGGTCACCGACCACCACTGGACTGGAAGGATGGCAAGGTTCCTGAGAAAAAACTGTTGCATCCTGTGACGATGGTGACTTGGTATGATGCGCGTGATTACTGTCAATGGACTGGTAAGAGACTGCCAACGGAAGCCGAGTGGGAAAAAGCCGCGCGAGGTTATGATAACCGGCGCTGGCCCTGGGGTAATAATATGGATCCTTCAAAACTGAACACCTATTATAATGTCGGATCAACCACTGAGGTGACTACATATGAAGTCGCGTCTAGTGCCTACGGCGTGACTGACATGGCGGGGAATGTCAGTGAATGGACGGCCAGTGATTTTATACCGTATGACGATTCGCCGGCTTCAGCAGAAGTCTTTCAGGCAAAAAAAGTTGAGGCAGGTAGTCAAAAAGACAGTGCTATGAAAGTAGCAGACTTGGTGGCTACAGAAGGTGTTTACAAGGTTCGTCGTGGTGGATCATGGAAGAGTGATCCGTTTTCGACATCGACCTATCATCGGAATTTTTCATTTCCTTTTTATGCATCTGATTTCTTTGGATTCCGGTGTGCCAAAGATAAGGGTGATGCACGTTAATATCTGACATGAATTACGGAGTAATACAATGAACATATCAGGTTTATTGACAGGTTTATTAATGCTGTTATTTGCCAGTAATACATTTGCGGTTGATAGTTATCGTTACCTGCATGTAACGATTGATACGCCCTGGATTATATTTATCTTCCTGTTATGCATTATCATGGTTCCGTTTATCCTGTCAGCTGTATTGCATTGGCATTTTGCAGGAAAAAAACGTGATGCAGATGTTGAAAATAAAACCAATGACTGATAAGTATATCGATAGAAACAGGGCGCTTAATGCCATTTTCAGCGTCATTATGGCAGCGTTGTTGTTTTTATCAGTTAATGCCTGGGGGGCCGTTTCCAATACCGCTACTGAGGACGATAGCTCACATGATGTCATGAAAGAATTTACCCAGGACGATCGATCGGCAAAAAGCGAGATTGTTGCGATTCCTGACAAGCGTAAACATCTAATCATGTTCATTATGGGAATTCCACTGCTGTTGCTCATTGCCACTACCGTATCACTGGGGGTGGCCATGGTGATTTATGACAAAAAAGTATTTGTTGCACATATGATTTTTGCGGGCCTGTCGTTAACCTTGGCAGTCGGGCATGCGGTAGTGGGTTTGGTCTGGTTCAATCCGTTTTAGGATTCCTGTTTTTGCAGCAATGATGGCCTGCACGGATGTTACAAAAATTCTTTTCCCCTGTGTTCCCTACGGCAAACATTTTTCTGGTTTGAGTGATGCCGGATAATAAGAAGCATTTCAGTGTCTGGATACTGTTAACACTGTATTTCCTCTCGGGGGTCAGTTCGCTAGCCTATGAAGTGTTATGGGTGCGCATGTTGTCCATCCAGTTTGGTGCCAGTATTTTTGCGGCAGTTATTACTGTTGCGGCTTTTATGGCGGGCTTGGGTCTGGGTAGCTTTGTCGGCATCAAACTGTCAAGCAGTGTTAAATCACCGCTGCTGGTTTTTGGCATATTGGAAATTTTCATTGGCCTGTTTTCCCTGCTTGTTCCGTCAATTTTCAGCACCATTGATCCTTGGTTAAGTGGACAGTTTGTTACTTCGGACGTGTCCTGGTGGTATGGGGTTTACCTGGTATCCGCCTTGATTATACTGTTCGTACCAGCGTTTGTTATGGGGATGGGGTTCCCGCTGGTTATTCGTGTGCTGAGTCATTCGCGTCGTGGTTCTAACATTTCACTAGGCAAAATTTATGGCATAAACACTCTGGGTGGTGCTCTGGGTGCATTGTTGCCGCTGTTTTTGTTGCCTGCGTTTGGCTGGTTATTGTCATTAAGGTTGGTTGTTCTGGTCAGTCTGGTCATCGGCTTTGCGGTTGTGTTTTTAGGCCTGAGGTATGCCAAGCTTCAGGAACCAACGCATTTTGCCTCACAGACTGATCTGTCACGCATCAGAATTTCCAATTTATTGCTTTATGCAGGCATTGGTGCCGCTGCATTAATGCTGCAAATCGCCTGGATACGCTTGTTCGGCATGATTTTCCTACGTACAGAATATGTATTGGCGATAATACTTGCCGTATTTCTAGTTGGTGTAGCGCTTGGTAGCCTGTTGGCAAAACACCTGACACATTCACGCTGGTTTACATTGATGCCGGTTTTGGCCAGTAGTTTTAGTGTACTTTCGTTATGGTTGATTCCAGTTTTCTCTGCATGGATTGATAAACAGGTATTTACCTCCTTGTTGGATGCGCTGCTGGTCGAAGGCAGTATTATCGCTTTGTTGAGCCTGCCAGTGACGCTGGTTTTTGGTGCCTGGTTGCCTTTACTGAATAAAAAATTATGCCATAACAATATGGGGGGTGCCTGGCTTTATGGCGCCAACTCGGTTGGTGCTGCGATGGGTGCACTTTTGGCCGGGTTTATATTGATTCCGGCAATTGGCAGTAGCGCGACATTGTGTCTGGCGGCTGTGACATGTTTTATTCTGGGTATTATCTGGAGCGATAACCGCAAGGTGTTTGCTTACGTAATTGTACTGGTAATTATTGCACTTCCTGTGCTGGATATGCCGCAAGTATCGGTTTTGCAGCCTGGTACACAGGCAAGAACAAAAGACATTTATTTATATGAAGATGCACTGGCTATTACCCATGTAGTTGAAAAAAGTAATGGCCAGCGCATCTTGTTATCGGATTTGCAACGAATGGATGCATCCACAGATCCGGGGTCAGTGGTAGTGCAAAAAAACCAGGCACGTTTGCCTCTGATATTGCATGCAAATCCGCAATCGATTTTATTTTTGGGTCTGGGTACAGGTATATCCGCAGCTGGCTCAATGGGTGTCCCGAATCTTGATCGTGTCGCAGTGGAAATTTCCAAAGGCGCTATTACTGCAGCCCGTGAATATTTTGGTGAGGTGAACAACCATATTTCTCAAAATATGGAGATAGTGCATGACGATGCCAAACGTTATCTGATTAATAATTCACAGCGCTATGATGTTATCGTTGGTGATTTGTTTCACCCGGACCTGGTTGGCCGTAGTGCCCTGTTGTCGATTCAGCAATTTAAACGCGCTTATGATCATTTGAATAATGATGGTGTGTTTGTGCAATGGGTGGCGTTGAACCAGTTTGATGTTAAATCATTGAACATTGTTTTGCGTACATTCGATCAGGTGTTTGATCATTCAATGTTGTTTGTCGATGCTTTTCGTTTGGCGCTCGTTGGCGTGCGTGGTAAACAACTTAATGCAGGAAATATAATGCAGCATCTGCAACAATTGGGAATGGCCAATGCCAATACACTTACCGGTGGCGAAGGCGGCTGGACCTGGTTAGGTCGTTATTGGGGGGAGATTAATGTAACGCAAAAGGGACCGATTCAGGATGAGTGGTCTCCGCAAATCGAATTTTATTTGCCGAAGATTCGTTATCACGATGATTTTAGTCTGGCAAAGATGCTCGCCTATTTAATATCGCAGCGCCCACATATTAATGATGCGGCAAATGTTCTGGCTGTAGATACAGCCGATTTTGAGAAATTTGAACGCAGTTATATTGCTACCGACCTGGCCTATCGTGCCTGGCTGGCGCTGTTCGAGGAAAATCCGCAGGAAGAATTGCGATTATTTAAATTAGCATACCAGGCAAATCCAAAGGACCGGTGGGTGGGTTTTGCCCTGGCTGATCGTCTTTTTGCCAGCCTGAAAAACAGTAATCTCGATGAGGAAGAAGGGTTGCAGGCCGTTCTCAACGTGCGTGACGATCACACTCAAGCATTATTGGCGATGTGGATGAAGCAGCGGAAGCTGGGAAATACTGATGCTGCACAGCGTTACAGGGAGCGTTTAAAAGCACTTGATCCACTGAATATTATTTTTCGTGATCAGCGCTAAGGTATTGAATTTCCTTTTTATTATTGTCTGACATCAGTGAAATGAGCACTAAAATATGCTAGTCTCGGCGCCATGAGTAGCATCGATTCCGTCAGTAAAATTCAGGTCAAGGTTGAACAACCCAAAGTCAGTTACAAACTGCATTGGCAACGCCGTGCGCTGCAATTCGCGACCATCCTGATTGCTGTATTGATACCCGCAACTGGCTTGTTTCGCATTGATCCGGTAGCTGGTGCATTTGTCATTCTCGGTCGACAGATCTGGTGGTCGGATTTCTGGTTGGTGTTTGGTACCTGGATGTTGTTAGCCAGCGGTTTGGTCATGGTTTATTCTACGGTGGGAACGTCTTTTTGTGGCTGGTCATGTCCACAAAATACCCTGGCAGAATGGGCGAATTATCTGACACGTAAAATACTTGGCAAGCGCGCCGAAATCAATTTACACGGCGAAAAAATGCAAGTTGCTGGCAAGAAAAACAAATGGCCTTATTGGTTGCTGTTGGGTTTTATTCTTATGTTGATTTCCATGGGCATTGCCCTGATTCCGTTATTTTATTTTTATGACTTGGATATTATCTGGTCATTTATTACATTGCGCGAAGATACGCGACTGGCAGGATCAATACACTATATATATACGATTTTTGTATTGGTTGTTTTTGTAGATATTACGTTTATCAGGCATTTTTGGTGCCGATTTATGTGTGTGTACAAGGTCTGGCAACACGGGTTCAAAACTAAACAGACCTTGCATCTTGCGTATGATAAATCGCGTGCTGATGAATGCATTAAATGTAATTATTGTGTGACAGCCTGTTTTATTGAACTCGATCCGCGTAAAACAGACATCTATGACACCTGTATTAATTGTGGCGAGTGCGTGACTGCATGTGACAACCTGCATGCCAAGAAAGGACAAAAAGGCCTGCTACGTTTTGTATTGGGTGAACGCCGGGACAAAAAACGTGCGTTTTTTCGCGTTAATCTAGGTTCTCTGTCAACACGCATGAAATGGACTATGCCATTTACTTTAATTGGCCTGACTATGTTTATCTGGGGAATCCTTTCTTACGATCGTTACCATCTTGCCGTCTACCGGGCAGATGTTATGCAGTCGCATGGTATTCATGAGTATCGTATTGGCGTTTCAAACAAGTATTATGAGCCTGCCCGTGTGTCTGTCAGTGTTGAAGGGCTTTCCGCTAACCAGTACAAACTGGAAAGTACACAAGCCGTCTTTGATACCGTTGGCCGTATTGATCTGTCATTACGAATACTTGAAGGTTTACCCGCAGGAATACATTCACTTCTGGTACGCGTGCAATCGGAAGATGGTTGGCAGGCGTCCTATCGCGTGCAGCATTTTGTAGAACGGAGTTGACTATGTCTAAAGAAAACGCTGAAGAAAAGCCTACAGAAGAGTCTGAAGAGAAAAAAGTTGTTGGCACTGAGGTGGATAACCATAACCTCTCTGGTATATCCAAGGACAAGAACCAGTGGGGTGAGATACCCGATGATAACTTTGGTTACGCCTCTGATGAGGAACGCAAAGCCAAGCGTGGTCTCGAGGACTGGGAAATGGTTGACAGTATTCCTGAGTCACAGGAACGCGTGCCGCCGTGGTTTTTTGCGGTTATTGTTGCGGTATTACTGGTTGCGATTGGCCTGAGTTTTCCGTTCTGGGGTGAACGCCCGGGTTATGAAAAGGAAAACTGGTTGGATTGGGGGTTTTTTCTGGCCATTGTTTATTTACTTGTGTTTGGGACATTTGTTTATTATATGGTTAACTTTTATGGCTCCAAACATGCGGGCAGACTGGATTCGGACAAGGAAAATACTGAAACACATGGTAAGGCAACCCAGACCCAGACCAGGCAAACTAAAGTGCATGGCAACCAAA
>JAADIM010000033.1 GCA_013151345.1 Gammaproteobacteria bacterium
GTTATACTAAACGTGGTGGTTTTGAAAAATAATATATTTGCCCACGTGGCAACCCCACTTTTGGAGGGTATCCCGCAGTTGAATTCACTTATTTGTTACAGATTGGGCACGCGGGATCTTTATTTAGTTTTAATGAACGCCATTCCATTGTCATGGCGTCCAGAAGTAAAACACGATTGTTGAGGGTTTCTCCTACTTGAGCGATAACTTTCAAGGCTTCCACTGCCTGGATACTGCCAATAATACCAGCGACAGGTGACAATATGCCTGTTTCAGAGCAGGTTTCTGCTTGGTCGTTGACATCGTCGCGATAGAGGCAGCGATAACAAGGGCCACCCTGGTTGTTATTCAGGAATACACAAACTTGTCCTTCCATTCTGATTGCAGCGCCAGAGACCAGCGGGACGTTTGCACTAACGCAAAGATCATTCAATAGGAAACGACTACTAAAATTATCGGTTGCATCAATCACGACATTTGCCTTTCGTATAATATCGAAAAATGTGTTGTTACCAGATGTTTTAGTAATAAGTTCATTAACAAGCGAAATCTTAATGTCTTGATTAATTTTTTGCAGCGTCTCCAACGCAGATTGTGTTTTTGGTTTGCCTATATCAGGCGTTCCATGCAGTATCTGACGTTGAATGTTACTTAAATCAACGTTATCAAAATCCACTAAAGTAAGATGGCCAACACCAGCAGAAGCAAGGTACATTGCGACTGGTGAGCCCAGGCCGCCCAGTCCCACGATAATGGCATGTGAGTTCAATAACCGTTCCTGGCCTTCGATATCGAACTGCGGAAGCATTATCTGTCGGCTATAACGTAATAATTGTTCGTCATTCATTATTAAGTTGTGTCTCTAATTTATTTTTTAATTATTGCGTTTTTTTGTGAGTTTTTTGCTATCTTTTTGTGCCAGGATCACACGCGCTTGATTCTGAATGTCATTGTGCCAGATTATATTGCTATATTCATTGTCTTTTAACAATGTGATTAATCTGTCTCGCTGGTCGTAACCATGTTCCAGTAGTAACCAACCGTCTTTAATGAGATGTTTTTTTGCGTTGCGAATTATATGTCTAATCGCGTCCAAACCATCATGTCCCGATCTTAACGCAAATATTGGCTCAAAGCGTAGATCACCTTTTTGCAAATGAGGGTCGTTATTCGCAATGTAAGGAGGGTTTGAGATTACAATGTCAAACAATTCATTTTGAATAGGTTCGAACCAGTTCCCGCAATGAAATTCTAAGTTGGATAATGAGAGACGCACGGCGTTATTTTTAGCAATAATTAACGCACTTTCGCATATATCGGTAGCGGTAATAGTGCATGCAGGCCTTTCGCTTGCAATGGCGAGTGCAATTGCACCTGACCCGGTCCCAATGTCGGCGATGCGTATTGATTTATCGCGCGGTATTTTTTCTAATGCACACGTGACCAGGGTTTCTGTTTCCGGTCTGGGTATTAATGTGTCTTTGTTAATATCTAAATCCAGTGACCAAAATTCCTGGTGCCCTGTAATATAAGCAATAGGTTCGCCACTAATTCGTCTTTCAACAATGCTATTTAGTTGTTCTATAGTGGGTGAGTTAATTGCTTGTTGTGGGTACGTGCGTAGATAAGTGCGTGACTGACCCAGTGTATGGGCTAGTAATACCTCTGCTTCTAATGTGGCGTTGTTATAAGTATTCTCACATGTATCTGTCAGACGTGTTTTAATATTTGTTGTAGTCTGATGTATGGTTTGTTGTTCATTCATTGGTGGCCATTGCGGCAAGCTGGTCAGCTTTATGTTCGTTATTGAGTGGTTCTATAAGTTGTCCGAGTTCACCCTGGAGGATATCTTGCAGTTTATATAGAGTAAGATTAATTCGGTGGTCTGTTACACGACCTTGTGGGTAGTTATACGTTCGGATACGTTCCGAACGATCGCCACTGCCAACCAAATTGCGGCGTGTTTCTGCGATTTCTGATTGCTGTTTTTGCTGTTCTGCGGCAAGTAATTTTGCCTGAAGTAATGACATTGCGCGTGCGCGATTTTTATGCTGAGAACGTTCGTCCTGACATTCTACGACGACGCCAGTGGGAAGGTGGGTCAGTCGAATTGCAGAATCTGTTTTATTAACGTGTTGGCCACCCGCGCCGGATGCACGAAAGGTATCTACGCGTAGATCACCTGAGTTGATTTCAATTTCATCAATGTCTTCAACTTCGGCGAGGATGGCCACTGTGCAGGCGGAAGTGTGTACTCTGCCTTGCGATTCTGTTTCTGGTACACGTTGCACACGATGCCCGCCAGATTCAAATTTTAGATTCGAATAAGCGCCTTTACCAATTATACGTATAACTATTTCCTTGTAACCGCCGTGCTCACCAAGACTTTCGTTAATAATTTCAATTTGCCAATTCTGTTGTTCCGCGTACTTTGAGTACATACGGAACAAGTCCCCGGCAAAAATTGCTGCTTCATCTCCACCTGCACCTGCGCGTATTTCAAGAAAGATGTTTTTATCATCGCTAGGGTCTGTCGGTAGTAAAAGAGTTTGTATTTCCTGCTCTAATTTTTCCCTGCGTGATTGAGCGAATTGCAGTTCTTCTTCAGCCATGAGACGCATTTCGTCATCATCATCTTTGAGCATTGAGTCGGCCGCTTCTACATCTTGTAGAACAGTTTGATAATTATGGTAGCAGCTTATCACAGGACCGATTTGCGCGTATTCCTTGGAGAGCGTGCGAAAACGATTTTGATCGCTAATAATTTGCGGGTCAGATAATAGCGCAGCAATTTCTTCGTATCGCTCGGAAAGATTTTCGAGCTTGCTTCGAATAGAGGATTTCATGCTTAATTAGGATGCTTAATTAGGGGTTCGCTATAAACGATTCGCTAGTTATCGGAATTTTTTAAATTAAAAAGTTCTACGGCTGCATCGATAAGTTCAGTGCGATCTTCGTAACCAGCTTGTTTGATATTGACACTAGGGACATGAATAAGTTTGTTCGTCAAGTTGCGGGCTAATTGCTGGATTACTTTTTCGGCTTCAACACCATTTGCCAGTTGCCGTTGTGCTTTTTTCAGCTCAATTCCAGCAAGTTGTTCAGCACTTTCGCGAAACGCACAGATTGTTGAAACGGCGCCAAGTGATTGTAACCAACCCATAAAATGGATAACTTGGCTATCAATGATTTCTTCTGCTTGTTCTGCCGCCGCCTGCCTTGATTTTAGCCCTTCCTGGATAATTTCTCTCAAGTCATCCACGGTATAGAGATAAACGTCGTCCAGGCCATCTACTTCGGGTTCAATATCCCGGGGGACGGCGATATCGACCATGAGCATAGGGCGATGTTTGCGCGCTTTTAAGGCGCTTTCCGTTGCGCCTTTGCCTAGTATGGGCAAATTACTGGCCGTGGAGGAAATCACAATGTCTGCTTCAGCGAGGTGGTTGGGCATCTCAGCCAGAGGGATTGCATAGGCATGCAGTTCATTTGCCAGATTTTGTGCTTTTTCTACCGTTCGATTAGCAATGATCATCCGACCTATACCACTTTCTTTCAGGTGCCGTGCCGTGAGCTCGATGGTTTCCCCGGCGCCGATTAACAATGCCGTATGGTTTTCAAGGTTACTAAAGATTTGTTTTGCCAGACTCACCGCCGCAAATGCAACGGAGACTGGGCTTTCACCAATCGCGGTGTCTGTTCTTACTTGTTTTGCAACGGAGAAGGTATGTTGAAAAAGTCTTCCCAGGAGTTTGCCAATAGTGCCAGCGTCATTTGCCGCAGAAAACGATTGTTTTAGCTGCCCTAGTATTTGTGGTTCACCCAGTACCAGCGAATCAAGTCCGCTTGCTACACGCAACATGTGGCGTACTGCGAGTCTGTCAGGATGAGAATAAACAAAGGGCGAAATATCTTCGCTATTCAAATTATGATAGTTCTTCAGCCAATCAATAACGGTGAGTTCTCTGTTATTTTCATTTAAACCGCAGTAAATTTCAGTTCTATTACAGGTTGATAAAATGGCAGCTTCATTCACCAGTCGCGTTGAGACCAGGTCACGTAGCGCATCAGATACTCTATCCGGGGGGAACGCCACCTTCTCCCGGATTTCTACGGGTGCCGTGTCATGATTAATTCCGATGGCTAAAATTGTCATATATGCATTTATTGACGGGTTTATACAAACTAGACTAATCGCTAGGCACAAATAAATTGAAAATATTGGCTGGTGAATCTAACATATTGATTAATAAAGTAAATAGAATTATTAAATGTTTGTAGATGTTAAATGATACCTTACAAATAAGCATACATACACGCGTGTTTAAGTAATTCTTTATCTATTTTATTCAATCATATATATCTTTTCTCGTCCAATTAGTTTTTTATATATAAATCAGTGGTATACATTAAAAAAGCGGAGGTTAAACTAATTTTTATGCTATCGATTAAATTATTAGTTCTAATCCAGATAAAAAATTAGGTATAGTTAATCATAAATGATAGAAAAGAGCTGATCTTCGGCCAGCGCAATTGGGGAATTTATCAAATATTTTATTGTCAAGGTATTCGAATAGTATACCGTTAAATATAAAGCTGGGGTTTGGGTTATAGTTCAGTGTAGCTTATGTCGTGTGGAGTCAATTATGAAAATTAAAATTCTGTGTGTAGCACTATTATCGCCCCTCTTGCTGTTTGCCTGCAGCACAGTGTCCCGTGATAAAGGATCCAGTAAAGAAAATCAAGAGACAGCAATAAGCAAGACTTCTGACGACCCCCAAGCAACTACTTCGATACCACCTAAATTACTTTACTCTATCCTGGTTGCGGAGATCGCGTTAAAAAGAGGTGAACTGGATATCGCAGTGGAATACTATTTGCAGGCGGCCCGCGATACTCGTGATCCGGAAATTGCGAAACGCGCCACCCGTATCGCCGAATTTTCACAATCAAATGTTGAAGCACTGGAGTCAGCCAAGTTGTGGACTGACATAGACCCCAAGAATAGAGAAGCCAGGCAAGCTTTGGTGATTTTATTATTGCGGGACAAAAAACTTAATGAAGCTTTACCTCAATTGGAAACATTAATAAGCAATGCAGGTGAAGACCAGGAACTAGCGTTGATGCAGTTAGTTGCGCAGTTATCTAGAGAAAAAGACAAGGAAGCTGCCATTGAGTTAATGGAGAGGCTGGTTAAAAAGCAAAGTAACAACGCATTTGCTCATTTTGCTTTTTCACATTTGAATACCCGGTCGAATCGTTTAGAGCAAGCGATGATTTCTGTTGATCAGGCCTTGCAAATTAAGTCAGATTGGTTAGATGCCATGGTGCTACGTGCCCGCATTCTGCAACTACAGGGTAAGAACGAAGAAGCAGTTGGTTATTACGAGGCACAGATAGCCAAAGGCGCTACTAATATTGTTAATTTGCGAACTTCTTTCGCCCGTATGTTAATGGATGTAAAAGACCTGAATAAAGCGCGCGAACAGTATGTCATATTGTCAGAGTTGCAACCGGATAACGACGACTTGGTATACGCTGCCGGACTTTTATCGTTGCAGGCAGATAAAACTGATGACGCCGAAAAATTCTTCAAACGTCTTCACAAACAAAAAAGTAGAAAGATTGAAGCAAGTTTTTATTTGGGGCAGGTTGCAGAGTCTAACAATAAGTTTGAAGAAGCAGCACAATGGTATAGCGAAGTGAGTCGCGGTGAACTTTATATTGATGCACAAATGCGAATTGCTGCGTTGTTATCTAAGCAAAAGCAATTTGACAAAGCTATTGATAGTATCCGTTCGATAAGAGTAAGTAGTTCAGGAGACAAGTTGAAACTCTATTTATTAGAGGGCGACGTCGTGCTTGATGCAGGAAGATATCGTGAGGCGTTTGATATTTACAACCGTGCTTTACGTGATATGCCGGACGAAAGCAATTTGCTTTATGCGCGTGCTTTGGCGGCTGAAAAAATTGATAGGCTGGATATTCTAGAGGACGATTTACGTTCCATACTGAAAAGTGAGCCAAACAATGTACAGGCGCTTAATGCGTTAGGCTATACATTAGCAGATCGAACAGAACGTTATGATGAAGCGTTATTTTTTATTAAGCGCGCTTTTGCGCTTGAGCCAAAAGATGCCGCCGTCGTTGATAGTATGGGGTGGGTTCACTATCGATTAGGTAACCATAAAGAGGCGTTGATCTACCTGAAAGCAGCGATGGATATCATTGGTGATGTAGAAATCGCAGCTCATTTTGGCGAAGTGCTCTGGGTTACAAACAGAAAAAAGGAAGCGATAGAGGTTTGGAATCAGGCGTTGGAAGAATCCCCGAACAATAATGTGATTCTTGATGTGATGAGACGCTTTGGTTTGTGAGGCACTTTTTTTTAAACGGATGTTATTTCTAATTTGAAGTTCTTTCTAAATAGGAACTGGCTGTGCTACGTTTTTGCTGTTATCGTGATACACGTCACGGGTTGCTCAATTCTCTCTTCATTTCCTGCCCCGTCAGCTGAATCTTTGCGGGCTTGGCAAGCCAGAAAATCAGATTTGATTCAGCTGCAAACCTGGCAATTTGTTGGTCGCGTAATTGTCAATACTGAGGATGATTCATGGAGTGGCATCATCTATTGGGATCAACATCTGGACGCCTATCAAATAGATTTCAAAACACCGCTTGGTCAAAGTATGTTGCAATTGCAAGGCGACGAAGACAGTGCGGTCTTGAAGTTGGCCAATGAAAAAGAGTATCGTGCTGATGATGCAGAAACACTGATATACAATAAACTAGGGTGGGGATTACCGGTAAAAACACTGGTGAGTTGGGTAACGGGTATGCCGTCGCCTGCTGAAGATTATGAATTTATGCTTGATGAGCAAGGGCGTCTAATAAAATTAAAGCAATCTGACTGGGATATTCAGTTTAAGCGTTATGCTCAGACTGATAAACTAGAATTACCAAGGATAATATTCATGGAAAGCGATGCACTCAATATACGCCTCGTTATCGATAAGTGGGTGATGTAGAATACCCGGTCCAACATTTTCAAGAGCAAGATCCGGATTAAGGGGCTCTGATTAATTCATGAAACGATGTATTATCCTAAATTCATCAGTTGAAGCTCTCAGAATCCACTCGTCCCAGAATGGATCAGAGGTTCCATGTGTGCGACACGCTGCGATACGACGAGGGGGCCGAATTTGACCGTCTTACCTGACACTTTACCTGGGAAGGGGCGTGACAAGTGGCTTGCGCCAGCAAAACTGAATCTTTTCCTGCATATTACTGGTCGACGAGCAGATGGTTACCATTTATTGCAGACCGTTTTCCAATTCATCGAATTCTATGATCAATTACAGTTTTCCGTCCGCGAAGACGGCGTAATTTGTAGACAATCTCAATTAGTTGGCATTGACGAAAAATCCGATTTATCCGTCCGTGCGGCAAAATTATTGCAAACGACTGCCAATAGTTGTTTGGGCACCACGATCCAGATTGAAAAAAATATCCCTATGGGCGCTGGCCTAGGCGGCGGGAGCTCGGACGCTGCAACAACACTAATAGCACTTAACTCATTGTGGCAATTAGGGTTTTCAATTGAACGCTTAGCGGCATTAGGCATCGAGTTGGGTGCAGATGTGCCTGTATTTGTGCGTGGACATGCCGCCTGGGCCGAAGGGATTGGTGAGCAGTTGACGAATATTGACCTTCCTGAGCCCTGGTACTTGGTTATTGTCCCTCCTTGCCACGTGTCCACAGGTGAAATATTTAACGCTCCGGAATTGACACGGGACGCGCCTCCAATCAAAATACGCGATTTCCTCTCGGGGCAAACAGCGGGGCAAAGAACCGTTTGTGGGAACGCTTGTGAGCCGGTGGTGAGAAGTTTATACCCTGAAATAAATAAGGTATTTGAATGGTTGTCGGAACACGCCAGGCCCAAACTAACAGGTACAGGCACTTGCGTATTCGCTGCGTTTGAATCTGAGCAATCAGCAGAAGATATTGCCCAAAGGTTGCCCACGCAATGGCGTGGTTTAGTCGCTAAGGGGATTAACGTTTCACCGCTGTATACACAAGCGAGTATACGTTAGAAATTGATTATAGAAAGTTTTTTGGGGTGTCGCCAAGCGGTAAGGCACAAGGTTTTGATCCTTGCATACCCAGGTTCGAATCCTGGCACCCCAGCCATTTTTTAGTAGTATTTGTAGTAATAGCTGTATAAAACAAGCCCCGATCAACCGGAGTAAAGCGTGACCGATAGTCAAAGTATGATGGTATTTACCGGCAATGCTAATCCGCAGTTGGCGCAGGCTGTAGTAAAAACGTTAGGCATGTCACTGGGCAAAGCCGTTGTTGACAAATTTAGTGACGGCGAGATTATGGTTGAACTTATGGATAACGTACGTGGCCGAGACGTATTCATTATTCAACCCACATGTGCGCCGACAAACGACAATTTAATGGAATTGTTAGTGATGATCGACGCAGTACGTCGTGCATCAGCGTATCGAATTACGGCAGTATTGCCCTACGTAGGTTATTCACGGCAGGATCGTCGGCCGCGTTCAGCGCGTGTCCCGATTACAGCACGGGTAGTGGCAGACATGATTACCGTTGCGGGCGCAGATCGGGTACTAACAGTGGATTTACACGCTGATCAAATACAGGGCTTTTTTAGTGTACCGCTAGATAACATTTATGCTTCACCTATATTGCTGGGAGATGTCTGGAAGCAAAAGTATGAAGATCTGGTCGTGGTATCGCCGGATGTGGGTGGTGTAGTGCGCGCAAGAGCGTTGGCGAAACGACTCGATGATGCTGAACTCGCTATTATTGATAAGCGTCGTCCCAAGCCAAACGAAGTGCAGGTAATGCATATCATTGGTGATGTGAAAGACCGTACCTGCGTCATCGTAGATGACTTGGTGGATACCGCCGGCACGTTATGTCAGGCAGCGTCAGCACTAAAACAACACGGTGCAAAGAAAGTGGTTGCTTCTATTACTCACCCGGTATTATCCGGTGCAGCAATAAGTAACATACAGAACTCGGAACTGGACGAAGTAGTCGTTACCGATACCATCCCACTACGAGCAGATGCAAAAGCGTGTAAAAAGATACGTCAATTGAGTATTGCCAATTTACTGGCTGAGACCATGCGACGAGTTAGCAACGAGGAATCTGTGACCTCGTTATTTATGGATTAGAATTTTAATTTACAGTGATAATGATAACTGGAGAGTAAGCAATGAGTACCGAATTTGTTTTAAACGCAGAACTTCGCACAGATATGGGAAAAGGCGCAGTGCGTCGCATGCGCAGGGCTGAAAAAATCCCCGCTATAATTTACGGCACGGGTTCTGAGCCTGTAATGCTTTCTTTTCTACATAAAGACATTAAGCGTCAGCTGGAAAATGAAGCATTTTATTCTAATATTTTAACGGTTGACCTTGACGGCAAAAAACAGCAGGCGGTGCTTAAAGATTTGCAACGTCATCCGAGCAAGCCAAAAATTTTGCATTTGGATTTGCTACGAGTAAGCGCAACTGAAAAAATTACTATGCAAGTGCCGTTGCATTTTACTGGCGAAGAAATTGCACCTGGCGTAAAAGAAGGAGGTGGTTTGATCTCGCACCAAATGTCCAACGTAGAAATACGCTGCCTGGCAAAAGATTTGCCCGAGTTTCTTGAAGTTGACATGTCGAATTTAGGCATGAATGAGTCTGTGCATTTAGTCGATATTAAATTACCTGACGGTGTTGAAATGGTTGCGCTAGGTCAGGGTGATGATCATAACTTGCCCGTAGCAAACATTCATATGCCGAAGGCCGCTAAAGAAGAAGTTAAGCCTGAGGGCGGAGCTGATTCACCGGATGCAGCAGCAGGCGGAGATGATAAAGGAGATAAATCCTAATTTTTCGCTAAATGTAAATTAATTACTGATAGGGAAAGCCGACGTTGTCGTCGCCGATAAAACTTATTGCAGGGTTGGGTAATCCTGGTTCAGAATATGAAAATACGCGACATAACGTCGGCTTTTGGTTTATTGATGCGCTAGCAAAATCAAAAGGCGTTAATCTCAAACTAGAAAAGAAATTCCATGGCGTGGTAGGTAAGTTTAGTCTAAATGGCGAAATCTGCTTATTAAAACCCAACACCTATATGAACCGAAGCGGCCAATCAGTCAGTGCGTTGGCGAAGTATTACAAAGTTGCCCCCGAAGAAATACTTGTTATACACGATGAACTTGACCTGTTAACAGGTACGATAAAAATAAAGCAAGGCGGAGGCCACGCAGGAAATAATGGCATAAGAGATATTATTGCCAGCCTAAGCAATAATGATTTTCTACGTTTAAGAATCGGTATAGGTCAGGCTGAGAAAAAAGGTGGTACCGATTACGTGTTAGGGACGCCGTCAAAAACTGATAAAGAACAATTAAACAAAGTAATCGATGAAATAATGGCATATTTACCAGAGATTATTAATGGTGAAATCGACAAAGCCATGAACCACCTACATTCATTAAAGCCTTGAATTAACTTCGGCTAATCCAACCTATTAATGCAAAATGCGAGGGAAATAAATGGGATTCAAATGCGGTATCGTTGGATTGCCTAACGTTGGAAAATCAACGTTATTCAACGCATTAACCAACGCGAAAATACAAGCAGAGAACTACCCTTTCTGCACCATCGAGCCCAATGTCGGTATGGTTCCTGTGCCCGACCCGCGCCTGGATGCTATTGCCGATATCATTAATCCGAAAAAAGTCATCCATACCACAATGGAATTTGTCGATATCGCCGGTTTAGTAGCAGGTGCGTCCAAAGGTGAAGGTTTAGGAAATAAATTTCTGGCGCACATCCGGGAAACCGATGCTATTGGCCATGTCGTACGCTGTTTTGATGATAGCAACGTTGTGCATGTTGAAGGAAAAGTAGACCCCAAATCTGATATTGAAGTAATTAATACCGAGCTCGCTCTTGCCGATCTCGAATCTGTTGAAAAAGCAGTACACAAAGCAACAAAAGAAGCAAAAGCAGGAAATAAGGAAGCGATTGCGAAAAAGAACTTGTTTGAACAAGTATACGCACACCTGGATGAAGGTAGTATGGTTCGGTCCATGGATTTAACCGATGACCAATTTTCATTGTTGAGCGATCTCCATCTGTTAACAATTAAACCGACCATGTATATCGCAAACGTAGCCGAAGATGGATTTAAAGATAACCCGCACCTAAACGTCGTTAAAGAAATCGCAGCAACCGAGAACGCAGAAGTTGTCGCGGTGTGTGCCGCCATCGAAGCAGATCTTATCGACATGTCTGATGAAGAGAAAAAAGATTTCCTTTCTGATATGGGACTAAAAGAACCGGGCCTTCATCGCGTCATTCGTTGCGGTTATACATTACTTGGCTTACAAACTTATTTCACTGCTGGAGAAAAGGAAGCACGCGCCTGGACTGTTAATGTCGGCGCATCTGCGCCTCAAGCAGCGGGTGTGATACATACTGATTTTGAAAAAGGCTTTATCCGTGCCGAAGTCATCTCATTTGATGATTTCATAACTTACAACGGTGAATCAGGCGCAAAAGAAGCAGGCCGCTGGCGCCTCGAAGGAAAAGACTACACGATACACGATGGCGATGTCGTGCATTTTCGTTTCAACGTGTAGGCTGGGCGAGCGGTGCACGCACAAAACCTTTCTAGTACATGGCTAATATTTTTTCTTAAAAAAGCTAATGTGCTGATATTTAAAGAGATAAAGTGTTTCTTTTTGAAATAGATCCGACCGTAAACTTGACATATCGCCCGCAAATATACAAAATTGCGTTCCATTTTGTACTCCATGTGGCTATGTAGCTCAGTTGGTTAGAGCGCAGCATTCATAATGCTGATGTCGGTGGTTCAAGTCCACCCATAGCCACCATCTTAATTTTGGTTTCATCGCGAGTATTAA
>JAADIM010000101.1 GCA_013151345.1 Gammaproteobacteria bacterium
AGCTGCTCCTAGTACGAGAGGACCGGAGTGGACGTACCCCTGGTGTTCCGGTTGTCACGCCAGTGGCATTGCCGGGTAGCTATGTACGGACAGGATAACCGCTGAAAGCATCTAAGCGGGAAGCCCCCCCTAAGATTAGATCTCACTGGACCCTTGAGGTCCCTAAAGGTTCGTCGAAGACTACGACGTTGATAGGCTGGGTGTGGAAGTGCAGTAATGTATGAAGCTAACCAGTACTAATTGACCGTGAGGCTTGACCATATAACACCCAAGTTATTTGATTGGTGTGTTATTGATTCTTTAGCAACGCAACACAACCCACTATTGTTTGTTAGAGCAACGTCTTTTGCTAATTTCCAAATTTCGTGATGAAAAAGGGGTCAGACTCAAAATTTTTTAGACTATTTGAATAATTGTTAGAGTCCCGAAAAAATTTGAATCTGCCCCCATTTTCAACACAACCAGTTTGTCTGGCGGCATTAGCGAGTTGGAACCACCCGATCCCATTTCGAACTCGGAAGTGAAACGACTCAGCGCCGATGATAGTGTGGGAGTTCCCATGCGAAAGTAGGACACTGCCAGGCTCTTATTCAAAAACCCCTGTGAAGGTTTCTTTGCAGGGGTTTTTCTTTGCTCCTGAGAAATATCAGGTTGCCTGACGGTGACTTCTTGTAAGAAGGACACGTATAAAATTCGAAAATTGTTTTGATTTTTGGCTAATAGGTGGTTGAAATTCCCATCCCCGGAAATAGTTTATTATTCTACTCCCAGCCTTCTACTCCCTGCATATCAGGCAGCATATGCGCAATACCTTTGTGGCAATCAATGCAAGTCTTTTTACCTTGAGCAAGCGAGGTAGAATGTGCGTTAGCAGCTCGTGGACTCTGAGCAGTATAATCCATGAAATTGAAATGATGACAATTACGACATTCAAGCGAATCATTTGCTTTTAGACGCTTCCATTCATTCTCTGCCAGTTCGCGACGCTTTCCCAGAAATTTCTCACGTGTATCTATGCTCCCAATCATTTTTCCCCACAACTCTCTTGTTGCTTGAACCTTGCGTATGATTTTATCCGTCCAGTTGTGAGGAACATGGCAATCTGGACATTCAGCCCTGACACCTGAACGATTGTTGTAGTGAATAGTACGCTGTAGTTCCATATAGGGATTATCGCGCATTTCATGACAGCTAATACAAAATTTTTCTGTATTTGTCATTTCAAGCACGGTGTTAAAACCACCCCAAAATATAATTCCGGCAATGAAGCCGCTCAATAGCAGGATACCGAGGCTGAAATACGCACTAGGTCGCCACAAGATCGTCCAATATTGTTGAATTATATTTTTCACGTTTAAATCCTATTATTTTGTTGGTCGTTTTAGTAGCTGGTCCATATCAACAAAATCATTATCTATTAGTAGTTTTACATCGGTCTGTATAGCATGGCACTGGAGGCAAAAATAACGACGTGGAGATACTGTTGCGAGAAAATTGCCGTCTCTATCCATAAAATGCGTTACACTCACCATTGGCGCTTTACTGTCTTCAACGCGGCTGCGTTTGTGGCAAGATAAACATTTGTTAGTGTTTAAATCGACTTGATAATTATTAATTTTATGAGGAATGGTTGGTGGTTGCATAGGATAATTCCTTTTTCTCCGGATATCGGTGTCTAAAACTTTTGGTATAACAGGCGGCATAGTTTCGACGCTTAACGCTTCCCCTTTTCTCAATGTTGCTATGCCATCATTTGCCTGAGTGGTGATTGTCAGTAGCGGCAATATCATCAAACCAATCACTAGTTTTTTCATCGTATATTCCTTTCTGACTTATGCTTTAATAACTTTGACGGCACATTTTTTAAAGTCGGTTTGTTTTGATATCGGGTCAGTTGCATCAAGTGTTACTTTGTTAATTAGTTGACTGGCATCGAACCAGGGCACAAACACGAGGCCTATCGGTGGCTTGTTTCTTCCTCTTGTCTCAACGCGGCTAATGATTTCTCCTCGCCTAGAGATAACTTTTACGGCATCCCCTCGGCGTAATTGTCGCTGGCGGGCATCGTCAGGGTGCATAAAAACGAGGGCATCAGGAAAGGCTCGGTAAAGTTCGGGAACACGTTGCGTCATAGAGCCAGAATGCCAATGTTCTAATACCCGCCCGGTTGATAACCACATGTCGTATTCTTTGTCTGGCGATTCTGCAGGTGGCTCATACGGCAAAGCAAAAATAATCGCTTTACCATCTTTTTTTCCATAAAACTCAAATCCTTTCCCTTTTTTTACATACGGATCACTACCTTCCTTAAATCGCCATAGTGTTTCTTTTCCATTGACAACTGGCCAGCGTAAACCTCGCTCGCGGTGATAAACATCAAAGTCTGCTAAATCATGCCCATGGCCCCGACCAAAGTTCGCATATTCTTCAAACAGCCCCTTTTGAATATAAAAACCGAAATTCTTAGCTTCATAATTCATTTTCCCTTTTTCTAGATCAGATAAGGGGTACTTGTCTACCTGGCCATTTGCGAATAGTACGTCATAGAGCGTTTTACCTTTATACTCTATATTTTTTTGTAGAATATTTTTTGGCCACACTTCGTCAGTTTTAAATCGTTTCGAAAATTCTATTAATTGCCATAGATCCGATTTTGATTCGCCTGGCGCGTCTACCATTTGATGCCAGAATTGTGTTCGTCTCTCAGCGTTTCCATACGCGCCTTCTTTTTCAACCCACATGGCTGTTGGTAAAATCAAATCTGCCGCTTGAGCTGTGACAGTAGGGTAAGCATCAGATACAACTATAAAGTTTTTTGGATTGCGATAACCGGGCAATCCTTCTTCATTCATATTCGCGGCAGCTTGAATATTATTATTCACCTGAACCCAGTAGGCATTTATATCGCCATCTTTCAATTTTCGATTCTGCAACACTGCATGCGCACCAACCCAGCCGGGTAGAAGGCCTTTGGGTAATTTCCATTTTTTCTCTGCAAATGCGCGATGTTTCGGGTTTGTAACGACGAGATCCGCCGGTAGTCGATGTGAAAAAGTACCGACCTCACGCGCTGTACCACAGGCAGATGGTTGACCAGTTAATGAAAAGGGACTATTGCCGGGCGTAGAGATTTTGCCTGTTAATAGATGGATGTTATAAAGTAAATTGTTGGCCCATACGCCGCGCGTGTGTTGATTTACGCCCATGGTCCATAATGACATAACTTTGATCTTTGGATCAGCATAGAGCTCGGCAAGTTCTTTTAATTTTGATTTAGACACGCCTGAAAGTTTGGAAACATAGTCTGCATCATATTTTTTAACAAAGTCAGCGAATTGCTGAAAATCAGCAGGTTTTGAACCGCCCGCTTTTTTATTGTTTTTCGCACGTTTTTCTAAGGGATGATCTGCTCGTAAGCCATAACCAATATCGGTATTTCCTATACGAAAATTTACGTGTTTACTAATAAAATCTTTATTCACTTTATTATTCTGAATTATGTAGTTAGCGATAAAATTCAAAATGGCAATATCTGTTTGTGGGGTAAATATAATAGGAAGATCCGCTAGCTCAAATGACCTGTGCTCAAAAACGGATAATACAGATACTTTTACATGAGCTGCACTCAGTCTGCGATCGGTTAGGCGTGTCCAAAGAATGGGGTGCATCTCCGCCATATTGGAACCCCAAAGCACAAATGCATCCGCATGTTCAAAATCGTCATAACAGCCCATGGGTTCATCGATGCCAAAGGTTCGCATAAATCCACCCACTGCCGAGGCCATGCAGTGACGTGCATTTGGGTCAATATTATTGGAAAGAAAACCCGCTTTCATTAATTTTGAAGCAGCATAACCTTCCCAGATTGTCCATTGCCCCGACCCAAACATGCCCACACCCTTAGGTCCCTTTTCCTTTAAAGCAGCTTTAAACTTTTCCTCCATAATATCGAAAGCTTCATCCCAGGAAACTTCGGCAAAGTCACCATTTTTATTGTATTTTCCATTTTTCTTGCGAAGCAAAGGTTTGGTCAAACGATCTTTGCCGTACATTATTTTCGTTAGAAAGTATCCCTTAATACAATTAAGCCCTTTATTGACCGGTGACTTAATATCCCCGTGTGTTGCGACAACGTGTCCATCCTTGGTGGCGACATTTACACTACAGCCCGTGCCACAAAATCGACAAGGCGCTTTCGCCCATTGCAAACGTGTCTTGTTCATCTCTGTGACTAAATTGGTTGCTCCGGCGGGTAAGGATATACCTGCGGCTGCAGCAGCAGTGATTGCTGCATTGTGTTTTATAAACTTCCGGCGAGTTAGTTTCATAACAGCATCCTTCTTTATAATTCGGGTTAACAACCCTGCTCGTGATAGACCATTGTTACTGTAAGAACACCTTTAACTGCTTGTATCTGGTCGATTACAGAAAGTATGTCCTGTTCTGTTTCAGTTTCCAGCACCACGATAAGTTTGCCTGAGATGTCGTGCATCGCGACATCGACATTTTCGATAGTTGACGTAAAATCTATAATGGAATTTAGTTTCTCTGGAAGGCAATAAACAACCAGACTAGAAATATGAACACTTTCAATATTGATAGACATTAATGCTCCTTTCGGACAGTTTCATGTTTTTGTTTGTAACTATTTCTATAGCAAAGCTGGGGCAAGGCGCTACGCAGGCGCCACAACCTGTACAAAGCTGATCGTTGATTTCAGGGCGGGGTATCATGCCTAGCACCAGTTCAAACTTAATTGCACCATAGGCGCAACTATCCTGACAGCTACGACATGAAACTTGATGCAACGTCAGGCACGCTTGCTCCACTTTGGCGATAAATGCCCACGATTTGCGATTTATGTGTGTTTCAAACAACTCTTGTGGGCAAGCTTGTGCACATTCACCACAAAAAGTGCATTCTCCGAATTTGAAATCTATAGCGGGATAACCGCCATCAGCCTTTTTTACAATACGTTCTGGGCATGCTCGAATACATTCAGCGCACTGAGTGCAATTTTTATAGAAAAGTGCAGCAGATTTTAACCAGGGGAGGCGGACATCTTCGGAGTGAGAGAAGAATTTACCCCGAATTAGATTTCTACGTTGCATATCCATCAGTTAGATCCTTATGATCAAATTCCAGAAAAATCTAGGATGGAATAGACGGCAACATGGTAAAAATATGGTAAGGAATATATAAAAATAGTAGGTTTCACTATTTTGTCAAGGAAGCTAGCAGCAATCAGATTCAAGCAACTAGCAGACAATAAATAAGAATTCCTCAGTTCTAAAGCTCCTTCAGAACACGGCTAAAATTGTATTCATTAAGCTAAAAATTTAGTGAAAACCACATAATAAAACCATAGGCGCCTACTAGTGCTACTGAGGCCAAAGGCAAAAATAAAATAGATGCCAATATAAAGGTGCGTCCTTCATAAAGTTTTCTATTTTCTTGGTTTTCTGTAGTTGTAGAGCTTGATTTGGCTAATGAAATTTCTATGCCAGTGTAATCACTCTTAGCACACATTTTTTTTTCATTATTTTTCTCCAATTTTAATAAAAAAATTACTCTCAAAAAAGGAACGTAAATTATGAATATGGCGATATTTACGTATTAGCTAATAGCTTAATAGCGTACGGTGAGCCGTCAACTTTAGCTTTTTTTAATGAAATTAGAGATATTTGCGTATTTAGTTTTAGGTGGTAAAGCGCTAAGTTATTGTGGTCATTAATAGCTAACTGTAATTTAACGTACTACCCTCAGCGCGATCGGACATCGCGCAACGAGTGTAATAGGCATTTAAGGGTGCTTGACTGCGAGACCAACACCTCGAGCAGGTGCGAAAGCAAGTCTAAGTGATTCGGTGGTTCTGTATGGAAGTGCCATTGTTCGCCGGATATAATAAGGTACGCTGGGAATAACAGGCTGATTCCTCCCAAGAGTTCATATCGATGGGGTTGGGGGGGGGGGCATCCAATCTTGTTTGTCTGGGTATAAATCCAAATATTCTATTTGTTGTTTTACTTGGCACGTCCCCTTTCTTTACGGCAATTGCTGATGGACGAAATTGTACTGGTAAAAGAATAGCTAGGCGGCGGGTTGATTGTTTTGGCTGTTTATCTGTTCGCGAGGATTCATCTGGGGTTAATAAATAGTGTAGAGTAAAGAACATGTTATACAATGAGCGTGTTTTTGACATCACCAGTCAAACAAAATAAGCAGGCTGATGCGCAATAGCAATTAAAAGCCAACCAAAGGCACTGGCGTATATTGAGAGCCATCATTTTTAACGAAAAATTCCTGCCCTTTCACGAGTTGGCTTGTGCGTCTTGACTTGCGCATTTTGACACGGGTACGGTATTACTTTAGGATGAATTGGAATTGGGCTCAGTGGGGGAGTTACGCATGTCAGATAAATTAAAAAGTGCTAATTCATTGATATTTAGTCTATTTATGATTGTTCTTTTGAGTGCCCTAACAGGCTGTTCAGGTTTCAGTGGCTCGCTTAAGGACAATCTAGCCGGTCGAGACGTGAAAACAGGAATCTATACATTTAACGATAATTTGAATGTCGGTGCAGTTGGCCCTGATATGGTTATTGTACCCGACGGCAGTTTTATTATGGGTGACCAGCACGGCGTTGGTGCGCCTAATGAGCAAGCCCATGAAGTCCATATTAACCAGCCTTTTGCTATCGGGAAATTTGAAATCACGGTTGGCCAGTTTCGCGAATTCATTGAGGCGACCGATTACGTAACCAGTGCGGAACAAGGCGAAGGTTGCTTTACTTTTGGTGAGGACAAAAAATGGAATGTTTTTCAGGATGCTGGCTGGGATCAACCTCATTTTTATCAATCGGATAAACACCCGGTTGTCTGTGTCAGTTGGCATGACGCGGTGGCGTATACCAACTGGTTGAGTGAACAAAGCGGACAACAATATCATTTACCGACTGAAGCACAATGGGAATATGTTGCGCGTGCTGGTACCCACACTAATTTCTGGTGGGGCAATGGGTTAGACAGCGACTTAGACAGCGACTTAGACAGCGACTTAGGCAGCGATAATGTCAAATGTACTCAAGCCAATTGCTGTCTGAGCCAGACCTGGATGGAGAAGCAAACTCTGCCTGTCGGTTCCTATCAAGCAAATAATTTTGGTGTGTACGACACGGCAGGTAACGTCTGGGAATGGACGGCGTCAAATTATACCACGCAGTATAATGGTGAGGAGCTTGAGTCAGCGGATGTGTTGCAGCTTGATACCATGCGGGCATTGCGTGGTGGTTCCTGGTATAGCTTTCAGTCAGATACGCGTGCGGCAAGACGGGGGAAAAACTGGTCACGAGATAAATTCAGTACCATCGGCTTTCGGGTAGCACGTGTTATTTCGCGTGAGCTTGAAAAAGTAGCATTGCACGGTAATTAAGTCTAATCAGAAAATGATAGAAGCATTTGACTGTTTTGTGCATTTAATGATCGAAATCACCCGCTATGCCAGTAGCGGGTAACTTTTGAGATTCTTTCTATCATTCCGGGTTTGACTCGGAATCCGGATGTGGCCGCAAGCGCAAGGTAGTAAGCTGGATTTTTGGAATATCGATGCAAACTTGATTTGAACTATTACAAGGTTAATAACTATTTCGCACTTTTCGCCGATAATTAAAATTTTTATCTTTTCTGTTTCGATAATCCTGGTTTCAGCCTGTTCTATAACGTCGCCTTATCCCTCATTCCCTTTGTTTCAGGATCCGCTTGCCTGTGGTGGTCTGGGTCCGGTTATGGTCCGGGTTCCCGCTGGTTATTTTATGATGGGTGATATGCAGGGGCATGGTTCTGTGGATGAAAAGCCGGTGCATGAAGTGAAAATTGCAAAGCCGTTTGCGATAGGTGTGGTTGAAGTGACAGTAAAGGAATTTAGCGCATTCATCAGCAATACGGGTTTCGTCACCGAAGCCGAAAGGGAAGGTGGGTGTTATATGCGCGGGGGAAAGAGCTGGAAATACCCGGCCAGTGATTTTTCACAAATGCAAGATCACCCGGTTGTGTGTGTGAGCTGGAATGATGCCAATGAATATGCGCAATGGTTAACTGAGCAGACAGGCAAACAATACCGCCTGCCAACGGAAGCCGAGTGGGAATATGCGGCGCGCGCGGGTGAGGAAGATAATTATGCATGGGGTAATGACGTCGGTATTGCTAATGCGCGTTGTGACCGTTGTGGCCAGGATTCGAAACTAACCGGGACCTACCCCGTCAGTAGTTTCAAGCCCAATGATTTTGGACTGTATGATATGTCGGGTAATGCCTGGGAGTGGACTGCATCGGAATATACCTCTCCCTATAACGGGCAGGAGCTGACCGTATCCACCAAGGGTAAGAAGCAGGGCAAACGTGCTATCCGAAGTGGTGGTTGGCTGAATTGGCCGGAAGATTTACGTGCGTCTAACCGTGGGGAAATTGCCCCGACTGATCGCTATAGTACCCTGGGATTTCGAATAGTCAGGGTTGTTGAGTGAGCGCATGATTATCCTAAATTAATCAGTTAAAAATAGGTATATATTTGCAAGCTGTTGATAACAAGGATAAATAGCATGGTTCTCCCTCCCAAAATCACTCACTCAAAGAGTGGAGCCTTAGCGATGCCAAAAAATGCCCAGTTAGAGGCTGTGGAAGTGGACACGTTTGATGGCAAACTGCATGTAGAATGGGATCCGACAGCCGCCGTGACGCCGATTGGACAACTAAAAAACCAGTGGGATTGGGGAGGTTTCACTACCCATGAGCAAAGAAGCTGTCAACTGATCACCGCATTATAGTCCTTGTGTATAAAGTGTGGAGTTTGTTCGTGCGTTTGGCCAATCCCGATAAACACTATGAAGCGATAACAAGTTGCCCGTTGTCATTGAGCAGTGTTGGACGGTTGACTCAAGGGAGTCGTCAAAAACGAATGACGATAATCAGCAGCCATGCTCAAGCGGCACAAGTATAGTTGATTTACGACGACTAGTGGCCTTTTTTAATGACCTTAAAAAAGCCGCTGCGCCGCAGTTGAGTCCTCGAATGTATTGGGAGCGGATATTAGCAAAGGCGATGGAGGCTTTTTCAACGACCATTCAGGCCAAACAGATAAATTTATTGCCAGCGTTTGCCTAACGTGACTGTACAGCGCATCCCTGTGCAAAACTGTCATTTTACTTTATATTGTTGTGAATCAATCAAGAGGAGAAAGGGGTTGGGAGGCATCATCCATGGCCAAAACTCCCAGCTACAGTGAAATAGGGGCAGGTTACTTGTATAATAATCAAAACGATAAATTTTGTTTGCCAAAGCCAGGTAAATGATACAAGTAATCTGCCCCCTGGGCTTGTGATTGAAGGACCAATCGTAACTTAGGGATGGCTATTGTTGATAAATGATGCGTACTCAATAACAACGGCGGCACCAATTCTTTCAAAGTGGATTGCCACACCTATTTTTTGGACATCTAATGTCTAAATCATTGCCAATGACCATAGCCGTCGTGGTCTTAATGTTTTTTATTATCTTGTTTAGCCTTTATCCATTTCAGTTTGTCACTATGTGGGATACTTATTGGGTGGCGTTGAATATAGGTTTAACCGCCGAACTTAAGGACCCTGCCTGGAACATTTTGGAACGCCTATTTACGTTTGGGTTGCTTGGCTTTGTATTAAATATGAAGTTCATGCAGAAAAAGTTTGATAGCCACTATTTTTTATCAATATTTTGCATCGTTGTGTTTGCTGTGGGGGTGGAATGTTTGCAGGCGGGTGTTGTTGGCCGCCATGCCCGATTACTAGACGTCACGTTTGCGATTTTGTGTGGCGTACTTGGTGTTACCATTGCGGCAGTAATATATGAGCAGCGCAATTATCTGTTTCAGCTTAGTCGCTTTACTGCAGTAGCAGTTAACGTCATGTTAATTTGGATATTAACCGCAGCAGGTTTAGGTGCGCAATTAAGCAATTGGGATTGTGAATACCCTTTGGTACTGGCGAATGAATTAACCGGGGATCGCCCCTGGTTGGGACGATTGCATGGTGGTGCTATTTATCTCAATGAATTAGAGATAGATCAGGTGCGCCTGTTGGAAAAAACTGCTTTTACGTCGAAAGGAGAAACGCTTCGGCAATCTATGGGTGCGGTAGTTTGGGTTACTGCTGGCGGGGAAGGTGCCTTGCCTACATTGCAATATCGAAATCCTGACAAAAAGTCAGAAAGCATTTATTTGAAATTACTGGCCGACCAATTGGATATTACTAGATAGAGATAGGTAAAAAAATATGTCAGGATATCGTACAGCATAAGGCCTTTACCATAGAAATCATGGCTTCTAATTTTGATTTTTCGCTGGGTGGCCCTGCGAGGTTAATTTCCAATTCAATCAGTCCAAGTCTTAGAAACTTTACGGTTGGCCAAGAAAAAGGTGATATTGTCTTTCGAGTTCGTTCGATACGTAATGGCGTTAACGGAGGTAACTTAGCCGTGAAAACACCAGGCAACGCGCTACGTTCAGGGAAAAATCATATTGTAGCAACTTATAACCATGGTAGCGCTTCGATAATCCTGAACGGAAAGCATTTGAATGCGAATGTGGACTACAGCAAAATATTTTTACTTTCTGATAGTGTACCCATCCCTGTTATTTGGGGCTTGATTGGCTTGATAGTGCTAAATGCAATAATTGTCACTATGTACAATTATAGTCGTCGAGCTTCACAGTTTGACCAAGTCAAAACAAATTTTTTTACGGTTTCTTTCGTTCCGCTATTATCGTATTTGATTCTTGTCTCAGTGCTTGATATAGAGTTGAATCAAATGACATTGGCCATAATTCTTTTTTTGCCATTACTTGTGGGTAGTTTGTTAAATGTTGCTACGTTTGTGTATAAAACGGTGCGTAAGGATTAATTGGGTTGAGGGCTATATTGGCTGATGGCATTAGTCAGTGGGAAGCGCAAGAATAAGTGATGTGGCTGTAAGAGTTTAGGGGACACTAATGAGTTAATGATTTAAGACTAGGATGTAGAATTATTACTCTCACTTTCGTTAAGTCATTAAGTGATCGGGGTTACCTTTGTACCCTAGTTTTTGCGCACGGGGTTTTTTTATACACCTAAGGAAATAGTTTTTCGCAATAGCACACTATTACGCCTCTTCGTACTTAGCATTGGCACAGGGGGTTCTGGACTCCGCTAGTTATTTATGTTTATCTTTTCTCTAAACGGGTAGGTATCACAGAGGGAAGAGATGTCCAGCACTAAAGAGTTATTACAATTTGAACTTGAAGATGGTAGCAGCGTTGTTTTCGAGACGGATGCTGAATTAACGGGGGGGCTCGACGTATATCTCCAAAGATAAAGACGCTGAACATATGGTGGCAGATGAGAAATTTAATGCCGTCGCCAAACGCATCAAATCTGCTGCTCAGTTAGTGTTGGATTCTCTTAAAGAACTCAGTACCCCTAGCGAAATTGCCCTGGAGTTTGGACTCAAGTTCAGTAGCAAAGCGGGGGTTATCATCGCGAGTGCCAATAGCGAAGTAAACTTCAAGGTGAGTATTAAATGGATCAACTCGGATTCCAAGTAGGACATAGAAATGGCGATTGATATCGGCAGGCTTGCTGTCCGAGTATTTGAAACAAATTTGGAAAATCACCCCGAAGACCAGGAAGACCGGAATGCTCGGGCTAAATATACCATCGGTGGCGGTATTCTGGTGGGAAAAGATCTGGTGCTCATCTGCGTCCCTGTCACACCGTTAAACATAAGTTTCATGCTACTCCAGAGATTTTTTATATCCGCTGATAGCCAAGGTAAAATCTCTCATTTTCCTTTTCTTCGATTGGTTTCATCACTTGGGCAGCTTTATCTTTTTTACC
>JAADIM010000009.1 GCA_013151345.1 Gammaproteobacteria bacterium
TTGAGGTCTTTGACTCATTTTTACCTCCAGGTTTGGTTTTACAGGATAATTTATCTATTACTAATACGCATGTGTTATTCTACTCCGCTTTATCGGGTTTGGATAAAAAATTTCTCATATTTTGAGCGCTTCTATTTATTTTATTGAATTGAACTTTTAGCAAGAAGGAATGTAGTAAGAAGGAATGAACTCACCCATGTTTTTTTTGTCAGATATGCTCTACGATGCAAAATAATTTGTTAACGTATCCTGAAATACAATCCGGGTTTATGCCCTTTGTAATTGCACTGGTAATCGGTGTCGTTTTTAAATCAAACAAGTTTGCATTGGCTGGTGTTGGTGTAGCGTTAGGGTTTATTGCTACTGCACTGTTATTGAATGGTTTTGTTTTTTCACCCTTGAACGGTACGCGAAAAATTGTCCTGGTCGGTATTATGGCATTGATAATCGCGGGGGTTTTTCAATTAAACTTGAGTTCATGGCGGTATCGGCGAGTGACGCTTGTTTTTTTTGCAGTTTTGGCCTTTTTGTGGGTCACCTGGCCAGTATTGATGCGCATCGAAGGCATAAATAAATGGGCGATAGCCATGGGATGTAGTGCTTATATGCTTTGGCATATTGTTTCGTTAGATAGTTTTAAAGACAAGCCTTTACAGGCATCAAGCAGCGTGTTTGCGCTGGGCTTCGGTACGGGTATTTCAGCTATCTTCGGTGCGTCAGCTCTTTATGGACAGTTGTCCGTATCAATGGGTGCGGCGGCAGGCGCATTGCTGCTTTGTTTATTGCTGTTTTCAGAGTTGAAAACAGGTGTTTTTTTAACATATCCTGCGGGAGTGTTGCTCGGGTTATTAGGTATTGCCACATTATTATTTGCAGATTTAACCTGGATTGCATTAGTATTTCTCGCATTGATTCCGTTGACCGCGCGTATCCCCTTACCGGACGGTTATTCGCGTTGGCAGAGAATGATTATTTTAAATTTGGCGGTAATGCTGCCAACAGCGATAGCTATATTATCAGCCTGGTATTTGGCAGACGCATCGCCCTATTAATGAGAATTTTATTAATTAAAGTCCTATCTATTAACAGCTAACTATAATCATTTAACTATTCACATATAAACATCTGGAGAACGTAATGCGAATAAATTTTCTGTTTCCGATATTTTTTGTAACAACCCTTTTTTCTTCAACAGCTTTTTCTGCATCGTACACAATCGATCCTGAGCACACTTATCCTTCTTTTGAAATAAGTCACTTGGGTTTTTCAACGATGCGCGGTCTATTTGAAAAAACAAGTGGAAAATTAACGATGGATTTATCAAAAAAAACAGGTTCTGTCGATATCGTGATTGATGCAGCGAGTATTAATACCGCGCATGCAAAACGTGATAAACATCTGCGCTCACCAGATTTTTTAAATACAGTGGAATATCCAGAAATTAAATATAAATCTACCAAGGTTGAATTTACCAGTGATACAACGATCAATGTTTCGGGAGATTTAACTCTTGCCGGTGTCACCAAGCCTGTCGTGCTTAATGTAACGCACATAAAATGTGGAACGCATCCATTCAATAAAAAAGAGCTATGTGGGTTTGATGCGCAAGCCAAAATAATGAGATCAGATTTTGGACTAAAATACGGATTGCCGGGGATCGGTGATGAAATGAAGTTGCTTTTTGAAGTAGAGGCATTTAAGGACTAAAGGCCGCATCTCGCTGCAATAGAGTATCGTTTCAAAGAGCATTACAGCAAAGAATATCACCGCAAAGGGCGAAAAGTGTTTTAATTATATTTTCTGCACATACTTTGCGGTGAATACAATATTTAATTTACACGGGATTATCTATATCGATAAATTCGTGTTCCAGATCAAATTTTTCTGATAAGTGGTTACCCAGTGCTTTTACGCCGTAACGCTCTGTCGCGTGGTGGCCGGCGGCGAAATAATGTGTTCCTGATTCTCGAGCAATATGTACGGTTTGTTCTGATATTTCGCCAGATAAATAGGCGTCCAATCCAAGTTCGGCCGCTCTTTCGATATAGCTTTGTGCGCTACCCGTGCACCAACCAATTGTCTTAATGCGTTTCTTACTCCCGGCGATATGCACAGGTGGACGACACAGTTGAGCATTAATATAGCCAGCAAATTCTTCTCCTGACATCGTCGCGGCGAGTTCGCCTTGCATTGCGATATCGGTACCGTTGTCATTTCCAAATAGTCCGTGCGATGTAAGTCCCAGGATCTGACCAAGTTGCACATTGTTTCCATATATGGCGTGGGCATCCAATGGTAAATGGTAGGCGATAAGGTTAATGTTTGATGCCAGTAATTTTTGTAAGCGACGGCGTTTTATGCCGGTAATTCGCATATCCTCATTTTTCCAGAAATAACCATGGTGCACTAATATCGCATCGGCCTCCCTGTCTATCGCAGCGTCCAGTAGAGCGGAGCAGGCAGTGACGCCCGTTACCAGCACGTTAATTTCATTGTTTCCTTCGACTTGCAGCCCATTTGGGCAATAATCCTTGAATTTTTTGATTTCGAGCATATTGTTTGTATAATTAATCAGCTCTGAGAGTTGGACCATGCGTTTTTCCTCTTATTACGCTATATTATTCGCTTGATGCAAATTTTAGGTGTTATATGCAAAGTGGTAAACTAGTTCGATTTTTATTTGTATACACTATTATAGGTCTGATTGGGTCCTATATCATCGTCACCCTTTTTCCAAACCTGCTTGATAGAAATCACTCGCAGATTGAAATCAAACAAGTTCTGCCTGATGCCACTTTACCGAGGCCCACGACGATGGGGCCTGTATCCTATGCAGATGCAGTGGCTGCTGCTGCACCCGCTGTTGTTAATATACATACTACTAAAGTGATAACACAGCGAATCAACCCATTTTTCGATGATCCAAGGTTAAGGCAATTTTTTGGTGACGTAATCAGGCCCCGTAAGCGAGTTGAAAATAGTTTGGGTTCCGGGGTCATAATCAGCTCTAATGGCTATATATTAACCAACAACCATGTCATAAAAGACGCGGACGAAATTCTTGTAGCGCTTCAGGACGGCAGGACTATTCAAGCAACTATTGTGGGTATCGACTCTGAAACCGACATAGCCGTGTTAAAAATAGCGTTGATAGATTTACCCAGTATTGTTTTGGGAGAGTCTGAGTTACTGCGGGTAGGTGATGTCGTGCTCGCGATAGGCAATCCATTTAATGTTGGGCAAACTGTGACATTGGGTATTGTTAGCGCTAAGGGGCGAAGCCAATTAGGGATCAATACGTTTGAAAACTTTATTCAGACTGATGCGGCGATAAACCCGGGTAATTCGGGTGGTGCATTGGTCAATGCGCATGGTCATTTGATAGGTATCAACACTGCGATATTTTCTAAGTCAGGAGGCTCGCAGGGTATTGGTTTTGCCATACCTGCGGCTATTGCAAAGCGGGTCATGGAAGATATTCTACAGTTTGGTCACGTTGTTCGTGGTTGGCTAGGCATAGCGCCACAGGACATTACGCCGCAACTGGCCGAGTCATTTGGCTATAAAGATACGGTGGGCGTGGTCGTAGCGGGTGTTTTACGCAAAGGCCCGGCAGATATGGCTGGTATACAGCCAGGTGACATCATTACACATATTGATGGTAAACCTGTGCCAGATAGTGCGACGGCATTGAACCTGATTTCGACTAACAAGCCAGGAGACAAACTGAGTATTGATTTTCTCAGAAAAGGCAAGAAATTATCAACAGTAGCAGAAGTTACTCAACGGCCGGCACCAGGCAGGAATAAAAGCCGAGGATAGGGTTAATATTCTAAATCTACACTAGGGTTTGTTGACGTTTCATCTCCGCCACTGCTGGGACTATTTTTGCCTTCAGCAAGGCGGAAGGAGCATAGTGTAGTCATTCTACATAAACGACTGACAACGCCGCTGAAGGCAAAAATAGTCCCAGCCCTTCGGGTGGAGCCTGAAAAAGCGCCACTCGGCGTTACTTGTTGCTCATTTGGAATAACCAAACTACGCTCCTCGCGCCTGGATTGGCACTTTTTCAGGCTCCACAGTGGCGAAGATGAAACGTCAACAGGCCCTAGTTTGTTGACCCTTGTGCCTTGTTTTTCTGTTCAACTCGCCATTCAGATTCGAATATCCAGCGGCTCATTTCTTTCGCAGATTTAGGTTTGCACATATGATAGCCTTGTGCCCGATTGCAGCCAAGCTCTTGAAGGATTGTGAGAATATTTTTATTTTCCACACCTTCGGCGACAACATCAAGCCCAAGATCATGTGCCAGGTTAATCGTGGAATTAACGATGACTTTATTATCATGGTCTTTATCCAGATCGATAATAAAACTTTTGTCAATTTTAAGTTCCTTCACAGGTAATTTTTTTAGATATGACAAAGATGAATACCCAGTACCAAAATCATCTATGGAAATCTCTATCCCTAGATTTTCCAGTTTAGTAATAATTTCAAATGCTTTCCCAGGCTGGGACATTGTCATATTTTCAGTGATTTCCAATCTGATCCATTCTGGTTTTAGTTTCCATTTATTAAGGGCATCGCTGATTTCATTTAGCAATCGTGGATCAAGAAAATTACGCGGTGATAAATTAACAGACATTGTAATTTTAGCGCCCATTTCGTGCCACTCAGCGCATTGTTTAAATGCAACATCAAATACCCATAATGTCAGTTGTTGAATTAACCCTTTCTTTTCGGCAAGCGGGATAAATTGGTCTGGCGAAATCATACCCCTGTCTGGGTGATGCCAACGTGCCAGTGCTTCTACGCCGATTATTCTGTGGCTATTTAAATCGACAATAGGCTGATAATTCAGATGTAGTGCATTAGCATTGACGGCATGCTTGAAATCGGAAATGAGTTGCGCTCTATCCTGTCTTTTTGAGTCTTCAACCGAGTCAAAAACAGCATAACCCAGGCCGTTGCGTTTTGCATTATACATTGCAGAATCAGCATGCTTTAATAAAACTTCATTTGAATCACCGTGTTCAGGGTAAATCGCAATGCCGATACTTATATTCACATCAATGTTCTGGTTGGCAAATACTACAGGTGAATCCAGCGATCTGATAATTTTGTCTGCCAACAATTCAGATGCACCATCATCTATATTCGGCAAGATTAACGCGAATTCATCACCACCCAGCCGGGCGATCGTGTCACTCGTACGTAACACCAGAGACAGTCGCTCTCCGATTTCATATAAAACTGCGTCTCCTGTCAGGTGGCCGTGTGTGTCGTTAATTTCTTTAAATTTATCTATATCAATATTGAAAATAGCGAACTTATGATTTTCACGTTGTGCTATTTCTACACTATGTTGAAGTCTATCATTGAACAGCGCGCGATTAGGTAATTTGGTGAGCGTGTCATGCAATGCAATATGTTTTAAATCTTCGTTGATGTTGAGAAGCTTTTCGTTCTTGACTTCAAGTTCTTTTAATAATGTTTTCAGTTGAGTAGTACGGTCATTAACTTCCACTTCCAGTTTTTTAACATAGCTCCGGGCATGCTCGCTCAAGTTCCATTTTTTAACAAGCGTCAATGCCATTTGTTGTACTGCGATAGCGTCGAAAGGTTTTCTTAGAAACAATAGTTTGTCTGTTGCCCCTAATTTATCGATAATTTCGTTCCATGTGTAATCTGAATAAGCTGTGCATAGTACCATTTCTATATAGGGAAATTTTAGCCAGATGCGACTAATGGTTTCGACGCCATCCCAACCAGGTGGCATTCGAACATCCATAAAGGCAAGTGCGTAAGGTCGGCCTTCATCTTCCGCTGTTTGGATCATCGCGAGGGCTTCTTGTCCCTGATAGGCTGAATCAACCTGATATTCCATTCTTACCTTAGCGCTTGTGCCTGAAATTTCATCTTCACCAAACAATTCATTTTCGAGTTCATTGACTTCGTTGTAAAGGTCATTTTTTTTTGAGCATAAGACTTTACGAAAATCTTCATGTATAGATTTGTTGTCATCGACAATTAATATTCGCGTATTTCGCTCCATTATGGTTCCTTGGTTTTGCTTTAGCTATTTTTCAGATACAATTTTTAATTTTTCGATGTGATTCTTGTTATCGGTTCTCTGTTGTGTTGCGTCAACAATTGGAATAGAAACAGTGAAGCAGGTCCCTTGATGAGGGCCATTGCTGTTGACTGCGAGAGAACCGCCCATTTCAGTCATGGAATTTGCGCTAGTATGTAATCCAAATCCGTGTCCAGTTGGTTTGGTTGTGAAGCCGTGATTAAATACACTTGATAAATTTTCCTCATTTATTCCACAACCATTATCGTAAACACTCACATAAACTGTATTCATGTCATGCGAACCAATTTCAATGACAATTTCCTTGTGCTTGTTTAGTTCATCATTTTCATCTGTGGCTTCTTTCGCATTTTTTATTAGATTAGTAATGACTTGTAATAACTTCGATTTTTGTGCTGCGACATCGGGTATTTCCGAAAAATTTTTTATAACATCGACTCCCCATTTGTGTAATGAAGCTTTCTGTACTTTTAGAGCATCTTCAACCAATGGGGCAACCTGAAATTTTTCAGTAAAAAATCCTGCAGTGGCGTAGGCTTGTTGGGTACTTATGACTTCTTTCATCATCGTTGTTTTTTCACCGAGCGACTTCGATTCTTCAATTATTTGATCCAGCTCATCCTCAATGACGCCGCCGATTTTTATAAAATATTCAGGTAATTTTTTACCCTTGTTGTCATGAGAAAAAAAATCGCTGATGTTCTCTAAATTGTCTGATAACATCGCATTCGCCTTCTTCAGGCCTTGTATCTTGCTGTTACGGGCAATGCGTGATACTTCTTCTACTGAGACATTCACGCTATTGAGGATATTGCCAATATTGTGTAATACACCTGTTGCCATTTCAGCCATGCCTGATTTGTGGGCTGCATCCACAATATTGTTTTGTGCTTCGGCTAAGCGTTCTTCCGCATGTTTTCTAGCTGTAATGTCGCGAACAATACACGCGCGCATGTGATTTGCACCAAGGGTCATGCTGGTTACAACCATTTCCATTGGGAAAGTTGAGCCATCTATACGTTTTCCTTCCAGCTCGATTGGATCTTTTGAGTTTCTGATTTTAAACGGCCCATCTTTTTCATCGTCATAATTTATGGAGCTAGTCAAATCTTTATACTTTTTGTCGGCAAGGAAAAAAATAGCATGCATATTCTGTACGTCCCTAGTATCAACACTAAAAATTCGTTGAGCGGCAGGGTTGATTGAGTCTATATAGCCTTTTTCGTCGATAACAATAATACCTTCGCCTATATTATCGTATATGGTTCGAATACGTGCTTCGCTACGCCCCAGGTCAGCAGTTCTACTCGCAACGCGGGCTTCGAGTTCGGCATTTAACGTTTCAAGCGTCTTGGTGTATTGTTGTTTTTCTAATTCGGCTGTGCGTAATCCTTCTACCATGGTATTAAAGGAACCGCCTAATAAGCCGATTTCGTCCTTTGTTTTTAGATGTACTTCGGCATCAAGGTCGCCCGTAGTGACTTGCCGGGCGGCCTCCATTAATTTTCTTATTGGTGGTAAGATACTTTTTGTTATCATAATTGAAAGTAAAAGCCCGCTGCCTAACGCAAACAGAAGCAATGCGGTTGTGTAAGTGCGTATCTGTTCAAGACTTGATGTAAGTGCATTACCACTTGCGTTTGTCGCTTTCACTTGTTCATCAACTAACCCAGCTAACAGTGAGCGCATTTCTTTAACTAGTGGATTTACTTTGGTACGCATTAACGTCACATCAGCGCGCCACTGGCCACGATGCCTAATATCAACGATTTTACGCATGTTTTGGAGAAACTGCGTACGTATTTCGATTAAGCTTTCGATAGCATCAAAACCAATGTCAACGTCCATTTCTTGTAATATTATTAATGTATCTTCATTTAGTTCTGAGTAATTGCGGAAATTATTTAAGTCATCGCTGTTTCGATTGAATTCGTTGGTTCTTTGACTAAAATAAAGACGAACACTATTCAGCATTTGAGTCCATGTGTAACGCACTTTATATAATAGCTCGCGAATTTTTGAGACTGTTTCTAATGGTGCATCAATATCATTGCCGTCAATAATATCGTTGACAGTTCCGATGAATTCAAGCGCAGGCGGGTTCAGTTGCTCGGATGCTACTTTGAAACCGGGGTAGTTCTCAATTAGATTGCCAACCAAAAAAATTAGCGTGGATCCATGTTTTCCAATTTCGTCCAAAAGTGATCTGAGTTTTTTAATTGATTCAACGGAAATACTCCTATTGCTTTGTTTCGCTGTTTTTTCTATTTTATCCAAATAGACATATAGCCGTTGATAAATAAGTTGATATTTCGCTATGTCGTTTTCATTACCAGATAACAAAAGTTCATTGAGTAAAGAAATGGCGAGATTCAGGTCTTCCGATAGAGACAAAATTAATATCGTGGTTGGTTGTTGGTGTTCGATAACGGAAATAGCAGATTTTTCAATTGTGGTGAGTTCGTAAAGTGTAATCACGATGCATATTGTCATTAGTAACATTAAGCCGCTAAATCCAACTATAATTTTCCGACGTAAGGTAAACCCTCTTGGTTTGAAATCAGGTGTTTCGGCTCCAATTGAGCTAACTTTCAAATGTTCAACCGTAGTGGGCATGAACTGGTCTCAATATTATGCATTGTAAGGTATGCTACCTGCCTTTAATGATATTGATTAAAGGCGCTATCAGCGCTATCAGTAGTTTTATCGGCGAAATGACATAGTTCTTGAGTATATTGATCTGAATAATTTATATATAAATCATTTATTTACAGAACATAATTGTATTATTTTGTGCAGAAAAGCTGTGTAAACAGGATAACTGTTATCGAAATGTATTGTTATCGAAGTAAGTTGCGTGCCAGGATACTGATATTGTCTGCAAGGTGGGCGTGTAACTATTAATGTAGACCCGTCACTATCGACGTACTATATTCTCCCTTAATTGCCCGTTTAGGAAAAACTATTTGTGGAAAATGGGATACCCTGTCCTCTCACATGTTCGCTGGAACATACTGACCCTATAGGAATTCCACCTTCCTGCAATCCTATTTCGGCTTCTTCGATTGTCGCTGCCAAAAATTTATCCAATTTAAATCCCTCCGTGCTCATTCCAATACAACCGTTTCATTACCTTGTTATATTTATACTCTATCAACTACTCATTACTAGGAATAATAATTTTATTCTACCAATGTAAAATTAATGGGATATGAGGCCTTAAATCTCTAGTAAAACCAGACATCTGATTATCGAAAGTTATTTCCATAAGATGCCGTTTTCCATGATCAATTGCTAATCTGTCAGCAGTATCGGCAACACCCAATACATCTGATACAGGTTCTGACGGAGTATAGATATGTACCTTGCTGATTGATTTAAACGTTCCTTCCTTCACTTTACAGGCGGAGGGTTCTGGTTCTATGAATGGCACATAGATGCAGAGTGGTTCGAGTAGATTACTGGAATTCGCTCCAACATGAAATGCCCAAGGTGGGGCAAAATAAACGGGTTCGTATTTCCATCCTTCAAATGGCATTTTCAAACTTGCGTTGTCTTTTCTATTTAAAATCACCCCAAATGGTGATGCTGTTGGATCTTCCGCACGCTCAGGGAAGAACATGTCTCGCCCAGGGCCTCTAATAGCCTCTTCCGCATCATGTACCCACAATAATTCCAACGTACCGTTTGAGAAATTGAAACGTCGATTTGATGTACCCTGCCCTTCATGCTTGTTTCGTGTGCCTTCCTGCATTCCAAGTGATAGTAATAGTTTCGCTACCTTTGCTTCTGGCTCAACAAGAATAAAAAAATGATGAAGCTCCAAATTCATTTATGAGACCTAAATACATGAAAAAATATAACGTATTTATCGGTAAGAATTATTGGTGAAAATTATTGGGACACTGATGCTTTAATCGATTTTTATCTTTTATCATAAAATTATTCTCCTTACTCTAGCTATTGTCAATTAACGCATCAGTGTCCGGTATTTTACGTTTTATGGCTCGCAGTCACCTGATGCAATAAATTTGGCAATCTGATAATTTTCAACTAGATTTAATTAGCTTTCCCAACTTCAGTGTAAAAAGCACACTTAATATACGTCAATGAATGTCAAGGCACAGGAGAGTAGATATGCCAAATAAAAATTTAGGTCGAGCCAAATTTTTTAAAAATAACCCACACGCACGTGCCTGGGCTGCACTGGATTATGCCACCAACCAGCAGAAAAAAATTACTCCCGGTGCCATCAAAGTCAAAAAAAATCAATTTGCTGGAAAACGAGCGATTATTTTGGGCGCTGGTGTTGCGGGCTTGACCACGGCCTACGAATTACTCGCACAAGAATCCGGCATGCAAGTCACCGTTTTGGAAGCAAAAAACCGTACCGGTGGACGTTGTTTGAGTTTGCGTACGGGGGATACTCTCACAGAAGATGTCGACAGCGAACTGTTTAATTCGAAACCTGGAGAAACACAGGTCGTGCGTTTTAAACGCCCTGTGGGCGATAGCGAACCCTACTTGAATGCCGGGCCGGGTCGTATTCCCTCTAGCCACAAACGCCTGCTATCTTACCTAAAACAATTTGGTGTGGCGGTAGAGATTTACGTGATGAATACTGAGTCGAACCTCGTGCAAATAGATGGTGGCCCCTATCATTCAAACCCCGTTGTCTATCGTCGCCTGGATCATAATACACGCGGATGGCTATCGCAGATGGTATACCAACAGGCTGATGAGCTCGTTAAAAACCAGTCACTTGGCATTGACTCGTGCAATCAGGAAGAGCGGGCTGAGCAATTGAAAGATCTTATGATTTCCTTTGGTGAATTGACCAATACCGGTGAATATGTGCCAACGGCCGGTGAAGATGGCATGGAAAACGCGCGCTCACGTCCTGGCTATGACGTGCTGCCGGGTGTCGATGCAGGGAAGATTGCCGAAGCGCTCAACTTTGATAGCTTGCTTGCCTCGGAATTTTGGGACAAAACCCGTTTTTATCAACCGGTGGATTTCCTATGGCAGTCGAGTTTATTTCAACCCGTTGGAGGCATGGACCAAGTGCAGCACGCTTTTGCGCAACAAGTGGCGACCTTGGGTGGGACTCTTCATCTGAACAGCCCGGTAAAATCCATCGATTGGGATGTCGCGCGGCAGGAATATGTGATTCAGGTCAGCAAAATGGGCACGGACGAGTGTATTGAATATCGTGCGGACTACATATTTAGCAATATGGCCATGCCGTTTCTAAAAAATATATTGTCTGATTATCTGAAAGATTCTACTGACGGGCAAGGATTCAAAAATGAATTTAAATCTGGTTTGAATGCCGTTTATGACGCACAGTTCAACCCAGCCAAAGCACCTGATGCCGATGGATTTGTCGCGCGATTTCTGGCAAACACCACTAAGGTGGGGTGGCAGGCTGATCGTACACTTTGGCAGGGCAGTCGAATAACTGATATTCAAGATGACTCTGGACCAACAAAGTTGTCAGTTCCTGATTCAGAAGTTGGCGTGGTCCCCATTTTTGGCGGAATTTCATGGACAGACAATGATATTACTCAGATTTGGTACCCATCAACCGCTTACCATGATGAAAAGGGAGTGTTAACAGGGGCCTATAATTTTTCTGATATTGCTTATGCGTGGGGGAAAATGCCGGTAAATGAACGTTTAGACAAAGCAAGAGAGGGCGCTAAGTTATTCGGCGAAACCTTTGGTGACGGCCTGCAGGATGGCGTAGCTATCGCATGGCAAAATATTCCCTATATTAAGGGCGGTTGGGCGCAATGGCACGTTGTTGATAATGCCGTCATGCATTTTAATGTCATCGATCAGGGAACAGGTGTTTATAACGCTGCCAATGGTCAACTATCAGACCCCAATTTTTTTATCGTGGGCGACCAAATTTCGTCACTGCCCGGCTGGCAGGAAGGTGCAATTGCCTCGGCAATGAATGCCATCAGCCGCTTAACGCGACCTGATATGGAAATTGCACATTTGGCAGCCTTACCCGATACACGCATAATGGTAGAAGGTATTTAGCGGCTTATTTTGTTAACGCACTAATTAGCACCTGCACTGTGTGGG
>JAADIM010000066.1 GCA_013151345.1 Gammaproteobacteria bacterium
AAGAGTAATCCAGAAGTCGCCCTGTAAGCAAGTATCGACTCGTATGTAGTTGCTTTCATTATGTAAGTTTCCGGTTAGAAACCCAAAATTTACCGAGTGGATGGCGTGAAAATCAATGTAATTATAGAGTTTGCGGCCTCAACTATATCTGCAAGATAAAGTTCTTCACGCCGCATAAAGGATTTTTGCCTCAGATAATATGGATTTTTTTATTCTTGGTTTTAGGCCATTTTTCGGAACGAGGTCAACTTTATTTTGTAATATTGCAGAGAGTTCACGCTGCATTTTTGACAGAGTCATAAAACCAAGTTTTTTGTGAGAGGTTGCGTGAGGTTGGAACTCAACGAGTATGTCAACATCACTTGATTGTGTAGTTTGCCCTTTTGCGACCGAACCGAATAAGGATAGCTCTCGCACTTGATATTGCTTGCAAAATGAATCAAGCACCTTCATGTCAACTTTGAGCTGATTATTTAAATAAGAATTAAACATGACTATTTATCCTGGCTGGCAACCTATATCTAATAGTAGACTGTTTTTAGTGCTTTTTACGAACGTTTTCTTCTGTAGATAGTCAATTGACATTAATATAATTAAATGGTGCCGAGGAGACGGCTGGAATCTCTATCAGCTAAGCTCACAAATTTATATCGCTCAAAATATCACGTTTGTGAAAACTTGGGCAGAGATGTCCGTTTAGGGATGGATACTAACTAGACCACAATATATCTAAATCTAAAATTATGCTGGATAACTGTGAGGGAGATAATTTTCCGAACTGTGTGTCATCTTTTAGCTGATATTCACCGTTTTCAGGTTGCTGGAAAACGTGCACAATGCGATCGCTAACATTTACTAACCATACTTGAGGAATATTATGCCGCGCATATAAGGGGATTTTAACTTTACTATCGTAAGTAAGTGAGCTATCAGCAACTTCAATGACTAACAGTGTATCACTTGGACATGGATGGTGCTTGGAGTAATCATTGTTTGTTACCAAGGCTAAATCGGGTTCGGGTTCGTTATATTTATCTAAGCGCAGCGGATCTTGAATTCGAACGAGTGTGTTGTCGGGCGCTTGTCTTGTAAAAACGCGATTTAATTTATTGAGTATGTAAGCATGTTGACTGCCAATAGGCACCATGTCGATAATTTCTCCCTCGATGAGTTCTACTTTATCTTTTTCTGAGAAGATACCTGCTTCGCCGATTTTGTAATAGTCCTCAACCGTGATTCTGTGGCGATGAAGGTATTCAGAGGGTATTGATTGAGCTGTGGGCATATCAAAACGTCCTGATTACATATATTGAATAATAATTATAACGTTACATTTGCCATAAAGTAAGTAGCTTAGAGGTTCGAGAGTGGTATATGCTAAGCCTTTGTATTTGTTTGGGTTAATGTGGGTCGTTGGGAGGAGGGTATCTAAAGCTCTTTTTTCCGGGCCTGCAGCACGGCGCAGTCACGCTGATTCAACGGTTTGGCTCAGCCCTTAGTTAGAATATCCACGTGCACGTGTTGTTTCTTGATGTTTACTTTTTGAGAGAAGAGTCAGTCTCGTCTCGCGACAACATTTCGAATATATCAGAGAGAATGTTGGTGCCGAGGAGAGGACTTGAACCTCCATGAGCTAAGCTCACATGCACCTGAAGCATGCGTGTCTACCAATTTCACCACCTCGGCGTGGTAACAATATCCGGCTGTTGATACCCGGAACGCGAAAATTTACCTAGTGGATTGAATAAAGTCAATGTTATTGAAGTATCTGGCTGTTATTTCTGTATAATCCTTTAATTTTCCAAGACATAAGCGATTCTATGAAGAATATCAAAGACCCTTTTGAGCAAAGGGAAGCAAAAAAATACGATAACCCCATCGCAAGCCGTGAATTAATCATGGAGGTGTTGGATGATCATGGTGCCCCCATGTCCTCAAAACAACTCGAGGAGGCGCTCCATATCGAGGAAAAAGGGGCGTTAAAAGCATTAGGTCACCGACTCAAAGCGATGGAACGGGATGGACAACTGATACGAAACCGGCGCAATGGCTACGGGCTCGTGAGTAAGATGGATCTGGTGCCTGGCCGGGTGATTGGTCATCCCGATGGTTTTGGTTTTCTCTCCCCGGATGGCGAGGGTAGCGATTTATTTCTCTCTGCACGCGAAATGCGCGCGGTGATGGATGGCGATCGTGTGGTTGCGCGTGTATCAGGCATTGATAAAAAGGGCCGTCGTGAAGGCGCTATTGTCGAAGTGCTTGAACATGTAAAAACGCAAATTGTTGGTCGATTTTGTATAGATAGTGGTATCGCGTTCGTTATTCCTGAGAATAAGCGTGTGTCTCAGGAAATACTGGTGCCGAAAGAGTCATTTAATAACGCCAAACCTGGCCAAATAGTTACCGTTGATATAGTCGAACCCCCAACGCGCTACCGACAACCTGTTGGCGCAGTGGTTGAAATATTGGGTGACCGAATGGCGCCTGGTCTGGAAATTGATATTGCAATTCGCGATCACGACTTGCCACAAACGTGGCCCGAAGCGGTTGAAAAAGAAATGCAGCAGTTTACTTCAAGCGAAGTACCTGAATCAGCCAAACAGGGCAGGGAAGATATTCGTGACTTGCCATTAGTGACCATCGATGGCGAGGATGCCAGGGATTTTGATGACGCAGTGCATTGTGAGAAACACGGTAACGGCTGGAAATTACGGGTCGCTATCGCCGATGTATCGCATTACGTCAAGTCAAATAGTGCATTAGATAAATCTGCAATAGAACGAGGTAATTCTGTTTATTTTCCGAACCGGGTAATACCCATGTTGCCTGAAGTCCTTTCCAATGGTTTGTGTTCGATAAACCCGGACGTGGATCGATTGTGTATGGTGTGCGAAATGCAAATCAACTCAGACGGGGAAGTGACTGATTATCGTTTTTTTGAAGGCCTGATGCGTTCTCATGCACGATTTACCTATACGAAAGTAGCCGCGATTATTGAGGGTGATCAATCATTGCGCGAAGAATATAACGTGTTGGTCCCGCACATAGAGCAGTTGCATAAATTGTATTTGGCGTTAAGAAAACAACGGGACAAACGCGGTGCGATCGATTTCGATACACAAGAAACCCAAATAATATTCTGCGATGATAAAAAAATTGATCGCATTATACCAACGGTACGAAATGATGCGCATAAGTTGATTGAGGAAATGATGATTGCTGCCAATGTAAGTGCAGCAAATTTTTTAATCAAGCACCACATGCCAACCCTGTTTCGTACTCATGAAGGGCCGAGCAGTGAAAAATTGGCGGATTTACGTGATTTTTTGGGTAGTCTGGGCCTTAGTCTTCAAGGTGCTGAGGATCCACAACCAGGCCATTATTCAGAACTTATTGAAGCGACAAAAGACCGCGCTGATTATCATTTAATACAAACCGTATTGTTGCGCAGTTTAAGCCGTGCTGTTTATACACCTGACAATACCGGTCACTTTGGTTTGGCGTTTGGAGAATATTTGCACTTCACTTCACCGATTCGTCGTTATCCTGATTTGCTTGTACACCGGGCAATACGCCATATTGCGCAAGGGAAAAAAGTCACAGCATTTAATTATACAGTCGATGATATGGATTATTTTGGCGAGCACTGTTCGGGTACAGAGCGCCGCGCAGATGAAGCAACACGTGATGCGATCGACTGGCTTAAATGTGAATACATGCAGGACAAAATCGACGAAGAATTCGATGGCATTATTACGGGTGTGACTAACTTTGGTGTGTTCGTCGAGCTTGCAGAAGTCTACGTTGAGGGCTTGGTGCACGTTACCGGGTTAGGCGAAGACTATTTCCATTTTGATCACGCAAATCATCGTTTATATGGCGAGCGTACTCGACAAATTTATCGGTTGGCAGACAAGTTACGGGTAAAAGTCGCCCGGGTTGATTTGGATGAACGAAAAATTGATTTTGAATTAGTGACATCCAGTAAAAAAAGTTCAGATAAAAAGGCTTCAGATAAAAAGCCGTCAGATAAAAAGAAACCACGTAAAAACACTAAAAATCGAAAGAAAAAGCAAAGTGGTTAAAAATGGCTGCTAAAGACGATCTTATTTATGGTCTGCATGCCGTCACAAAAGCGATTGAACTAAACCCCGATAGCTTGGATATGATTTGGATAGATCAAAAACGTCATGATAATCGTTTAACTAAATTAATAGAACTGGCTAAAAAAAAGTCAGTGAATTATCAATTGGTCTCCGTCCGGGATATTGAAAGCAGGGTTTCCGGCGTAACGCATCAAGGTATCGTCGCCAGTTGTTATCCGGCTGTTGTTTACACTGAGGCTGACTTGATGCGTGTCATTGAATCGGTGGAAGGTCATCCATTTTTACTGGTGCTCGACGGTGTTCAGGACCCACATAACCTGGGCGCCTGTTTACGTTCTGCTGATGCCGCCGGTGTACAAGCAGTCATTGTACCGAAAGACAAGTCTGCATCGTTAACCGGTGCGGTCCGCAAAGTGGCATCGGGCGCTGCGGAGCGAATTCCATTTATTCAGGTCACCAATCTCGCACGTACGTTAAGCCAGTTAAAAGACAAGGGTATTTGGTTGGTAGGAACCGCTGGTAATGCTGAGAAGAGTATATATGACATCGACTTAAAAGGTCCCCTTGCCATTGTGTTGGGTGGTGAGGGCAAAGGAATGCGTCGCTTGACTGAGGAGCATTGTGATTTTCTGGCTTCTATTCCTATGGCTGGTGTTGTGGAGAGTTTAAACGTGTCTGTTGCCACTGGGGTGTGTCTTTTTGAAGCAGTGCGTCAGCGCCAGAGAGCTTCAGCCTAAATTGAGCGCATTCGCATTAGTCAAAGTAGGGCGCAAACAGATTAAATGATCAGTAATATCAACTCGTTAAATGATTTTTACATCAAATTGCATCGTGATTGAGTCTGAAGTAGAATATGCGGCCCGCCAAGACTACTTGGCTAACTCCTTGTCTCACTCACTCTCTGTGACACTCTCTGTGACATAATAGAGAGTCTACGGAGTAGTAGGAGGCTACATTAACCCATAGGGAGCATATTATATGCGACATTATGAAATAGTGTTTCTGGTCCATCCTGACCAGAGCGAACAAGTACCCTCAATGATAGAGCGTTATCGCAGTATCATCGAATCCAAAGAAGGTACAATTCATCGGCTGGAAGACTGGGGTCGGCGCCAACTTACTTATCCTATCAATAAAATTCACAAAGCCCATTATGTGCTCATGAATATTGAATGTGGCAAAGATGTATTGGAGGAGCTGGAAAACGCTTTTCGTTTTAATGACGCGGTAATACGTAATTTAGTGCTGTTAATGAAGCACGCTGTAACGGAAGTATCACCTCTAGCAAAACCGGCTGAAACCGTTAGCGCTGAATCACCGGAGTCACCAATAAAGGTTGATAGTGAAACGAATACTACACCAATTGAAGGCTTAGACACTTCACCTGAGGGCCCTTTAGCTGAGGACTCTTTACCTAAAGAGAGTGTGACTCCGAGTGATACTCCTGAAAAAGTTGAAGCGCTGGCTTCCTAATTTTTTTGCTCTTCAGGTAGAACAACTATTAAACAAATTTGCTAATTTGAGGTATGTAAGTATGGCTCGTTATTTTCGTCGTAAAAAGTTTTGTAAGTTTACTGCTGAGGGTATCACTGAAATTGATTACAAGGATATTCAGTTATTAAAAGGCTTTGTTTCTGAGAGTGGGAAAATTGTTCCCAGTCGAATTACTGGAACAAAGGCAAAGTATCAACGTCAACTTGCAACTGCAATTAAAAGATCGCGTTACCTGGCATTGTTACCGTACTGCGATGCGCATTAGACGCTTTAAGCATTGCGTACTGATTGTTGTAAATAATCAAATTATAATCTAGAGAATAAATAGGGTCTTATTGTGATACGTTCGCTTGCTTCATACGTTTTGCGTGGCCCAATGCAAGCGGTACTTATAACGGTTGTATTCGGGGTGTTTTCCCTGATTATATTTCCCTTTAGTCTGTTGAGCGGTGCAGCAATTGGCTTAGTGACATTGCGACAGGGTATGAAGCAAGGGGCGATAGTTGTTATCAGCGCTATTGTTGCTACGGCTTTAATAGCATTTATTTCTCTGGGGGAGCCTTTTTTTGCGATAGGGTTTGCTGCGATTGTCTGGATTCCCATATGGCTGTTAGCGGCTATTTTGCGCTATACAATATCGCTGCAAAAAACACTATTGTTCAGTGTTTTATTTGGTTGGTTGACGATTATAATAACTTATAGTGTGTTGGATGACCCTGCAGCTTGGTGGTATGAATCAGTAATAGATCCATGGTTTACGCCGGTACTGAACCAGCCCGAAGTCGGAGACGAACAACGACAACTGGTGCAGACATTTATGAAAGAATCGGCTGAAGTAATGACGGGGGCGTTGGCTGTCTTTATTATGTATTACCATTTACTGATGTTAATTATCGCACGGTGGTGGCAGTCGATGTTGTATAATCCAGGCGGATTCAGAAGCGAATTTTGTTCGTTGAATCTTGGTAAGGCGTTAACGCTGACGCTGCTTGGTTTCGGTGCAGTGACAATGTTGGCGACGGGTAATGTATCAACCATTGCAGGCCATTTTGCCGTAGTTGTATTTGCTCTGTTTACGTTACAAGGATTGGCGATAATACATTCTGTTGTAGAAAAATTATCAGCATCAACGTCCTGGTTAGTTGCTGCGTATATATTTTTATATTTTATTTGGCAGTTTGTTGCCTTAGCAGGGTTGTTAGATAATTGGCTGAACTTACGGAATTATGTCAATAAAAAGAAATCAGTTTAGCGCTTATTTAAAGGACTTAAGAAAAAAAACTGTTTAAAAGACTGTTTAAAAGTAAAGGTTAAATTCAATTAATACTATTTATCAAAGTTGGGGTTTAGAGATGCAAATAATTTTACTGGAGAAGGTGCAGAATCTTGGTGGATTAGGCGATGCAGTTAATGTCCGTGCCGGGTATGGCCGGAATTTTTTAATACCTAAAGGCATGGCGGTGCCCGCAACCAAAGATAATTTGTCCAAATTCGAAGCAAAACGAGCTGAGTTTGAAAAAGCGGCTGATGATGTAATAGCTGTAGCAAAAGCGCGTGCGGATACATTGGTGGATAAGAAAATTACTCTGGCTCAAAAAGCGGGTGAAGAAGGTAAGTTGTTTGGCTCGGTCGGTACGATAGACATAGCCAGAGCGCTATCTGATTCGGGCACACCGGTAGAAAAACAGGAAATTCGATTACCCGAAGGCGCAATTCGCGAAGTAGGTGATTTTGATATCACCGTGCATCTGCACACGGACATCAATGTGACGGTAAAAGTCTCAGTTGTAGCTGAATAATTATTACGTTAGCTTTTTAAATAAACTGTTTACATTCTTGATAGCAGAGCTAACCCTTTTCGAATCCTTCAGTGATCTCTTCAGTTGGTTTGAAGGTACTTGAGTAGGAGGTACCATGCAAGAACTTACCCAGGTTATGGAAGGGATTACCGGTGCAGCTGCACTCAAGCTACCTCCGCAGTCTATAGAATCTGAGCAATCCGTTCTCGGTGGTCTGATGCTCGCGAATGAGTCCTTCGATAAAATCGCCGATATCGTAACTGAAGAAGACTTCTATCGGCGCGATCATGGCCTGATATTTCGTGCTATTGTGGATTTATCAAGCCAGTCTAGTCCCTACGATGTTATTACCTTATCTGAGCGATTAAACAGCCTTGACCAGCTGGAAAATGTAGGCGGTCTGACTTACCTGAGTTCGCTTGTACAAAACACCCCTTCGGCTGCAAATATAAAAGCTTATGCAGAAATAGTACGTGAACGTTCCATTTTGCGTCAGCTTGTGCAGGTAGGAACAGAAGTGTGTACGTCTGTTTATAATCGTGAAGGCCGTAGCAGTATCGAATTACTGGATAACGCCGAAAAACTTGTATTCAAAATAGCTGACCGCGGTGCACGTAGTCGTGGCGGATTTGCACCGATAAAAGAATTGCTGGTCACGGTAGTAGAGCGAATTGATACGTTGTTCCACTCGAATGAAGCCTTAACCGGCATACCAACCGGTTGGACTGATATCGACAACAGGACTTCTGGACTGCAGAATTCTGATCTTATCATTGTGGCCGGTCGGCCCTCTATGGGAAAAACATCGTTTGCGATGAATATTGTTGAACATGCCGCGATAAAAGCCGGTGTGACGACAGCGGTTTTTAGCATGGAAATGTCCAGTGAACAATTAGCGATGAGAATGATGTCATCGCTTGGTCGAATCGATCAATCAAAAGTACGTTCCGGAAAATTGGATGATAATGATTGGCCACGTTTAACACACGCTGTTAGTATGTTATCGGAAGCGCCTGTCTTTATCGATGATACACCGGCTTTGTCGCCTAATGAGCTACGCGCGCGCGCGCGTAGATTAAAACGGGAACATAATCTGGGTTTGATTGTGATAGATTATTTGCAGCTGATGCAAGTGTCCGGCACATCAGAAAACCGAGTGAATGAAATTAGCGAAATTTCACGATCCCTTAAGGCGCTTGCAAAAGAGCTCAATGTCCCCGTCATTGCATTATCACAACTTAATCGAAGTTTAGAGCAGCGGCCTAATAAAAGACCGATCATGTCTGATTTGAGAGAATCGGGTGCGATTGAGCAGGATGCAGATATCATCGCGTTTATCTACCGGGATGAAGTTTATAATGAGGACACGGTGGATAAAGGTGTAGCGGAAATAATCGTGGCCAAGCATCGAAATGGTCCTATAGGCGCTGATCGTCTGACATTTTTGGGGCAATACACACGTTTTGAAAATTTCATGAATGATGTCTATAGTAATGAGGGCTTTTCATGAGTTGTTCCGTGTCATGAGCCGTCCCGCGTGGGCAGAGATAGATCTAAATGCATTTCAACACAATCTCCAGGTCGTTCGACGCGCTGCACCCACCAGCCGTGTTGTCGCGATTGTAAAAGCTAATGGTTATGGCCATGGGATTATTTGCGCGGCTAAAGCGTTACCAGACGCAGATGCGTTTGGTGTTGCAAGTATTGATGAAGCGATTCAGTTACGCGAAGCTGGCGTAAAGCAGCGGATAGTTCTGTTAGAGGGAATATTTGACGCTGACGAAATGGATTTAGTTGTCGACCACCATCTGGATTTGGTACTGCACAATCAGACACAAATAGAACTTCTTAAAAACTGCACTTTTATTTCTTCGACAGGTGTTTCTTCAACAATTGCGCCCCCCACCACTATTACCGTCTGGCTAAAAATCGATACTGGAATGCATCGGCTGGGGGTTGCACCTGAAGAGACGGCATCTGTGATAAATCAACTGCAAAAATTATCCTTTATTAAGCAGCCGGTTATTTTGATGACACATTTGGCTAGCGCTGACGAACTTGATGATTTAGCTACTGTTAATCAATTGGAATGTTTTAATAAGACTGTTTGCGCGTTAGATCATTCTATAAATCAAGAAAAAAGTATAGCAAACTCTGCTGCCGTATTATCTTGGCCCGAATCGCATGTTAACTGGGTAAGGCCGGGTATTATGCTTTACGGTATTTCACCGTTTAGTGGAAAAGTGGCGGGTGATTTTGGCTTAAAACCCGTTATGAGTGTGAAGTCAAAACTTATAGAAATAAGGGAATTAGTCAAAGGGGATACCGTGGGTTATGGTGGCCAGTGGGTTTGCGATCAAAACACACGCGTAGGCGTAATAGCATTTGGTTACGGGGATGGCTATCCGCGCCATGCGGTTAATGGCACACCCGTGTTGCTCAATAATAAAAAAGCGCCGTTAATTGGACGGGTATCAATGGATATGATGACCATTGACCTGAGCGGACACAAACACGCGAACATAGGCGATAAAGTAGAGCTTTGGGGGAAAAATTTGCCTATTGAGGAAGTTGCGCAATTATCCTCAACAATTGCATACGAGTTAGTCTGTGGTATCACGCAACGTGTCAAGTTTGTCGAGAATTAATTTATACCTATATTAGTAATAGTATTGAGATAACGCTTTAAATTAATTTTGTCTTAAGAGTATTGTAGATAATTGATCCCGTCTTTCTTGCTAACGTATTTGTTGACAGCAAGATGATTTCATAATTTAATTGGACCGTGGAACTTGGGTGAACAGAAGGGGGCTCACTAAAGGACAATCCATTGTCGCTATTTTTTAGCGCTATTGGTATATGTGCAAATAATTGCAAATAATTATGAGTACTTATCTTAGTAGTGTTGCAATTTAGTCATGCGAAATACATACAAAAATTAAGTACCATGCCACTATTTTTTTGTTTGTTTGGTATTTAAGTTAGTATATAAATCGTGTAATGCGTTGTTCCAATCATGTCCCATCGATAAGAGTAGACAAAACAAGACATAGTCATGGAAGACGTATTTTAGATTATTCTAGAAGCTAAGTTATTCTAGAAATAATAATGTTGTAGCCTTTCATTTTTACATTCCTATATCTACCGATTCTGTTTTAACTTTTTTATATCAACTATTTTTTATCCAAGTGAGCTTTATGTTCTTTGAATATGTTCTTTGGAAAAGAAATAGTAAGTTTCCATTATCAAACTCATAACTCATAAATATGTAGATAAATGTACAGGAGAAACAAAATGAAGAAACTGTCTATTGGTGTAATATTGTTAGCTTCAAGTATTGGTTTTATTTCGCAAGCTACCGCAGCTAATTTTGATCAATACCGAAAACTAGCTAAGGGCACCATCAGTGAAGCCGCATCAGGTAAAATCAGCAACGCAAGTATTGATAAACTTATTGCTAATCAGGAAACGCTAATAAAAATTGGTATGTCTGCGATGTCTGAGTATGCAAGTTCACATCCAGATGTTGCTGAAGTACTTAATATGGTTAAAGATAAAGCGACTTCAATGCAAAAACTCAGCCTTTCTGAAATTGAAGCGCAATGGCACGAAGGTGGTTATTTGAAAAGTAAAGGCGTTGATGTTGATAAAGTGTTAGGTCAGAAGTCTGCTGCGGGTAGCTTGATGGATACTGTGGTACATCCTGCAACGGTCATCATTGTTTTAAATGAATATAAGAAAAAGGCAGACAAAAAACATCTTGATCAAATTAAAGATGAGTTAGACGAAGTGTTGAATCATCTGGAGATGATTAAATAATCTTTTTTATAAGACTATTTATTAAAGAATAACTTTATTATCTCATTGGTTGGTTTGGACGGGCGATTTG
>JAADIM010000029.1 GCA_013151345.1 Gammaproteobacteria bacterium
TTCGTAACAAAACTAAATGGCGGCAGAAAGTGGCAGCAAAATAAGCCACAACAAAATAACTTCTATACTATGGTTTTCATTGGCTCCAATAGCAAATCATGTACATCATCATCACTGGTTCGATTTCCAAGCCAGGTGTTCCAGCCAAGCAGGTCATTTTGCCCGAGATTAAAATGCGGAACTTTTTCCTTTTTCAGCACAAGATTCACGTCCCAGTTCATACTGTCGCCGACGTAATTACGCACCATAGACCGCAGACGTTGACTACTCCCCCTGCCGGGTAACATACGTTCATAGTCATTAAAGTTCAATGGACCAAGGATAATGCGGAATTTCTGCTGGCATTGCCATACATAGTCGCCTATTGCGATATTCACGCCTAAGGTTCCCGTTTCCGGTGAAATCCCAAGTTGACAGCGGCAGCTATCGGGCAACGCCATCCATTCGCCGATGAACTGTTCAATAACAACTGGCATATTAAAATAACTTTTGATCATAGCGGCCAAGCCTTCGGCATTGCGCGTTTGGGATGACAATCTTCCAGCAAAATGTAGTTTCGCAAGATCGGGCATTTCGTCGCGGTTTCGCAACGACGGCATACCCAGACCAAACAACGCACCTATATAAGTACTAAAACGATCTTCTTTCGGTCGATCAAAATTAACGGTGGGCTGAGAGTTAGCCCAGCTACGATAAAAGAGTGACAACATCCGGTGATGAAATATATTGAGAAATTCACTGATAGTGGGATCATCAGAGTTACGTAATCGATCACGCGCGTACTCGGTGAGGTGCAGTGGTAACGGCCCGTTAGGGCCAAACATACCAAAAAAATTAACTGATAATTCGGATGGTTTACCCTTCTTCCCGGTTTTGAAGGAGGCCAGTGTGGCTGGCGAAAATGCTAAGGAAGGTTCTTGCGCAAGTCGCACTGCATCATCGACAGGCCGCACCGATTCACCTATTCTGGGTTTGTTACGGTTTAAACATTCAAAACGTCGAAGCGCTTGATAGAAACCAAATTTATAAGGTTTCTCTTGGAGCTCTTTCTCTAGTGCAGCTATAGCCTCCAGTGCTATAGCATCTGACGTCGGCCGATTCTCACTGGCCATCGCATTATCTCCCCTCGTCTTTCCGTCTTGATTACCGTTTCTGTAAATGAATTGATGGATACGTATTTTGCGAAAAAATCTTCTAAAATGGCGCCTAGTAAAAAGCAACCAGTCCCTACAAAGGCGTCTTCATCCATGGTCACTGTCACTTCTAGTCCCCGGCCAAACGTGATGGGTCCTGTGATTGGCATACGACGGGTAATGGGAACGGCTGCTACGGATAGAATACCTTCTATTTGTTTTTCGATATGGGCTTCGGTGATATAACCGTAGAGCGTAAGTAACTCCCGCAATGCTGTCGCGCCTTTTTGATCATCTGAATCTACGATTGAAAGATAATTCAACGATAAGTGACTGATCAATCGCCAAGCCGTATCACCTTCCGCATAAGATCGTTTTGGTTTACTCGGCCCTACCAGACATCGAACCGAATCCACCGGTGCTCCAGATTCCAATGTAAAGTCGGTTTTGTCAAGACCCACCGGCATATGCAATGGCAAATCCCGATTGGTACACAAGGTGGTCACAGCGAGTTGGCGCAGCTCCGTGGAATAAGGTGCTTCACCGGCGTCAACAAGGGATACAAATACTTCGCTGCCCACATAGTTAGAACGCGGTCCATAGCGTTGTTGGCGTATCGATAACAGCCGTGCTTCTCTGCGCGCAGTGTAATAGGCGCTGTTCCCTGTGCGAAGACTTGTTTCATCAGAGGAATAAAACGGCAAAAATGCCTGCTCGCGATTTTCACCAGTGCCATGGCCGACCACGCCAGTAACCTGGTAGACTTCAAAATCCATCGGCCGGGTAAGGTCAGGCACGACGTGATACTCGTGTTCTTTGGTATTGAGATGAATACGGTCTGCTCGCTTGGGAAACAGGTTAATCGCTGTTGAGCAAAACAATGCAAACGCGGAAGCATCAATTTTGTGTTCCAATACTGGATTAATACGATCCAGTAAAATGAATATTTCCAATTCGCTATCCGTACAACTTCGCATGGCTTCCCCTAGCCCAGTCAAATCGACGAACAAGTAACCGCTTGGAAAAGCAAAATACTCATGCAGTAAACGATAACCACTAAATGATTGCGCCCCACAAGGTAACATCGCCTCATTTTCATCAAAACCGACGCGGCGGATGTTGCTTCGATCAATGACGTGTTGCCACGACGCTGAGCCTGAAATCGACCGCACAACCATGGCAACACTATTGCCTAGTATTTGCTCATAAATCTGCATAGGAAGCTCATCGCTGCCGCGCAAATACACGGGAAGGTCTTCAAGTGACAACTTATCAAATGTAAGCCCTGCGGTGGTGCGGAGTCGCAACCGAAATGCGGCTTTAGGCGCGGGCAAATGTGGCTCATTGATTTTGGGTAAGGCAATAGTGTTGGTGATGTATTCCGCTTCTGCTACCTCCAGCGGCCATAAGGTCACATCGTGCGAAGTGCGGAACTCACACGGAGTTTGTTCTCCTTTTCCGGGCAGGCTGCGCAATGCACTCTGTCGTGGCACTGGGAATCCTTCAGCCAACGCCCCTTCGGTTAAGTCCGGCTGGAATTGCACAACGGCCATAGAAGGGGTTGGCGCTAAATAGTGTGGATAGACCATCTCAAGTAAATGCTGAGTGAAGGTCGGAAATTCTGCATCAAGCTTATATTGAATACGTGCCGCCAGAAAGCCGAAACCTTCCAGTAGGCGCTCTACATAGGGGTCTGTACACTCAAACTCGTCTAATCCTAAGCGCCCTGCTATTTTGGGATAACGTTTGGCGAAATCACTGCCCATTTCGCGTATATAGTGCAGCTCAGAGTTGTAATACTCCAGCAACCTTGGGTCCATTAAACCACTCCTGAGTAATCATAAACCTTCACATCGCCCACCTCGAGATCGAGTTCGGTTTTTAAATAGACATGGAGTGGTGCCGGGTGAGCCCACAACTCACCTTCGATATCAAATGTCATGGCATTATGGTTCATCTGTTGTTCGTCCTTAAAGAGACGAACTCTGACGGTGCGACGCAGGATACGTGGCTCAAAATCACAAATCGCCTGGCGTAACTGCCGTTCGATTTCAGGCACATCGACACCTGATACCGTATGTCCGGAAAAACAAGGCATGCCATAATTGAGTACCGACTTGGCCACCTCCGGATAGGCATCAAGATTTTGAACGGTAGCGAGATTGCTGGAATTAAACAACCAATTCAAATCACGCAAGACGGATTGGCGTAATTTCACCAGTGATAATCCGCGTTTTTCTTTGGGTTCACTTTTTATTTCTGGTTCATCATCGGTGAGCCGGTCCAATAGAAATGGTTGCAGTCGCTCCTGATTCCGTGAATCAGCCATCAGTGTCGAGCCCTTCCATTGAGTTGATTTCCGAGGTTTGCGGCACTTGGGTTTCTTCTTCATCCTGGGTATCCAGGGAGATCAGACGCAAGTCCATCAATGAGAACTCACCTTCATCGGTGGCAAACATGCGTTGTCCTAGTCCCAGATAAACATCGGCTTCATGTTCCTGCCAAATGGTTTTATGGGCGGTGCGAATCTGGTTATCATCACTGTCTTCAGAATCAGGATAACGTGTAGGGATCAGTCCAACGGTTTCTCCCCCATTGGCCCAGGTGAAATAAACCGGCGTCCACACCATATCCCGCATATCTTCTGGCGCCACGATATTGATGGTGCGTATGCGATGAAACGGCACCCAATAATAACGGCCATTAATAATGGCCTCAAGCATAGGTCCTATTCGAGAATCGGCATCGGCAATCCAATTAAAAACCTGGCCATCCGGGTCGCCTATGGTGCCTGAGGTAACTGGTGCCTGTTCGAAAGCTTGCTCGCGAATATCCTGGGACTGAGCATACTGACCGTCTGCCGTTAAGCGCAGCGCCTCAAATACTAACGCTATCCATTGTTCGGGTTTGCCGAACACGATAGGCGAACGCTTACCAGCGAACACTTCCGCCCTTAAGCCTTCACAGAGCAATGCTTCGCGATACGTCTGCACCATCGCCAACGTGCTGACATCCAACTCGCCAGCCACATTGAGTTGGGTCAAAGCACGATCCCACTGTCCCATCACCGCAAGCAGTTGAAACAAGAACACCCGATATTTAACATTGGAAGGATCACTGCGTACACTTGCCTGCAACTGACCTAGCGTTTCTTCCAGTTTGCCTTCAGACAAGCTTTCCAGAGCTTCCATAACTTCCCCTTTGCCACGCCGTGGACAATATAATACGGCAGCGTTCTAGAAGCCAATGTACACGATACCGTTATGGATTGGATGGCTTCATACTCACTGCTTTAATAATCACCTGTCAACAAATCAGGGCCCCACTTAGCAATAAGTACAGCAGAGCCCATTTTTAGCTAACGGTGAATATGAAAGTGACGGGAGCTTTAAGAAGCATCCACATTCTTGGCGATGTCCCATCCAATGATGACAGACGCATCACCAGAACCATCGCCTTTTTGTGGAACATATTCAGTCTTGAATTTGGAGAAATTCAAGGCAACATTCTCAGTTAGTCTATCCTCACCTCCGGAACCACCCGTTGACACCGAAGAGATAAGCCCATCCTCCATTATAATCTTCATGTACTCCAGGGGCGTCTTTCCAGCTTTACGAACCACCAATGTAGCCTCTTTAAAGTGCGTGCCATTACAGCACATCTTCATCAAATTAGGTGAGGCCTTATCAGTATAGTGGGTAAACGAAAGGTCCTGAACATTAACCTTGCCTGCACCACCACCCGCACCCGAATGTGTCGTGCCCGACTGAGACATACCCCAACTCCAGGCCAATAAATCTATCTCGTCCGCATGCGAATCATCTATAGACTCGCCTTTAATGTCATCGATTTTAATAAACATGTCTACAGCCATGATAATCTCCTTAATTTCCTAAAAGTTTGTTGTTGTCTGCCATTGATACCGCAAATGGCCCTTAGTTTCATTTTAATACTTATTTTCATTTTAATAATAGTTCCCTTTTGTTAACAGCTCCGTTTTTACTGCACCTTATTTCACCTTACTTTTTTATACACCTTACATTGTTAAACCTGACGCCATTAGAACAGAACACATCCTCTTGACGCCGCAACAATTTCTATAATCGCCAGACTAAACTGCACCGTCAAAAAACAGCTACCCTTTAGCCACCTTTTACTGACGGCAGTTTAGATACCAGCCTCAACGACACCGTTAGTCCTTCCAGCTGATAATGCGGTCGCAAGAAAAATTTTGACGTATAGTAGCCTGGATTGCCCTCTACCTCCTCGACAACCACCTCAGCCGCAGCCAACGGTTTGCGGGCTTTGGTGTCCTCAGCGGAATGTTGAGGATCGCCATCGACGTACTGCATAATCCAGTCTTGCAACCATCTTTGCATATCGTCCCGTTCCTTGAAAGAGCCAATTTTGTCACGCACGATACACTTCAGATAATGCGCGAACCGGCAGGTGGCGAACAAGTACGGTAGTCGCGCTGCCAGATTGGCATTCGCGGTCGCATCCGGATCATCGTATTCGGCCGGTTTCTGCAGTGACTGGGCACCGATGAAGGCGGCGATATCTGAATTTTTACGATGGATGAGCGGCATGAATCCATTCTTTGCCAATTCCGCCTCCCGCCGATCACTAATGGCAATCTCTGTCGGGCATTTCATATCAACACCGCCATCATCGGTGGGAAAAGTATGCGCAGGTAACTCTTCAACCAAGCCACCAGACTCAATGCCTCGAATACGCGAACACCAACCATAATTCTTAAAAGACCGGTTAATATTGACCGCCATCGCGTAAGCCGAGTTTGCCCATGTATACTTACTACTATCAGCGGCCTCGGTATCTTCCTCAAAGTTAAACTCTTCGACCGGATCGGTTTTGGCGCCATAGGGTAACCGGGCAAGAAAACGTGGCATTGCTAAACCAATGTAACGCGCATCCTCTGACTCACGCAATGACCGCCATGCAGCATATTCAGGTGTTGTAAATATCTTGGTTAAGTCCCGTGGATTACTCAATTCCTGCCAGCTATCCATTTGCATCAGTGTAGGCGCCGCCGCAGCGATAAAAGGAGAATGGGAGGCCGCCGAGATTTGCGCAATCTGCCCAAGCAACTCAACATCTGGCGGACTGTGATCGAAGTAATAATCACCCATCAAACAACCATAAGGCTCACCACCAAATTGCCCATATTCTTCTTCGTACAGTTTTTTGAATATCGGACTTTGGTCCCAGGCTGTGCCCTTGTAACTTTTCAAGGTTTTGTGCAGATCTTTCTTCGAAATATTCAAGACACGAATCTTGAGCATCTCATCCGTTTCTGTGTTATTGACCAAGTGATGCAGGCCACGCCAGGCACCTTCCAGTTTCTGGAATTCATCGTTGTGCATGATGAGGTTAACTTGGTCACTCAGTTGTTTATCGATTTCAGCGATCATCGACTCGATCGATTCCATCACGTCCGATGATATCAGGCTGGTATACTGTAACGCTTGCTCAGCAAGTGTCTTAACAGCATCTTCAACCGCCTTTTTAGAACGATCAGACTTTGGCTTGAATTCTTTTTCAAGCAGCGTGCTAAACTCGTTCGCCTCCAGAGGCTTAGCTTCAGGCTGTACCTGCGCGTCAGTTTCGCTTTCGGCCATCGCTTTATTTCTCCTCTGCCTTAGGTGTCTCGGATGCTTCTTCTGCTTCAGGGTTTGGCGCGGATACCAATGCCGCTAATAGTGCGGGATCACCTATCGCTTTAGCGATCAATTCCTCTGCACCGGTTTTACCATCCATATAAGTCACTAGATTAGATAGTTGCGTGCGTGCTTGCAACAGTTTATTCAGCACATCAACTTTGCGCGCAATGGCAGCGGGAGAAAAATCATCCATACTTTCGAAGGTAATGTCGACGCTGAGATTTCCCTCGCCTGTCAGTGTATTGGGAACCTGAAAGGCAGCGCGCGGCTTCATTGCCTTCATACGTTCGTCAAAATTATCCACGTCGACTTCGAGGTACTTGCGCTCGGCAACAGGCGCCAGCGGTTCAGATGGCTTCCCGGACAGGTCTGACATAACCCCCATCACGAAAGGTAATTGAATCTTCTTTTCCGCACCATAAACTTCTACGTCATATTCGATTTGCACACGTGGCGCGCGATTGCGTGCAATAAATTTTTGGCTACTCGCTTTTGCCACAAGACACCTCCTATTAATTCATGTTAATTCAAGTTGTTAAATATTTTTTGTTTACTTATTGTTGTTAACTACGGTTGAGCGAAATAGAACCCAATACATCCAACAGTATGGCACTTCATCCCTATAATTTCTTAATTATCATTACTGCTTTTGTGTCAAAACCCCAATGACCTCCTCGGCTTGCGTAACACCCGCGGGGGTCAACTCGCGCAAAATCTCCATAAAGTCCTTTGCTACCAGACGTTTAGCGCGCTGCAGCAGCAATGGCACGGGACTGGATGGCTCATGTTGCACAAAATAATCACACGCCATGTCTAACACCCGAATCACATCCTCACGACTGTTTATTTTGCCGCCCACCAGCCCAGATACAGTTTGTGAACCGTTCACCTCTCCCACAATTTCAGAGGGCACGCCAGTAGTATCACCGGCACCTCGTTGAGTTAAATGTTCGGACATAACCTGTTGTGCCTCCTTTAATAAATTCGGCAGTGTGCTGAAATCCGCCATCTGCATCGCGCCAACCTTCATCATCAGCAGCGATTCGATAGCTGCCACACATTCAATCGCCTGGCGAATTGCATCTGCGGTGTTTTTCAACTCATCAAGTGACGCATCCATAAAAGCGCCATTAATCGTCGAAACCTCTATGGGTTGCTCTTTAGAACCGGAGGGGAGTGACAACTTCCCTAGAGCAATTAGAATATCACGAAGACTAAGTCGGCCAAATACCGTTGAATTAACCAATGTTGTTTCACGTACGCTATGCAACACTGTACCAGAATCACATAGTGAGGCCAGGGTGTTAATGCGCAAAGTCGGGTCGTTGTTCTCGGTAGGGTCCAGTCGCGGGTGCACCGCATCCCAATAGCTCTCCAGCAGACCTTGAATTAAGACCAAACCATCCCGCAAGCCTGTCAGGCCGTCGGTATGTATCAGCGCCTGAGTTAGATTAACTGCCACACGAAGATCTTTGGTACGCCCGAACAGCTTTACTGCTTTCTTTAGCACCTTGGCACTGTCTGCCTCCTGCGCTGGAATTAAGGTATCACCGATTTGTTGCTCCGGCTTACCTTGTGCAGTTCTCTGCATTTCGCCGAATTCAGGATCGTACTCAAGATTCTCTCCGCAGGGGACCTCGGTCGACACTTCCTTCAGTAAGCTTTTAACATCTATCAAGCTCATTACTATTTCCCGTTTAACTCAGCTTTATACGCCTACGAAAATAAGCCTACGAAAGCTCTATGTTTTTAAAATGGGTAACACTATTTTTTTGATATGGATAACGCGGTGTTATCTGGACGTTGTTATCTGGACGTTGTTATCCGGATAATGCTATTCATATCATGGCCTTATCATTGTTTATATTATGACGGCATGTGCTAAGTAGAAAATATTTTAGTATTCTATTGGCTCATTAGCAATATAATCAAAATCAACGATAAACACTAATGTACTCATGTATTAAGCAAATTGTATACATGTAAGTACATATATTTCAATGTATTTTATAAAATCCATTTTAATAAACTAAAAATATAAACTGATCGCTACTTATATTACAGATAGGTATTACAGATACGTATTACAGATACAGATATCACCGATACAGATTCAGAGAAATTAATTTTTATGTAACGAATAAATATTAACCTAACCTGCCCTAATATATTTGATGGCTTTTTACTCAGTCTATATGTTTTCGGCTGATGAATTCCGCTCCGTGATACTCACTGAATAGCCTTACAGCCTGCCTCACCAATGCATGATGTGCTTCAGTAACTTACGCTGAACTTACTAAAATCGTGGTAATCACACAAACTGTATAAATTTGTAACTTATTACTCCAATTGATATTGAGGGCGACTACGGCTAGGTGCGGCTAGCTGAAAATTCGAGTTCACCTTCTCCAAACATCCTCAGTTTCGATGACACCTAGTTAATCTGTATTAATCTATGATGTATAATTTCAGATACTATGAAGTGTTATAAATTAAGAGGCAATTGTATGTTAACAAATGAAGTAGAAATCGCTAAATCGGAGCAGCAACTAATTGCCTGCTATCCAGTCATGGCTCAGCTTCGTCCGCATTTGTCAGAACAAGAATTTATATCAAGGGTAAAGTCACAGATGAACGACGGCTACAAGCTGGCGTACATAACAGATAAAAATACAGTTGTCGCGGTAGCCGGTTATCGCACCGCAATTAACTTAGCATGGGGAAAGTTTCTTTATGTGGATGACTTGGTTACGGATAAAACCAGGCGCTCCTGCGGATTCGGTAAACAATTAACCGACTGGCTTGTACAGGAAGCCAAAAAGAACAAATGCGCCGAGTTACATCTCGACTCGGGCCTGCAACGTAAAGATGCACATCGTTTTTATAATCGAGAAGAGTTAGAAACTACAGGTTATCATTTTGCTCGAAAATTTTAATTCATCCGTTGAAAAGTCTTCGTCAATTGCCTACTATCGCCAGCACTCCGAGAAATTGGTAGACAGGTTCCTAGTGGGGACCAACTCATCGGAGGTTAAAATCCCATCCACGACTAGCATACCCTTCCAATTAACTTAGCACTTTCAACCGTGGAGGATATTTTCCTTTTTGCCCAAACCTGCGAATATGCCTCTCTTACTAACGACTTACCTAAAGAGGATAGCTGATAACTCATCGCTGGCTTTTGCGCAATTCATAAGATAGTGAAGCCATCAGTAAATCTTAAGGTAAAGATTATAGCGTTAAAAATGGCTATTATGATAAATGAGATAATGGTTTTTCTGTTAAACCTAACACATCAGTTGGATCGTAGCGAGGGTGCCTAAGGTGCTGAAGATAGCGTGTTTTTCCATTTTTTAAGGCGATCGCGTAGTCATTCTACGGGTAAGTCTTAAAAACTGGAAAAACGCGTTAGATTCAGCGCATTAGGTGCCCGCGGTAGATCCAACTGATTTATTTAGGTTTAAAGGTCATCATCCCATAATGCTGCAATAAATTATTATTCTTTCATTTTTATATCCCTGTCCCCTATTAAACATACCAGGAAAAATAAGACATGAAGTTATTAATCATTGAGGATTCAACAAGATTAAGACGATCCTTGACCGCAGGTTTCAGCCGTATGGGTTACGCAATTGATAGTACAGGGGATGGTAAGGAAGGTCTGAGTTACGCAATGATTAATGATTATGATGTGATTATTCTCGACTTGATGCTGCCATCGATGGATGGACTGAGCATACTGAAAGAGTTACGTGATAACAAAAAGAAGACTAATGTTCTCATATTGTCTGCAAAAGATCAGGTGGAAGACCGCATCGCAGGCCTTAATCTCGGTGCCGATGATTACCTGACCGAGCCTTTTTCTTTTGATGAGCTTCATGCCAGGTTATTAACCCTAATGCGTCGTATGCATGATATCAAGTCACCTACTATTACAATATATAATGTTATTATTAATACAATAATGAGAGAAGTGAAAGTTAATGATTCGATACTTAATCTAACGCCGAAAGAATACCTTATTCTCGAAAACCTCGCCCTGAAGCAGGGGCATATAATTACGTACGCGTCTTTAGAAAATAATATATACACAAGCCTTGAGGCTGTTACACAAAACGCACTTGAAGCGCATGTCAGTGCCTTGCGAAAAAAACTAAAACACGCCGGCGCCTGTGATTTACTTAAAACAAAACGCGGATTTGGTTATTACATCGATAAATCGTGAAAAATTACTCTATAGAACAGCGATTAAGTAGACGAGTCGCCATTGTCGCTGGCCTGATATTTTTGTTCGCTGCCACCACCACTGACCTTGTAATTACACGCTGGCTGGAAAATGGGTTTAACAGGGATTTAAATGCAAAAGCCAACCTGCTAATTACACTTGTCAAAGATAAACCGGAGGGTCTGGATTTTGATTTTGCAGACGAATTTATGCAAGAATTTGCAACCGAAATAAATCCAGAATATTTTCAGCTATGGCAAGAAGACAAAAATGTTTTTGAAAGATCACGCTCACTGAAGAACAATGATTTACCTTTTTTGGGGTTAAAACAAACGGAACAAGCCCTTATGGATATTATTTTGATGGATGGGCGTCGTGGTCGAATGATACAGATAGTGTTTCTTCCTCAAATTCCGGAAAAAGAAGATCGAACACCTGAAAAACTCGCCAGTCAAAAACCAATGGCACTGGCAGTTGCCAGAGAACGGGAGGGAATTGAAAGGATAATTACACTTGTTCACTTATCTTCATTTTTTGGCACTACCATCATTCTTATGTTAATCCACTTTCTTGTCAAGCTTACTGTGCGTAACAGTTTAAAACCTTTAATTGAGATACAGGAGAAAATAAAAATACTTGATGCTGACAATCTTAAATTTCGGCTTGAAATTACTCATCCGCCAAACGAACTAAAGGAGGTTATTCGTCAGTTTAATCAGCTATTGACCAGGCTTGGGGAATCGTCTTCAAGAGAACAACGGTTTACATCAGATGTAGCGCATGAATTAAGAACGCCCATCGCTGAACTTAGATCACTGTCGGAAGTTGCCTTAAAATGGCCAGATGATACTAATCTTGTAAAAGAGTTTTATCAGGATGTGTTGGCTTCCAGTATGCAAATGCAACTCATGGTCAACAATCTTCTTGCTCTGGCACGATGTGAGAAAGGACAAGTTTTTCTTGAACCGAGAGAAACAGAGTTAAAAGCATTGCTATTAGAATGCTGGGATCATTACCGGCATGATGCAGACGATAAATATCTGAAGTTTAATTGCACTATACCTGACAATTTGAAAATAATGACCAGCCTCACTGAATTTGAACAAATCATTAACAACCTGTTCTCTAATGCCGTGAGTTACGGTACTGCAAATAGTGAAATTCGTGTTGAAACAAATATCCTTGATGACCGCGCTAATCTTGTGATATCCAATACAGCAAAGCATTTGGATAAACCCGATCTGTCTGTGATGTTTGATCGATTATGGAGAAAAAGCATCGCCAGAACATCATCTGATCATACCGGTTTAGGCCTCGCCTTAGTTAAGGCTTATGCAGAATTACTCGAACTTAAAATCTCTACACAACTGTCTGAACAAAATCGATTTACTATAATTATTAATAGCATACCTGCAGTTGAAACTACCCATTAAAATAATAAAACCTATTCAGTAAATATTCAGATCACAGGGCTAAATTCGAATCAGAACAATATTTTATAGAGAATGACGACATGAAAACTTTAGCTGACTGGACCACCACGGATACAATTAGTGATACAACCGCAAAGGTTGATGATTATACCACTTATGCTCTTCTGCTAGGCGTGACGAGGAAATTCTAACTTTGCTTGTGGTTGATCACGAACAGTGTCTAATTTATTCAGCGTGCCGATACTCAGCAAACCTAATTAGAACAAGACAGTATCATGACAATCTGCACAGTCAAAAGACGTGCCTGGGTGACCAGCTTGTTTACCGATGGCCGTCACATTGTTATGGCAGTCGCCACAAAACCCGAATGCATTTTGATGCGCTATCGTCTTATTTAGGTTAAAAATAACCGTGCTGTGACAGGCATTACACATGTTATTCGTAGAAATGTGCATTCCCGACTTAGCCATTGCTATCGTGCCGTTATGGCAGTCAATACACGCGCCAATTACCGCAGCATGATTGACTGCAGAAACTTGTATAAATGCCGTCGTGTTATGGCAAGCTTCACAATTATTATTTGTATTTATGTGCCCTATTTTTTTGTCCATCGCGATAGTGCCATTATGGCAATTTGCACACACCCCTATAACTTGGTTATGGTCAACAATATTTGCGGGTGCAAAGCTGGTCGTATTGTGGCACGCCTGGCAAACTTCTTTCGCAGAAATATGGGTAGTCGGTTGCCCAAATGATTCAAATCCATCATGGCAACCAGCACAACCATTACTAAGATCAAATTGACTGTGAAAATCAGTATCGGAAAATTGAGTCAGAACATGGTATGCGATGCTGTCAATTTGCGGCTGATCAATCTGGCTGGCCACGTTTTGCATCGCAGTGACATCATTCAATGCATTGGTAATATCAACATCTGTTTTAAGTCGAATGTCTGGACCCGTCATTCCTGTCCCATCTATCCCATGGCAACTTGCACAATAAGTTGCATAATGCGTCTGCCCGAAACTACCGATTGTATCGACGTTAATGTCTACAACAATACTTGTTGACAGCGCTTGGGTTGTATTCTCAGTTACCGTGAACTGCACACTATACTGGCCTATTTCAGTCCCTGTTGGCGTCCATTCGAAAATGCCGTTGGCAGCATCAAACACGGCTGGCGTTGATTGTGAAAAAGGATCATTAAATGTGCCCACGGTAACATCTACAGAGAAAGCCAGATTATCGCCATCTATATCCGTGCCATCCAGCTCGAGGCGAAGCAAGTTGCTTGTAACAGCGTTCTTACTAGCTATAGGGGTAAGCTCAGGAGCGCTATTAGTACCATTGCCGTCTGGCACTGGCGTAGAAATAGAGCTTCCTCCACTGCCACCGCAGGCAACAAGCGAACTGACCAATATTACGAAGAGGAAATATTTTATTTTCATACCCTACACTTTATCCCTTAATCGAGAAAAACTATAAAGCATTAACCAAACTATGTAGAACTACATATTTTTGTATTTGTGACCTGCAACACTAAATTAAATTAAAATGGCTATCCCAAATATCTGTAATTTATATCAATGGCCTATATATGTAGATACGGTACTATGGACATAACAACATCTGGGCTCTGTCAACAATGTGCTGATAAATGAAAACACAAATTGATGTGAATCAATTCACATTTTTTTGTAATTCCTTTAGATAATTCGCTAGATAAAATAGGGCGCAGGATCTCGAACGCTGAGTGAACGCGGAGTAATTGACAGACTAATTACTCAAATTTTAAATTCTGACAATAATTTTTGCGTTTCAGTTGTGATATTGGTAATTTCATTGCTGGCATTAGCGGTTTGCTGTGCGCCTTCTATCGTCTTGTCGGTGACATCACTTATGCTATATACACTACGATTAATTGCTTCAGCAACTGTGCTCTGTTCTTCTGCAGCAGCAGCTATTTGAGTATTCATGCTATTTATCGTACTTACTGCGCCTGCTATGAGCTCAAGAGAGTTACCGGCCTTACCTGCTTTTTCTACGCTGTCTTTTGCCATTTCCAAACCTTGTTCCATGGCGTTAACTGCTTCCCGGGAATCTTGCTGTAGACTTTCGATCATTGATTGTATTTCTTCAGTTGATTGTTGAGTACGGGAAGCTAAATTCCGAACTTCATCAGCCACAACCGCAAATCCGCGTCCCTGTTCGCCAGCTCGTGCTGCTTCAATCGCGGCATTGAGCGCGAGTAGATTGGTTTGTTCAGCAATACCTCTTATTACATCTAATACGGTACCAATATTTTCGCTTTGAATTCCAACTTTATTGATGACGCCCGAAACGCGCTCTACCTCATCGGCCAAATTAGTTATCGATCTAACGGTTCCCGCGACAACATCCTGACCATTGGAGGTCTCGCTATCAGCATGCTGCGCAGCACTCGCTGCCTCATGGGCACTGTTTGATACTTCTCTCACTGAAACCGCCATTTCATCAATAGCGCTGACAGCCAGATCAGTTTCTTCCCGTTGGCGTTTAGTGCCAATGTTCGTTTGTTCGATTACTGAAGTCATTTTATCTGTAGCAGACGCGAGTTGACCTGTTGACCCAACCATCTGCTCGATGACCGTATGGATTTTGATAGCAAATTGATTGAACTTTGATGCAAACAAAGCGATTTCATCTGTTTTGTTTGATTCTTCCAAACGTCTGGTTAAATCACTTTCACCCTGGGCCATATCAGATATTGCTTGCGTTGCTTTTTTTAACGGTGAAATAAGGATGTAACTGATATACCACGCAATGGCTGCGCCGATGCACAGACCTATAATTGACAAAATGGTAACAATTTTTTTCGTTGACGCCATTTCATTTAACAGTGCGTCATCAATTTCTATAGTTTCGGAGGCTGAATTTGTGAGCGCAGACTCAAGATTGCTTAAGTTTTGTATGGATTTTACTGCCGCCAGAGTAAAGATAAAAAGTAACAATCCGATACTTGCCCAGATTTTATATTCAATTGTCCAGCTGGCCGGAGAAAAAACCTTCATTAAATTCGTATGTTGCGCCTTCATTTTCTTTTCACCTATGTTTATAACGCTAAAATTTCTAACAGATATATGGCATGCTTCTCAAAAAATTGTTAGAAAGCTGCTGCTACATGTATATCGGTAAAAGCAGAAATTTCTTAACTAAATAGACATGGTCTCATTCTATAAAGAACAGGCGTTTTTCGGCTTATTTGGGTGAAAAATGAATGTAATGGAAGGGGAAGAGGTGAAATCAGCTGCAATTAAAAGGTGTTGATATCGGCACCGTAGTACTAAGCCTTTGCTTAAGCTAAGTAGCTTAAGTAGCTGGGTATAACTACCCGTTTATTCGAAAGGATGAGTTAGAATAATTGTTTCGACTCGGTCAGGGCCAGTTGATACTATCGCAATAGGTGTCTCTGTTATCTCTTCTACTTTCTTCAAATAGGCTTTTGCATTTTCAGGAAGTTCATCATAATTTTGGATACCCACTGTAGAATCATGCCATCCCGGCATTTCGATATAGATCGGCTCGCACTTTTCATACGCATCTGCGCCAATAGGCGGCGTATAACGTTCAACACCGTCACAACGATAACCTATACATAACTGAATTGTATCCAAGCCATCGAGCACATCCAGCTTGGTAATACACAAACCGGTAATACCATTGAGTTGATTAGAGCGTCTTAACGATACTGCGTCAAACCAGCCACAACGTCGTGCACGACCAGTAGTTGAACCGAATTCATGACCTTGTTTCGCAAGATGCTTACCAAATTCGTCGAACAATTCGGTTGGAAACGGACCCGAACCAACACGCGTTGTATATGCCTTGGTAATACCCAACACGTAATCAAAGCTGGTGGGCCCGACGCCGCTGCCAGAGGCTGCGCTACCGGAAACAGTGTTCGATGAGGTCACATAAGGATATGTGCCGTGATCTATATCAAGTAAAGCGCCTTGTGCCCCTTCAAATAGTACACTCTCACCCAATTTTTGGCCCTGATATAGCAGTTCAGGAATATCGTCCACTAAGGGTAAAATCGTGTCAGCCATCGCCAGTGCATCATCGAGTATTTTCTGAAAATCAACTGTGTCAGATTTGTAATAATTTTTTAATGCGAAGTTATGGTAATCTACTACCTCACCCAATTTTGCGGCAAACTTCTCCCGATAAAACAAATCGCCTAAACGTAAAGCTCGACGTGAAACCTTATCTTCATATGCCGGACCAATTCCCCGGCCAGTCGTCCCGATAGCGGCTTTACCGCGGGCTTTTTCGCGCGCCTGATCCAATGAAATATGGTAAGGCAATATTAATGGGCAAGCTTCACTTATCCGTAATCGATCCCGTACTGGTACACCATTTTTTTCCAGCTCCGTCATCTCTTTAATTAATGCTTCGGGCGACAGAACAACGCCATTACCAATAAGACACAAAACCTTATCGCGCAGAATACCAGAGGGAATTAAGTGTAAAATTGTTTTTTTGCCATCTATTACCAGAGTGTGGCCTGCATTATGACCTCCCTGAAACCGAACGACTTTATTGACACGATCTGTCAGTAAATCTACAACTTTACCCTTGCCTTCATCACCCCATTGTGTACCGATTATGACGACATTCTTTCCCATTAAAAGGTTCCCATTAAAAGTTACCCACGATTTACTCTCACTACTTTATATTCTCAACTTTAATTAAAACTAACCCACAGTCTTTTTATAGCCCTCAGTTCCCTAAATTTTAATAACTTCCCAGGTCCCCTGCTTTTCTACTAACTTGCGATCGCAACCCATTTCCTTGGCACCCGCTTTTTGCCCGGGCAGAGCACACACTACGCGTTCACCGGCCTTTCGTAAAGAATCAATTCTTTCCCATAATTTTTGATCATTAGAGCTAGGTGAAAAAATACCGCTAGCGGAGTAGCTAAAATCTGCACCCAGGTCCATCAAGTTTTTTAAATCCGCACTAAAACCAGTTGCCGGTCGAGCACGACCAAAGACTTTTCCAATGTCGTCATAACGTCCGCCTCGTACAATTTCCTGTCCATGCCCAGGTACATAAGCAGCGAACACAATACCCGTCTGATATTGATATCCGCGTAATTCTGCCATATCAAAATAGAGTGATAATGCCGGTAATTTTTTATTTACAGCCGTCGCTATGGAAACTAAATTTTCCAAAGATTGTTTTACTGTATCATCTGCTTTGTCGAATGTTGATTTTGCCCGCTCAAGAACATCCATATTCCCATTTAGCTCAACTAAACTTGCCAGCATCATTCTGACATCTTTGTTAATTTCTATTTGCTCTAAAAACTCGTCAATCTCGGCACGTGCTTTTCGTTGTAATGCATCAAATAAGGTCGCTTCGTCAATATCACTTAAATTCGCCTGCTTTGACAAGCCACGAAATATTCCTACATGACCTAAATCAACATGAATATCCTCTAGTCCGGCACGTCCCAACATGTCGAGCATTAGCAATATTATTTCAACATCACTTTCAATACTGTCATGTCCATAAAGTTCAGCGCCTACTTGCAATGGGCTACGCGAGCCACCATATCCATCAGGTCGTGTTGTTAATACAGTACCCAAATAACATAGTCTGACGGGTTGTTCTCGTTTTAAATGATGTGCATCAATGCGGGCTACTTGCGGAGTCATGTCAGCACGTAATCCCATCATACGGCCAGTAAGCTGGTCAGTCAGTTTGAATGTTTGCAAATCCAAATCTCGACCTGTCCCGGTCAATAACGAGTCCAGATATTCAACGAAGGGAGGCATTACCAGCTCATAACCCCAACTATGAAACAAATCGAGTATTTCTCTTCTTAATTTTTCAAGTGGCTCCGCCTGAAACGGCAGCATTTCCTGAATTCCTTCGGGAAGCACCCAGCGATCATTTTTATTCATTTGTCTATCTATACCTATACATACGTACGTACGCTATACGTAGCTTGGCTTTGAGTTGAATTTTTCTATGGTTAAGCAGACACATTTATGAAATATAGAAGTATAACGCCCAATATCATACTGGTTAGTCCACCAAACCTCAGGGCGTTATCATCCATTTGGCTCAATATAATAAGCACTTTGCGTAATCCGATAGGATTTATAAAGGGTAGTATGCCTTCGACAACCAACAACAAGGCAGTAGCGACTAATAAATCATGCCACATTGATTTTTGACCTATTAGATAGATATGCGCTAAAACCAAAACTGCGAATCATAAATATTATTTATAAGTTAACTCTTGTCTTCCTTTATAAACCAGACTCTTAAACCAAAGTCGTAAACCCATCTCTTAAACGATACTACCTTGATCCGTGCATTTATCACAGCGCTAGCTAAGAAAAGTTGTTATTTGCTTTTCTTATTACTCTCCGGATTCGAATTTGTAAAATACTTAAAGAAATCAGAATCAGGTTTTACAACTAAAATATCGGATCTTTCTGAAAACGAATTCTTATACGCTGTCAAACTTCGATAAAGAGAATAAAACTCCGGGTTCTTATTGTAAGCCTTGGCATAAATGTCCGCAGCTTTACTGTCACCCTCACCACGTATTTGTTCCGAATCTCTATAGGCCTCTGCCAGCAAAATTGTCCGCTGCCGATCTGCGTCAGCCTGAATACGTTCCGCTGCTTCAGCACCTCTTGAGCGCGTGTCATTGGCGACCCGTTTACGTTCAGCTTCCATCCGCTCATAAACGGACTGACTGATTTTATCCGGAAAATCGATACGCTTTAGCCGCACATCTACAATTTCCATACCCAGTTCCGCAACCTGTTTGTTGAGCTTTACTTGCAAAACTTCCATGATTTGATTACGTTCACCGGAGACGACTTCCTGAATTGTGCGCTTGCCAAATTCATCGCGTAACCCATTTTTAATTATTTGCGACAACTTGTTAAGTGCAACGACTTCATCACCTGAGTTTGCAGTGAAAAACCGGGCCACATCCTTAATACGCCATTTTACAAATGAATCAACAATAACATTCTTCTTGGCAAGCGTCAGGTAAGCCTCCGGATCAGAATCTAATGTGAGTATACGATTGTCGAATTTACGAACGTTATTCATCACCGGTATCTTCCAGTGAATCCCGGGGGCAAAATCGTCTTTTACGATTTCACCAAATTCAAACATAATGACTTTTTGTCTTTCGTCTACTGTAAAGAGTGAATTTGACACCAATATAATTACCGCAACAACGACGATTAATACCAATACTTTAGCGGTTCCCATTAGCGTGTACTCCGTCGACTGCGTGCATCATCACGGCTTTTTCTATCGGATAATCTTGTGCGTGTACTTTCATCTATTTGCCTGGTAATAGCGTCCGGGGTGTCGTCGGTCCGGGCTCTTACACCTGCCGACGCAGCTAATCGATCCAGCGGCAAATACAGAAGATTGTTTCCACCCTCAACATCGATCATCACCTTACTTGTGTTGGACATCACTGACTCCACTGCATCTAGATAAAGACGCTCGCGCGTTACACGCGGTGCCTTCTCATATTCTTTCAAAATCTGAGTAAACCGACTCGCTTCACCTTCTGCCTGGGCTATAACCTGTGCTTTATAGGCATTGGACTCTTCCAGAATTCGGGCTGATGCACCACGCGCTCTTGGGATAATGTCGTTAGAATAAGCCTCGGCTTCATTTTTTACGCGATCTTCATCCTGAAGTGCTTTTACAGCATCATCAAATGCGTGCTGTACCTGATCAGGCGGTTGTGCATTTTGCATGTTTACACTGGTAACAATTAGCCCTGTTTTGTACACATCCAGGATCTCTTGAATTTTTAACATTATATCGCCACCTATTTCGCCACGACCTTCGGTCAACACAAAATCCATTTTACTTTTACCGATCTGTTCGCGTACTGCACTTTCAGTCGCTTGATGTAAGGTCAAGTCTGGGGTCCGTACATTAAATAAATACTCCTTGGCACTACTTACCTTATATTGCACAGCAAGCTCAACATCGATTATATTTTCATCCTGGGTCAGCATTAATGATTCACGTTCTACCGATGTAGTAGACTGACTACGTCCGCCACCAGAACGATACCCTACTTCGACGGTACGCACTTTGGAAATATCGACTTCCTCTCTGCTCTGAATAAATCGCGGATACCAGTGAAGACCCGGCAACATAGTCGTTTTATACGCACCAAACTGCAAAATCACAGTACGCTTACCTTCTTCTACTTGGTAGAGCCCGGATAACGCCCAGACCAAAAACGCCACGACGGCAACCAGCCCCGCTATTTTATTAATACCGCGGGCGGTCAAGCCCGAACCACCACCTGAACCGCCGCCGGAGCTGGAGCCAGAACCGCTACCGAACAAGCTGTTTAATTTATTTTGGAGTTTTTTGACAATTTCATCGAGATCGGGCGGGCCTTGCTTGCTACCGCCACCACTATTATTACCCCAAGGATCTTTGCTACCCGAACCACCAGGTTCATTCCAAGCCATTTAGTTACTCCAAAATTTGTGTTAGCTATATACATCGCTGTATTTTAAATTAAATTCCTGTATAAATTCTTGTACTAACGTTCTAGTGCGATAAACTCGCTGGCAATATTGTATGCAATAAGTTTGAGCCAAGAGGTGAATTGTAGGGGGCTTAAGCAGCGCCCGCAAGATGTTTTGACTCTGAAACAATCATTGAATTATCGAACTCCTTTTGCTGCAATACCAAATTATATTGATCACAGTCAAGTTCAACTTCCATTAACACATCATTATTGTCCAAATATCGTTCATTCAGTACACAGCCTAGATCATATAACTTTGCTCGCAAACACCCCATTGTTGGGGGAATACGCAGAAAAAGCACATCCTTCATCACGCGAAAGTACCCTGCAAGCACCTGATTTAGTAAATCCAGTCCTTCATCCGTTTTGGCGGAAACCCAGACACGTCTTACAGTTTCGTTTGTATTCTCACTGCTACTGTTGTGTTCATATTCAATATGGGCGATTTTGTCCGGTATCAAGTCTATTTTGTTAAATATTTCAATCTGTGGAATATTATCCGCGCCAATTTCCTTTAAAACGGCATTAACCTCTTCAATATTTTCACGTCGATTTTGATCATTGGCGTCTATGACATGCAACAATAAACTAGCCTCACATGTTTCTTGCAACGTTGATCGAAAAGAAGCAACTAACTGGTGGGGTAAATGCCTTATAAACCCCACCGTATCCGTGAGGATCAGCGGATTTGAGTTAGGAAACTCAACCCGGCGCAACGTTGGATCCAACGTTGCGAATAATTGATTAGCCGAATAAACATCCGATTGAGTCAAGCTATTAAACACGGAAGACTTACCCGCATTTGTATAACCTACTAAGGACACTGTCTTTAAATCTGCCCGACGTCTTGATCTACGACTTTGATCTCGGCGCTTATCAACTTTAGTTAATCGTTTATTGAGCTGCTTGATGCGAATCCCAATTAAACGACGGTCAGTTTCCAACTGAGTTTCACCAGGGCCACGCAAACCAATCCCGCCCTTTTGACGCTCCAGGTGGGTCCAGCCACGTACCAGACGAGTGGAAAGATGTTGTAACTGTGCCAATTCTACTTGCAAACGACCTTCATGAGATCGGGCCCGCTGTGAAAAGATATCGAGAATCAAGCCAGCGCGGTCCAGCACAAAACAACCAAGATATTTTTCTATATTTCTTTCCTGCGCAGGTGAAAGCGCATGATTAAATATAACCACTTGTGCACATTGCTCCACGACAAGCGACTTGATCTCGTCCAGTTTGCCGCTTCCAATAAAATATTTTGGGCTAGGAACCTTGCGTGAACCGGTTACGACTGCAACAGGCATAACACCAGCTGAAAGCGACAACTCTCTAAACTCATCTAAAAATCCGTCATCGCATTCCGACGCAATATCAATATGAACCAGAATAGCACGTTCACTATTTTTTACTGGACGATCAAACAAACCTCATACCCATTATCATTTATGACATCCTGTAGTTATGGAAGCATGAGTTATGGAAGCATGTATTGAGGAACCAGAACCAGTGTCATGAAATCCAGCAATTACGTTGCATTTCCAGCTTCTTCTTCTACTGCTGCCGTATCATCCGCCGTAGGTATTCTTACATTACGTACCGGAACGACTGTCGATATAGCATGTTTATATACCATTTGATTAACACTGTTCTTTAGTAAAACTACAAATTGATCAAATGAATCTATTTGTCCTTGTAACTTTATTCCATTCACTAAAAAAATCGAGACAGGTACTTTTTCTTTTCTCAATGCATTTAAGAAAGGGTCTTGTAGCGATTGCCCTTTAGACATGTGTGTGTTCTCCTCATTATCGTTATGATTGTACCAAATCTTCCATGATAAACCCGCTACACAGACGTAGTAAACTGCAAACGAGTATTACTAGCCTCAAAAAATCCACCCAGGCTAACTATTTGTTTTACTTGAATTATTAATAAACCCACTCAATAACCGCAATATTTTTAGCCTATGTTTTCAAGTCTACGATGCTGATTGTAGCATATTTCCGGTTTGTGCTTATTCCTATATAGGCACCGTATTCAAATATTTCAATACTTTAGACAATAGATTTTTGTCCGTGGCATTAAACCAGATAATTGCAGCGTCCGATCTTAACCAGGTAAACTGACGTTTTGCAAATTGTCTTGTTACAATAACCATGCGCTCTTCCATCTGAGGATAATCTAACTTCCCTTCCAGATACTCCCACACCTGACGGTAACCTACTGCGCGCATGGAAGGTAAATTTTTGTGCAAGTCGTCTCGCTTAAAAAAGCTTGATACCTCCTCTAAAAAGCCTTTTTTTAACATTTTCGCAACTCGTTTGCGTATATTTTCATGCAGTTCCGATCTATCTTCTGGCGCAACCGCTATTTTAATTATATTAAAAGGAATTGGATTTGACGCATGTTGCTCATAAAGCGACGACATCGTTTCACCGCTGATTTCGTACACTTCGAGCGCACGTTGAATTCGTTGCGGATCATTTGGGTGTATTCGATTCGCTGACACGGGATCGACCTGCATTAAGCGTTGATACAATGCTGCTAGGCCACTCCTTTGAGCCTCTAATTCCAGCGTCTCGCGTACTTGAGGATCAGCTTCCGGCAGTTCCGATAAGCCCGCTTCCAATACACGAAAATAAAGCATGGTTCCGCCAACCAGTAACGGTATTTTGCCGCTGGCAGTAATCTCTTGCATCGCGTCTAGCGCATCTTGACGAAATCGAGCTGCGGAGTAAGGCTCATCAGGTTCGCATATATCGATTAGTCTATGTGGTGCTTTTTCAAGGACCGTTTGATCCGGTTTTGCAGTGCCGATATCCATGCCCCTGTACACTAACGCTGAATCGACACTGATAATTTCAAAGGATCTTCCATGCATTTGGTTCTGAACCAATTGAACCGCTAAATCTGTTTTCCCCGACGCCGTCGGCCCCATTAAAAATACCGCGGGAGGATAATGCGCTTTGTCTGCCATAATCGAAAATAGTTATTAATAGCATAGTTAGGTAAGTGTGTGATAGGCAGATATTCAGGTTTTGTTTAAGCTATTTATTATTAAGCAGCTACTAAGCAGCGCATATTAAATATTTTTATTATCTTTACTGTTTAGGGCACAACTCTGAATGCAAGAATTAATGCATCCTCGCGCCCACCTTGGGTGGGGTAATAATTAGTACGCACACCCACTCGGTTAAATCCTTTCTTATCATATAAATTCAATGCCGCTGTATTCGATGGACGAACTTCAAGAAAAATACTCTTTGCCTTGTGATCGTCGGCGAGATCCAACAAATAATCCAGCATACTTTCACCCAACCCGCGTCGCTGTGATTCCGGCTGCACACTAATATTGAGGATATGAGCCTCGTCTGCTACGCCTATGGATAAAACACCATAAGCCACAATTTTCTCATTTTCTTCCATCACCCAACAGCAATAGCCTACATGGAGACAATCTCTAAATATCGATTCAGTCCAAGGATAGGGATAAATCCGTCTATCGATCGCAATAACTTGCGCCAGATCCTCCGCACTCATTGGACGAAATTCGATAGCAGGATGATCCAGTACTGCACTCACGTTAGTGGTACCCTAGTAAATCCATAATATTATTGAACTTGTTGATTTGTATATTAAAAATAAAGAGAATAGTATTCATAGTCATGTTATCGGGAAACAATCAAGATTCTTTGAATATTTTTACCGCTAATTTCAGATCATTCCAAGTTTTTCGCTTTTCGAGTGGAGAACGCAGTAAATAGGCCGGATGGTAAGTCACCACAAGTGGTATTTCCTGTTCACCATACAAGTAGGATCGCCCTCTTAATTGACCAATTGCTGTATCTGATTTTAGTAAATTCTGAGCTGCTATTCGCCCCACAGCAAGTATAATTTTTGGTTTAATCAGATTTATCTGAGCCGTCAAAAAGGCATCACATAATACAACTTCCTCTGGTTTGGGGTCTCTGTTATTGGGTGGTCTGCACTTGAGAATATTGGCGATGTACACTTGTTCACGCGTTAATCCGATAGCGCGTAACATTTCAGTTAATAATTGACCTGCCCGCCCAACAAACGGCTCACCTTGTCGATCTTCCTCAGCACCAGGGGCTTCGCCGATAATTAGCCAATCAGCCTCGCGATTCCCTACCCCAAAAACTGTTTGCGTACGTACCTTGCTTAGCTCGCAAGCTGTGCAGTTCGTCACCTGGCTGGCCAGTGTATCCCAATCCTGTGATACTTTAGCGGTGACAACCGTTTTAACTGCAGCTGTAATAGCCATCGCCGGATCGATGATTTCTTGAACATTAGTATGACTCGCCATAGATTCAGGTAAGGCATTTACCTCTTCTGGCTGGGGCAAACTCCGTCTTACCCAAACCCGAATCCCCATCTCGTCCAGATATTGACGTTGCTGACTTTGATCTAATCCCATTACTTGTCTCTAAGCTAAACATAAGCTAAACAGCTAAGTTAAACAATGATGACTCACCACTAAGGACACATAGTCGGTTCTTTCTATTAAAAAACCTTTGTGTATTTTGCGTCTTTGCGGTGGCACACACGCTTTTAATTACAATTACACCTGAGGATGTGCCCGTTCTTTTGATTGCATAATTTTATTTAGTCCATTGATATACGCCTTGGCTGATGCAATCACAATATCTGTATCCGCCCCCTGCCCATTAACTATTCGGCCTTCCTTTTCCATACGCACAGTCACTTCGCCCTGCGAATCTGTTCCACTGGTAATATTATTTACCGCATAAAGTTGTAACTGCGTCTTGCTATCCACTATGGACTCAATTGCCTTAAAAGATGCATCCACAACACCACCACCCGTGGCGCTTGCAGATTTTTCTTTTCCATCAACCGACACGACCAAACTGGCATTCGGAATCTCACCCATTTCAGACGTGACCTTTAATGAAACTAACTTGTAACGCTCGTTTTCCGATGATAATTTTGTTTGCGTCACTAATGCCTGCAAGTCGTCATCAAAAATTTCATGTTTTTTATCTGCAAGTTCTTTGAATCGAGTAAACGCTTCGTTTAACTCTACTTCAGACGCAAAATCTGTTCCTATCTCTTGCAAACGGGTCCGAAAAGCATTTCTGCCGGAATGTTTACCAAGCACCATCCTGTTAGCACTCCAGCCGACATCTTCGGCACGCATTATCTCATAGGTTTCACGGCTTTTGAGCACACCATCCTGGTGTATTCCAGACTCATGTGCGAATGCGTTTGCTCCGACTATGGCTTTATTTGGCTGTACTTTAAAACCAGTAATGCTTGACACTAAACGAGAACAAGGCACTATCTGCGTGGTGTCCAAATTTGTTTCACAATTAAAAATATCAGCACGTGTATTAATCGCCATTACAATTTCTTCCAACGCAGCATTGCCAGCACGCTCGCCTAAACCGTTAATGGTACACTCAACTTGTCTGGCGCCATTATAAACTGCAGAGAGTGAGTTGGCGACGGCCAATCCCAAATCGTTGTGGCAATGTACTGAAAAAATCGCTTTATCCGAGTTAGGTATGCGTTCGATTAAATTGTGCATCAATTCGCCAAACTGTGTAGGTACGTTATAGCCGACGGTGTCTGGAATATTTAGCGTTGTCGCGCCAGCATCAACAACAGCTTCCAAAATCCGACAAAGAAAATCGAGATCAGAGCGACCCGCATCTTCAGGTGAAAACTCAACATCATCAGTATATCGTCGTGCGCGTTTAACAGCCGCTACCGCTTGCTCCAATACCTGGTCGGGTGACATACGTAATTTCATTTCCATATGGATAGGTGATGTGGCGATAAAGGTGTGAATTCGCGGCGCTTCAGCCTCTTTTAGCGCTTCTCCCGCTCGATCAATGTCTTTATCAATTGCTCGTGCCAAAGCGCATATGCGACTTTCCTTGATGATTCGAGCAACTGATTGCACTGCTTCAAAATCGCCCTTACTCGCTATGGGAAAACCCGCTTCAATCACATCAACGTGCATGCGCTCAAGTGCTTTGGCTATGCGTACTTTTTCGTCACTCGTCATAGACGCACCCGGGCTTTGTTCGCCGTCGCGCAATGTGGTATCAAAAATAATTAATTTATCTTTCATCTACTTGCTCCGCTGCATTGAGTACTGATACGGCAGCTTAAATATAAATCCATGATCGGTAGTAGTTAGAGATACAGAAAAGAGTTCGAGGCCAAAAAACCGCCTGGTCTTTTCGCCCTAACTTACTAATTTTTATAGAAAACTATTGTGGTATGAGTATGTATGCCCTAAGGCAGCAGTAACAGATTTGAGGTGTTTGCTGACGCCGGTGTGGTACTTCTTGTAGAAATAGTTGTAGAAAAAGTTGTAGAAAAAGAAGCAGATACGCGGCTTGATATGGTAGACAACGGCATGCGACACCACAACGCAGAAGGTTGATTCTGATTTAAATGATTGAATATGTGACTTTTTGCGTTCACTTTTTGTGCGTTCACTTAATTATTGTAGGTAAATTACTGTATGTGTGTTCACTTAATTAGCCAAAATACCTATAAATTCTCGAATGTATTGCTAAATATAGCCCTTTATACGGTAATTGCCAATAGCTGTTGCAAAAACGCCTTATAGTAAAAGCATATAAGATCATCCATCCAGGGTTTGAAGACAATACTTAGTGCGTATACAATGTCACGCCACTACTGATTGGTAAATAGAGTAGATTAGCATAACCACATTAATTAATAGAGAAAAAATAAGGAAAAAAAATGCCTGCACCCGGCAACATCACTCGGGTCGATTTTGATAAGGCCAGCAGCCCGATAAATTCGTTGTTAACGTCCTATCAACAAGTTCGGAAACAATCAGAAATCCTGTGCCAGAAACTTGAAATCGAAGATTACGGAATCCAGACATTTGAAGATGTCAGTCCACCAAAGTGGCATTTAGCCCATGTGAGCTGGTTCTTTGAAACATTTTTGCTCAAACCTTACGTGGCAAATTACCGCATTTTTCATCCAGAATTTGCTTATTTATTTAACTCATACTACGAAACCGCAGGGTCATTTCACCCTCGACCAGAGAGAGGGCTATTGTCTCGACCAACGGTCAAAGAGGTGTACCAGTACCGCGCGTACGTAGATGAACACATGAATCAACTGTTAACCGATTGGGATCATGAGCAATGGCGTGACATTGATTCCCGAACATGGGTTGGCATTCATCACGAACAACAACACCAGGAATTGCTTTTAACGGATATTAAATATAACTTTGCTTACAATCCATTACGCCCGATCTACAATCCGTTACACCCTACTTACGAAACAAACAAACCAAGCGTGCGCGATTTACCTGGATTACGTTGGATTGAATTTGATGAAGATCTTGTCGAAATCGGTTATAAAAGCGATGGATTTTGCTACGACAATGAACTTCCACTCAACAAAGTATTTCTCGCGCCTTATAAACTCGCATCGTGCCTGGTCACCAATGGTGAATTTATAGAGTTTATTGAAGCGAGAGGTTATCAAACTGTTCGACTTTGGTTATCAGACGCATGGAAAACACTGCGTACACAAAACTGGCGAGCACCCCTCTATTGGGAAAAATCAGGCGGCCAATGGTGCTATATGACGTTATCCGGCATGCAGGAAATTAATGAACACGCACCCGTTTGCCACGTAAGTTTTTATGAAGCCGATGCATATGCTCGCTGGAAAGGCAAACGACTACCCACAGAAGCCGAGTGGGAAGTTGCCGCGAAAAAGATACCGATAACAGGAAATTTCTTAGAATCTGGATATTTACAACCCATCACTGTTCAAGCTAATGATAAATTAGCTCAGATGTTTGGCGATGTATGGGAATGGACGCAATCACCTTATACACCCTACTCTGGTTACCAACCACTCAAAGGAACGTTAGGTGAATACAATGGCAAGTTCATGTCTAATCAGATCGTACTTCGGGGTGGGTCTTGTTTGACATCTAAAGATCATATACGCGCGAGTTACAGAAATTTCTTTTATCCAAAAGATCGCTGGCAGTGTAGCGGTTTTCGACTGGCGAAATAATACATTAGTATGAGCAGTAACAACAATAATCCAATTCAGTTCTATGATTTACACCCGAAAGCTGAAGATTTTTATACAGAGATACTCGATGGATTAAGAAACGAGCAAAAAACTATTTCACCTAAATATTTATATGATAAAAAAGGCTCGGAAATATTTGAGGAAATAACCGAACTACCTGAGTATTACGTAACGCGCACAGAGAAAACAATACTTGAAGATAACGCAATTGACATTGCCAGTTATATTCAAGAAGGCTGCCTGTTAGTAGAACCCGGTAGTGGTAGTAGTGAAAAGGTACGAATACTGTTAGATGCAATAAAGCCAAGCGTCTACGTACCAATGGAAATATCTAAGTCACATCTTAAATCTTCGGCACAGAGCTTATCAGAAGATTATCCCTGGCTTGACGTGCATGCAGCTTGTGTTGATTTTACGACCACAGACGAGTTGCCATATGCGCCAAAAAATATGCACAAGGTCGCTTTCTTCCCTGGATCAACAATTGGTAATTTTGAACCGGAGGAAGCGATACGTTTGCTCAATAATATATCCAAAATGGTGGGTTCCGGTGGTGGTTTGCTTATCGGCGTCGACTTGAAAAAAGATAAATCTACTCTCGAAGCAGCCTATAGTGATAAAGAAGGTGTAACCGCCTCATTTAATTATAATTTACTTACTCGCATAAACCGAGAACTCGATGCAAACTTTAAACTTGATGAGTTTGACCACCATGCTTTTTATAATAAAGAACAGGGTCGAATGGAGTCACATCTTATAAGCCAATGTGAACAGACAGTTTCAATTGATTCTCACTCGATCGACTTTGAACAAGGTGAAAGCATTCATACTGAAAATTCCTATAAATACAGTATTAACGAGTTTAATGAAATTGCGCGGCAAGCCGGTTTCGAAGATAAAAAAGTCTGGACTGATGACGACGAATTGTTCAGCGTGCATTATCTTGAATGTAAATAGTTTGGGTATGTAGAGAATCTGGAACGTAACAAAGAGGCTCCTAGACTAGATAGACTATACAGATGAGAATACTCTGCCTAGTTTTCTATTTATTCTGTTCCTGATTAGCTTTCGAATTGGCTTTTCTTTCTGCTCGTTTTGCCCTTATGTCTTTAAGCGTCAATAACGGACCTGAAAGTGCATATAGCGTGAAGATACCGAATAACACTAATGGAGGATCGGTAGAGATAAAAACGAACACCAATACCACTGCCAGTATCGCGACAAACGGCACCTTCCCTTTAAGATCAAGATCCTTAAAGCTGCGGTAACGTATATTACTCACCATAAGCAATCCAACGGCAACAGTCACTATAATTGCAGGAATTTTTAATTCGGCGCCACTCATTTGATAGTCATTGCTGATCCAGATCATACCTGCAACGACCGCCGCTGCGGCCGGACTGGCTAAACCCTGAAAATAACCCTTATCTGCAGTACCTACTTGAGTATTAAACCGCGCTAGGCGCAACGCAGTACATGCCGTATAAACAAACGCCGCCAACCATCCTAGCTTCCCTAACCCGGATAAGGACCATTCGAACACAATCAACGCAGGCGCGAGACCAAATGAAACCATATCTGCCAAACTATCGTACTGAGCGCCAAAATCACTCTGTGTATTGGTCAAACGAGCAACACGCCCATCGAGACCATCCATCACCATCGCAACAAAGATAGCCACTGCAGCAGCTTCAAAACGATCACTCATGGCAGCTACAATGGCGTAAAAACCTGCAAACAAACACGCGGTGGTAAACAAATTCGGTAACAAATAAATACCACGACGTCGTTTCGCCCCGGGGCCCTTATCTTGAGAAAAGGCGTCAGAAGAGTCTTGAGAAAAGTCTTGAGAAGAGTCTTGGGAAGTACCTAGAGAAGCCTTATGATCCTCCGCACGCTTACCCGGGTTATTTTTTGAGTCCTTTTTCATTGAGGTTATATTTACCAGTTTTTTGTCACTCATTGACTGTTTGCCTGCTTATTTCTTAAACATAACTCTTGGATACGTTAGAGAATATTGTAGGTTGGACTAAGGGACTATGTCCAACATACCCACCACCCGATCACTGTCCAACACAAGCGACTTCGATCCAACCTCTAATCTGCCCCGAGTCCCTGCCATCTCCCCAACCTATGAGATCAGTCCTTATGAACTAATGTAGCCACTATATCGGACCCTGCGAGGACTTTATCACCTTTTTTTACCTCTAATCGCGAGTTTAGTGGAATAAAAAGTTCTATCGCTGCGCCAAAATGAATGAAACCACACCGTTGTCCTTGCCCGATACGTTCACCAGATTGAGTCAAACAGCCGGGCCGACGTGTAATTTTATCGTTTGTCATACTGACAATAACATCATCACCTTCGTCACTTTGAATCCATTGTGCCGATGTAGGCGCTAATGTAGGCGCTAATGTAGGTACTGATGTAGGTGCTGATTTACTTTGAATTTTATCAGCTGAGTTTCCGACTTCCTTAGGGTTACCGTTAAACCATTGCTTCACCACTTTACCTTCCATTGGGCTACGGATGATGTAAATACCATACCAGTTCATCTTCAACGATAAGCGTATCGCTTGGCGATCCAAAAATACATCTTGGACTTCCTCAACAGCAACCACGGTACCGTCAACCGGACTAACCAGACCCAATGCTACAGCAGGAATTTTTCGGGGAGGATCGCGAAATAAAAAAAATAAAAACAAGACAAGGAAAGCAAAGGGTAATGAAACACCCAATCCAGCAAAAGCGCAGATCAAAATAGTAACACATACTGCCAGAAATATTAACAGCCACCCTTCACGGGCAATTAATGTATGTCGTTGGGTCGGCATTTTACTTTAGAAGAAAATAGCATAGAAAGAAAGTTGAACCTTAGGTGGAGCGATAAAACTCTAAACGCCCCACTCTTCAGATCCCAACTTAATTTTTAGCTTTATCTACAATCTTGTTAGCTTTTATCCAGGGCATCATTTCGCGTAGTTTAGCGCCGACTACTTCAATAGGATGCTCGCGAGCTATACGACGTCTTGCTTTCATAACCGGCGCACCCGCCTGATTTTCCAGGATGAATTCACGCGCAAATTCACCAGACTGAATTTCCTCCAGAATGTAACGCATTTCTTCTTTAGTCTCTTCGGTGACAATGCGTGGTCCACGCGTCAGATCACCGTACTCCGCCGTGTTTGAGATTGAATAGCGCATATCCGAGATACCGCCCTCGTACATTAAATCGACGATTAATTTAAGTTCATGCAGACATTCGAAATACGCCATTTCAGGGGCATAACCTGCTTCCACTAAGGTTTCAAATCCAGCTTGTACTAACGCAGTTGCGCCACCACACAATACGGCTTGTTCTCCAAACAGATCAGTTTCGGTTTCTTCTTTGAATGTCGTTTCAATAATACCCGCACGACCACCACCGTTTGCTGATGCATACGAAAGTGCCGTTTGCTTGGCCTTTCCTGATGCATCCTGATAAACCGCAATCAGGCTCGGTACACCGCCGCCTTGGGTATATGTCGAACGTACCAGGTGCCCAGGCCCTTTTGGTGCAATCATAATGACATCTATGTCTTTACGTGGATCAATCTGGCCATAATGAATATTAAAACCATGCGCAAACGCCAGAGTCGAACCTTCTTTTATGTTTGGCGCGATTTGTTCGCTATAAATTTTCGCCTGATGTTCATCCGGTGCCAGGATCATAACAATACCAGCTTCCTTTACCGCATCCGCCACTTCCTTTACTTTCAAACCAGCAGCTTCAGCTTTGGCAGCTGAAGCAGAGCCTGCGCGTAATGCCACGATGACATCAACACCCGATTCCTTTAAATTATTTGCATGCGCATGTCCTTGAGAACCATAGCCCACTATTGCCACTTTTTTGTTCTTTATAATGGACAGATCAGCGTCCTTATCGTAATAAAGTTTCATTGTTGATTACCTTTTGCGTTGTCTTGATTTGTATAGTCTTGAATTCTTGTGAGTTAGTTTTTTCCTGCTTTTTCCCTACGATTACATCGCACCGCCAAAATATACATCTGGAATAATTTATTTAGTCTAAACGGCTGATATTTTAACAGATTTAAGGCGTAATTCATCTTAGATTAGTGAAAAATACCGGATATTCGTCAAACGAACGGAGCCCTAAAGAAGTGCTTTATTATGCCGGACTTAAATATACCGTAACAGAATAAGTCGAGCATCAACCTAGGAGGCTGCAGAATCCTATATCCGCAGGCATTTTTCGCCCCGGGAGATACCTGACACACCAGTTCGTACAGTCTCAAGAATGGTCGTACTGCCCAGGGCCTCAATAAATGCATCTGATTTAGTGCCCTCACCTGTCCACTCTATCGTATAGGTTGTTTCCGTTACATCGATAATTCGCGCGTTAAATATATCTGATAAACGCTTGATTTCCTCACGCAGTTCTCCAGTCGCCTTGACTTTAATTAGCATCATCTCACGCTCAATGTGTTCACCTTCTGTGAGGTCAATCAACTTGATGACATCAACACACTTGTTTAGTTGTTTGGTTATCTGTTCGATGATTTCGTCAGACCCACGGGTGACCAGCGTCATTCGCGAAATAGTTGCATCTTCTGTCGGCGCTACGGCTAAAGATTCGATATTATAGCCACGCGCTGAGAATAACCCGGCGACCCGTGACAAGGCGCCTGATTCATTTTCCATTAAGATAGAGATAATGTGCCGCATCAGTTCAACATACCTATACTAAAATCATTTCGTTTAATCCTGCACCAGCCGGGATCATGGGGTATACATTTTCAGCCTGATCAGTCACAAAATTCATAAATACCAGTTTATCCTTCATTCCCAGCCCTTCTTTTAATGCATTTTCAACATCACCTGGTTTTTCTATTTTCATGCCGACATGACCAAAACTTTCCGCTAACTTTACAAAGTCGGGCAAGGTTTCCATATAGGATTGCGAATAGCGTTTTTCATAAAAAAATTCCTGCCACTGCCGTACCATACCCATATAACGATTATTCAGTAGAATTATTTTTAGAGGTAAATCATATTGTTTGCAGGTCGCAAGCTCTTGTATACACATCTGAATGCTGGCTTCTCCGGTAACACAACACACCGTGCCATCAGGGTGGGCTAACTGTACGCCCATTGCCGCAGGCAAGCCGAACCCCATTGTGCCCAATCCACCTGAATTGATCCATTGACGCGGTTTGTCAAAACCATAAAATTGCGCGGCCCACATCTGATGTTGGCCAACATCAGATGTCACGTAGGCATTACCTTCAGTTATTTTATATAACTCACTCAGCACATGCTGTGGCTTGATAAATTCACCGCTGGTATCAAATTTCAGGCAGGCAGCAGAGCGCCATTCTTCAATTTGATTCCACCATTGTTTAATTGCAGCTTCATCCGGCCTGTCAGGACTTTCCTTTAGAATTCCCAGAAATTCTGCTAATACCTGTGCTACATCACCCACGATGGGTACATCAACTTTTACGTTTTTAGATATAGATGACGGATCAATATCGACATGAATAATTTTCGCATCGGGACAAAACTTGTCGATGTTACCGGTTACACGATCGTCAAATCGTGCACCAATCGCAATAAGCACATCACAATGATGCATACTCATATTAGCTTCATAGGTACCGTGCATACCCAGCATGCCTAGAAACTGCTTGTCAGACGCAGGGTAAGCACCCAAGCCCATTAATGTGTTGGTGATGGGATAATTTAACGCGCGCGTAAATTCAATAAGTGCTTCTGAGCCATTGCCCAGAACAACCCCGCCGCCAGTATATATCATCGGCTTTTTTGCACCAATAATCAGATCCATAGCCCGTTTTATCTGACTGGTATGCCCTTTAATCGTCGGATTATAGGAACGCATTGTGACTTTTTCTGGGTATTCATATTCCGTTTTATGCGCGGTAATGTCCTTCGGAATATCAACAACAACCGGACCCGGCCGCCCTGTCGTTGCAATATAAAACGCTTTTTTAATGGTTAACGCTAAATCTTTAACATTTTTGACCAGAAAGTTATGTTTGACACACGGTCGCGTGATCCCTACGGAATCGACTTCCTGAAAAGCGTCGTTCCCAATGAGGTCAGTATTCACTTGGCCGGTCAAAACTACCATTGGAATTGAATCCATGTAAGCTGTCGCAATGCCAGTAACAGCATTGGTTGCACCCGGACCAGATGTCACTAATACGACACCGGGCTTGCCAGTAGAGCGTGCATAACCATCAGCCGCGTGCGTAGCGCCTTGTTCATGGCGCACCAGAATATGTTTCACCTCGTCTTGTGCATAAATTGCATCATAAATATGCAATACCGCACCACCCGGGTACCCAAATATAAACTCTACACCTTCGTCTTTTAGACTCCGGATAACGATATCAGCACCTGTTAGCTCCACAATTCCCTCAAATCTTCAAATTAACCATTAAAAAACGAGCGATTTACAAAACATCGCAATGTAAAACACACAAGACAACCTTCTCATATACTGTACAAGGACTATTTAGGTCAAGTAATATAAAAAATTAGAACACATAAACACAAAAAATTGAGCTATAATCCTTACGTAACTGATTCGCAAAAGGAATTGTCTAAAGAAAGTTGTGGCATTTTCGCAATCTAACGGCAACACTTAACGAAAGAGATGCTCTCCACTTTTAACAACTATTTACAGCAAATATTAGAAAAAGTGCATTGTATAAATCGAGGGAATTGAGAACAATAATCGATAGGCTGCTGATAATTCAGTAAATTTGCTATTAGCATCGACTACTAGCAAGCAAGAAGCATCAAGCCCGTTTATTCTCAGACCCGAGATATACTGCTTTCGCCGACAACGCCAACAGTCCATAATAAGAACAGTTCATAATAAGTTAAAGCATATAAAAATTGTGCGGTGCAAGTCAAAGTGTAATACCCAGCAGGTGTTGGCGTCAAAAGAAACGCAGCAATATATTATTTATAATTAAGTCTGTCTAAAGATCGTTCTTTTATGATCAAAAAATAAGATCAGCAAAAATTTGAAATCTTTAACGGAAAAAGATTGAAGTTAACCAAAACAATGGAGATGGCCATGGGGATATCAGAAATTAACGATTCAACCATAATTATTGAAGGTCAAACTAAAGATGGCCGGAAATTTCGACCAAGCGATTGGGCCGAAAGAATGAGTGGCGTTCTGTCTACATTCGGAAAAGATCACCGAATCCACTATTCAGCAAAGTTAAAACCACTATCAATTAATGGTCTTAAGTGTGTCGCACTTAATGCCTCATTAAAAGATGAACATCCAGAGCTATTCAGCTATTTGATGGATTTTGCTGAAATGAATAAACTAAATGTCATCAACGGCACTGATGCGATTAACCAAACTGATGCGGATGCGGCGTAAGCCTGATAAATTAACCAGTTAACGCGTGCGCCGCTTCATATAGACTTACGTTCTCACGTGGAATGCTCACGTGGACATACATACTTACGTAGACATACAAAGGCTACCGACCGGCGAAACACACGAATCTATGCCCTATTTAAAAATCCAGACCAACGTCTCGATCGATATTGATCAGAAAAACATGTTATTATCCAAAGCGTCTCAATTGGTCGCTGAAATTCTTAGCAAACCTGAAAAATATGTCATCGCCGTAATAGAAAATAACCCTTCTATGTTATTTGATGGAAAAAATGATCCGCTAGCTTACCTTGAACTAAAAAGTATTGGTCTACCGGAAACCAAGACCAGCAGTTTTTCTCAGGCACTTTGTGACCTCATCTATCAAGAGCTTAATATAAATAAAGATCGGATATATATCGAATTTTCTAATGCTGACCGGCATATGTGGGGCTGGAATGGCGCGACTTTTTAAAGATTTTTTTATCAAATAATTCTTATGCGATCATAGTGATAAAACTATAATTACTAATGACATCCCTATTCATGCCAAAATGAAATCCCTCCTGTACAAACTTATATTCCTTACTGTTATATTATCTGGCTGGATTGTTTACGACCGATGGGAAATGGTTTCTAGTTTCTTTCAATCCACAACCAATAAAATCTCCACTCAAGCAGCAAAAATACTTTCCTCAGACAACCCAGATAAAGTAACCATTACTACAGTTTACAAGTGGAAAAATAAAAAGGGTGAATGGCAATTCAGTAATACGAAACCGAAAAGCGTACCCGATGCAGAAATTCAACTATTTCGCTCAGACGAGAATGTGATCCCGTCAGTACCTGCAACATCAAGCCTCGACAATAACTCTCTAGATAACTCTTCAGATAACTCTTCAGATAACTCTTCAGATAACTCTTCAGATAATAAAGAAAAAAAATCAGACGGTGTTTTTGAATCGATCAAAGGCAAGATTAATGAAGTAACAGAATTGAAAAAAACACTGGAAACACCTAAAACGCTACCTGCTGAATAATAAATTCCTTTCCCTTAACTTCTGCTGCGTAGCGTAGTTACTGCTACCTAGTTACTGCAACATAGCTACTTCTCAAGATTGCTGCTTCAATCTTATTACTTCACCATACGTTTGTATAGATCATCAGTTTAGCCACTTGCCTTGAGGGGCATATTGCTAGAACTAGAAATAGTCCTCAGATGTAAATTTGAGAGTTTCACAAAAGCGACCCACGCCAACATGATACTGACGACAATAATGCCTAGTTGGAGAACAAAAGCATTCATTCCAATCAGATTAAACCCAATACGAGTAACGTGAAATCCTTCATTGGCTGCTTCCAATACAAAATCGACAACGCGTAAAAACAACACGATTGCGGACATCGCCAATAATAGCATCCATTTTAATGTCCTTCTTTTTGTGGTTACAGGTTGCATAATAATTATATCGCGTATCGATTATTCTATACCCGTAGCAAACTCACGGGGCATCAAGATGAATTTCCTGAAACCACAGATTTATCGGCTAGATGGAAAATAAATTTGCTATTTCATCCGGTATAAATGGCCTGCCTCTTTCATTTATAGAAGTACCTGTAATTTTTGCGCTTAATATTAATTTCTCGTCCAAATCGCGATAGATATCTTGCGAAAATTCAAAGCGGACTTTCGATGGTCGATGTAGATTTAAACCAACCCAAAATTTTTCGCCGCTCCTTAATGGAAACTTGTAGTCTAACTCTGCTCTTACTACAACAAGGTTTATATTTTTTTTTGCAAGATCAGCGAAATCAATACCAGATTCCAACAAATATTCATGGCGGGTATGTTCCAGATAATTCTGATATACACTATTATTTACCACTCCCTGAATATCGCATTCATAATCTCTGACTTTGAAATTCAGTTTATATGAATAATCCACTTTAGATCCCCGAAGATAAGTTTAATTTAGGTTTAAGCACCACGGGTATTAAAACATGTTGATTAGGAATGCGCACGTAATAACATCCTATTTTGGCGTAGATATTTTTCTTTCTGTCGAGGCGCAAACAGGTACGCATAGTCATTCTATGAAATCCTGTTTGCAACGACGGCATAAAGGAAAATAACACGTCAAAATAGGATGTTATTACGTGCGCATTCCTTAGCATTAGGCAAAATATTCTATCCATAAAAGAAATGCCTAACGACGGGAAGTGAACCTATACGACTAAA